>NZ_BAABRS010000011.1 GCF_039545095.1 Fodinibius salicampi | reverse complement strand
ATGGCAAAAGAGACATACCAGCGGAATAAGCCGCATGTAAACATAGGAACGATAGGTCACGTAGACCACGGGAAGACGACCCTGACGGCCGCGATCACGACGGTGATGGCCAAGCACTACGGGGGCGTAGCGAAGAAATTTACTGATATAGACAATGCCCCCGAGGAGAAGGAGCGGGGCATTACGATCTCGACGGCCCATGTGGAGTATGAGACTGATGATCGCCACTATGCACACGTAGACTGCCCGGGCCACGCCGACTATGTGAAGAACATGGTTACCGGAGCGGCCCAGATGGACGGGGCGATATTGGTGGTGGCGGCCACGGATGGTCCGATGCCGCAGACCCGCGAGCATATTTTGCTGGCCCGCCAGGTGGGGGTCCCTCAGATTGTGGTCTTTATGAACAAGACCGACCTGGTCGACGATGAGGAGCTCATTGAGCTGGTCGAGCTGGAAGTCCGGGAGCTGCTCAGCTCTTATGAATTTGACGGAGACAACATTCCGGTCATTCAGGGCTCGGCCCTGCAGGCCCTGGAAGGCAGTGAGGAAGATGAGCAGGCGATCCTGGACCTGATGGATGCGGTTGATGAGACGATTCCAACCCCCGAGCGTGATGTGGACAAGCCGTTTTTGATGCCGGTGGAAGATATTTTCTCCATTACCGGCCGCGGGACGGTGGCCACGGGCCGTATTGAGCGGGGCGTGATTCACCTGAACGATGAGATTGAAATTGTCGGGATTGTCGAAGACCCGATGGAAAGCGTGGTTACCGGCATTGAGATGTTCCGCCGGATGCTCGATGAAGGGCAGGCCGGAGACAACGCCGGGATCCTGCTGCGCGGGATTGACAAGGAAGACCTGCAGCGGGGCATGGTGCTCTGCGAGCCGGGCTCGATCACCCCGCATACGAAGTTCAGCTGTGAGGTATACGTGCTGAGCAAGGACGAAGGCGGCCGTCATACGCCCTTTTTCAAGGGGTACCGCCCGCAGTTTTACTTCCGCACGACCGATGTGACCGGCTCCTGCCAGCTGCCCGAAGGGGTAGAGATGGTGATGCCGGGCGATAACGTGACGATGGACGTGACGTTGATCCAGCCGGTGGCCATGGAAGAGGGGCTTCGGTTTGCAATCCGCGAAGGCGGTCGCACAGTCGGCGCCGGCGTGGTAACTGACATAATTGAATA
>NZ_BAABRS010000010.1:2500-5608 GCF_039545095.1 Fodinibius salicampi | reverse complement strand
ATTGTATCTAATAAAAAAAAGAGGTGACTCCCGTGGGGAATCACCTCTTGGTAAATAAAAGAGCAGTCGGGGACCTACGCTCCCGGCCGGTCGGCCAGTACCATCGGCGCTGCAGAGGGTCACGTCCGTGTTCGGGATGGGAACGGGTGGGGCCCCTGCGCTATGCCCGCCTGCTCGTAATTTCGTCGCCGGTTGGGCTTTGACTTACTGATAGCTGATGGTGAAGGGGTAATGGTTGTTGTGTTGGCAGACTTGCCCGACCAGCCGGTCGTGCAAGCCATATAAGTAAAAGCCAGTGGCCTTATTAGTACGGCTCGGCTAAAGGTGTTGCCACCCGTATACCTGCCGCCTATCCATCTGGTCGTCTTCCAGAAGGCTCTGTGGGGAATGTTTATCTTGGAGCGTGCTTCGCGCTTAGATGCTTTCAGCGGCTTATCACTTCCGCACATAGCTACCCGGCCATGCTCTTGGCAGAACAACCGGTACACCAGCGGTGCGTCCACTCCGGTCCTCTCGTACTAGGAGCAGCTCTCCGCAACATTCCAACGCCCACAGCAGATAGGGACCGAACTGTCTCACGACGTTCTGAACCCAGCTCGCGTACCGCTTTAAATGGCGAACAGCCATACCCTTGGGACCTTCTCCAGCCCCAGGATGCGATGAGCCGACATCGAGGTGCCAAACCTCCCCGTCGATGTGAACTCTTGGGGGAGATAAGCCTGTTATCCCCGGAGTACCTTTTATCCTTTGAGCGACGGCCCTTCCATTCGGAAACCGCCGGATCACTAAACCCTGCTTTCGCACCTGCTCGACCTGTATGTCTCGCAGTCAAGCACCCTTATGCTTTTACACTCTACGCACGATTGCCGACCGTGCTGAGGGTACCTTTGGGAGCCTCCGTTACATTTTAGGAGGCGACCGCCCCAGTCAAACTACCCACCATACACTGTCTTCCCGCTCGGGGAATTAGAATTCAGCTGCCCAAAGGGTGGTATTTCACGGGCGGCTCCACCCCAGCTAGCGCTGGGGCTTCAGTGCCTCCCACCTATCCTGCACATTCGGCAGCTAAAGCCAATGTAAAGTTGTAGTAAAGGTTCACGGGGTCTTTCCGTCCCGCTGCGGGTAATCGGCGTCATCACCGATACCACAATTTCACCGAGCTCGTGGCCGAGACAGCGTCCAATTCGTTGCACCATTCGTGCAGGTCGGAACTTACCCGACAAGGAATTTCGCTACCTTAGGACCGTTATAGTTACGGCCGCCGTTTACTGGGGCTTCAGTCGCCCGCTTCATACCCCGAAGGGTATTAACAGGCTTCCTTAACCTTCCAGCACCGGGCAGGTGTCAGCCCCTATACATCGTCTTGCGACTTAGCAGAGGCATGTGTTTTTGTTAAACAGTCGATTGGACCTGGTCACTGCGCCCCCTCCATTCCTGGAGGGGGGATCCTTCTCCCGAAGTTACGGATCTAATTTGCCGAGTTCCTTAGCCACGATTCGCTCGAGCACCTGAGGATACTCTCCTCATCTACCTGTGTCGGTTTTGGTACGAGCACCAACTCAACAAACGACGACGGGTTTCTTGGCAGCCAGATTACCTACACTATCGGTTTGCCCGTAGGCTCCCCGTACTGTCGGAGTTCAGCCGTCGCGGGAGGCGGATTTGCCTGCCTCCCAGCCTAGCTCCTTCAACCTGCTATTCAGTAAGCAGGCGGTAGTGTCACTTCTGCGTGACGCCTTCGTTTATCGCTGAGCGGTGGTACCGGAATATTTAACCGGTTTTCCATCGGCTTCGCCTTTCGGCTACACCTTAGGTCTCGACTAACCCTGATCCGATTAACGTTGATCAGGAACCCGTAGATTTACGGTGGAGGAGTTTCTCACTCCTCTTATCGTTACTCATGCCTACAGTTTCGCTTCCAGAACCTCCACCACCCCTCACAGGGCGACTTCGATGGCGCTGGAATGCTCCTCTACCACTGCATCCAAACGGATGCAATCCACAGCTTCGGCACCAAACTTATGCCCGTCAATTATCGACGCCGGGCCGCTCGACTAGTGAGCTATTACGCACTCTTTCAAGGAATGGCTGCTTCTAAGCCAACCTCCTAGTTGTCTGGGCAACCCAACTTTCTTTGTTCAACTTAGTTTGGATTTAGGGGCCTTAGCTGGTGGTCTGGGTTGTTTCCCTCTTGCGGGAGGACGTTATCGCCCCCACGCTGACTACCTGGCAACACATGCCGGCATTCGGAGTTTGTCTAGATTTGGTAGGCGGTGAAGCCCCCTAGTCTAATCAGTGCTCTACCTCCGACATGCTGCTCGCCAGATGCTATACCTAAATATATTTCGAGGAGAACGAGCTATTTCCGAGTTTGATTGGCCTTTCACCCCTATCCACAACTCATCCGGGGGCTTTTCAACGCCCGTCGGTTCGGGCCTCCATTCCGTTTTACCGGAACTTCGCCCTGGTCATAGATAGCTCACTCGGTTTCGCGTCTGCCCCACTGCACTTTCGCCCTGTTCGGACTCGCTTTCGCTTCGGCTGCTCTCCTGAGGAGATTAACCTTGCGCAACAGGCGCAACTCGTAGGCTCATTATGCAAAAGGCACGCCGTCACCCCTCCGAAGAGAGGCTCCGACCGCTTGTAAGCGTATGGTTTCAGGTACTATTTCACTCGCCTTCTCGGCGTTCTTTTCACCTTTCCCTCACGGTACTTGTTCACTATCGGTCATAACCAGTATTTAGCCTTACCGGATGGTGCCGGCTAATTCAGACAGGATTTCTCCGGTCCCGTCCTACTCAGGGAATCCCACCCGCGCACCGCGCTTACGTCTACAGGCCTGTCACCTTCTGTGGGGCGGCTTTCCAGTCCGCTTCGTCTTCGCTTGGATTGCTTTTGTGGGCCCTACTACCCCCGGCCGCCGTAGCAGCCGGGTTTGGGCTGGCCCCCGTTCGCTCGCCACTACTTGGGGGATTACTGACTTGTTCTCTGTTCCTCCGGCTACTTAGATGTTTCAGTTCGCCGGGTGTGACCCTCCCCTAAGGGAGTATCCCGACCGAAGTCGGGATGGGTTGCCCCATTCGGATACCTGCGGATCTGGGCTCTTAT
>NZ_BAABRS010000009.1 GCF_039545095.1 Fodinibius salicampi | reverse complement strand
TGTCCGGTATTATGCATTAGAAAGAGGACACCTGTAGATTGGTAAGAATCCACATTCACTACCAACCCAACAGGAGGTCCTCTTATGAATACAACTACACATTACGCAGGAATGGACATTCATGCAAGTAATACCGTCATACAGTCCATCGACCCAAAGGGGGAGCAAGTGCAACAGCAGGAGGTGCCCACCCGAGCAGACAAACTGATCAGCTGGGCTCGCAACTACCCGCATGGCCAGCTGCAGGTAATCCTTGAACAGGGTACACATGCTCGCTGGGTAGCAAGTGCCATGGCTCCGTGGGTCGACCGGCTGGTCATCTGTGATCCAGCCACCAATGCCTTGGTTCATCGCGGGGGGACTAAAAATGACCGAACCGATGCGCACAAGCTGGCTCGGTTGCTTCGACTGGGCGAATACAAGCCGGTCTGGTGGCAACCTTTGGAAGCCCGCCACGTGTTCAAATCGCGCATGAAGATGTATCTGCGCCAGCGCCGGGCCAAGGCTGCGGCCATTCAGCGATTGACCCATTATTTGCGGCATATTGGAGTGCGGATACCCACCGGCAGCAGCCGGTTTAGTTTCCGCAGGGGCAAGGAATGGATCAGTCAAATTAGCTCCGGTGAGCATCGCAAGCTCGCCGAACAGAAGCTGGAGTTTATCACCTACCACCACGAGCGGTCACTGCAAATCTTTCGGGGTATCCGCGAGCAAGGCAAAAACTACTGGGAGATTGCCGAGTTTGCCAAGATTCCCGGTATTGGGCCGGTAGGTTCCCATCTGTTTTCGGCCTTGTTGGAAGATCCCCACCGGTTTCGCCGACGCAGCCAGGTCTATAAGTTTTGCCAGTTGGCCGTTGTTAGTCGCAGTTCGGCCGGACAGTCGGTGAGCCGCAAACGCTTGGACAAACAGGGTTATGGGGAACTCAAGGCTATGAGTTATCGGGCTTGGCTGAGCGCTGCTAATGCAACGAATGACAATGAAGTTAAACAATTTTGGAAAGACAGCTGCCGCCGGGCCAGCAGTGAACGAAATGCCCGGCTCAATACCCAACGCAAAATTATTAACGTTATGTGGAGCCTATGGAAGAACGGACGGATCTATGATCCCGACAAGTTTTAATATCTAAATAACCGCTTTTGACAAATTCCCATCCCAGCGATGGGCAAGGCCCGGGCAGGCTCTTATTAACGCGTAATCCGGCAGCCCGCTGCCGAGGTTCTAGTCCGGTTAGCCGCCTGGGCCACCCTTTGAATACTAAGCCAGATAAGACATTAGACGTCTCCAGACGAAGGGAGGCAGTCTCAGATAAACGCCTGGACAAGATTCATGTCCTCTTAGAAAGTAATCTCATACATCAGGGATAGGGGAATAGTAGTCAATAGCAGTATGGAATTATTCAATGGCAGGTGTCCTAGCAACCACTCAGGTAGGATCAAAGGAGAAGTATGGAGTGAGTTGACTTTCTAATGCATAAACGCGTTAATGCACGGGTTATAGGGTTTTCAAGCACGAAAATACGACCGGTGTAGTACTCAGAAAGATTTTATAGCAACCGTTTTAGGAAATATAGACCAATAATAAACGTGCCGATTAATGTGGCCTTATGAATACGTTTATCCTTGTAAAAGTCATAGGCCCAGATGGGAGTAATCATAAATGTGTGAATGATTTCAGAAGCCCAGGGTCCCGTCCATTCATTAATTAATATCCCCCATCTGCTCGCTGCGGCATTTGCCAAGGCAATAGTGGCAAATAGCATATACCGTTTATGCTCATCAGGTGAAGTGCGATAGATGAATCCCAGAATTAAAAGTATAGCAAATTCAAAAATAGCCACGAAACCTCCAGAAAGAAACATACCCGGAAGGGCTTTGGATAGTGTGGTAAGACCCTGTGTTATTCCGCTCTGAATCACCAAGGATACCATGAATAGTCCAAGTAATGCCACAAGCACTCCCCAGAGAAATCCATATTTTCCAACCTTGGTGTGCCTTTTTGTATTATTTCGTGCTACTAATAAGGTTTGGTAACAAAGAGTACCCATCCATGCCATAAAAACGAAAGCATGTATGTGTGTTTTCCACGTTATTTCAACAAAACCACTTTTAGCAAATTCTTTGCCGGAAAATAAATCCCCGAAGTAAGTAGGCCAAAAACCGACTACAACAATAAAGGTTAAGTAAATGGCCATACCAACAAAGAAGGTGAGCGAAAATGATGAACTATGACTTGTGGGTTGACCCGGTTCTTGATGGTAGTCTAATTTATTTTGCAATATGGCCTCGTCATTAATGGATATATCTTCTGACAAGATATTACAATAAACTGAACCCCCAAATTTGTTCCTAAGGATTGGTGGAGAATCAGGATTTTAATGAACGCTTATATGTTCTAACACTTTTTGGCAATTTCGTTTGAACAAATGAGAGGAGTATAAGGTAAAACCCTATAACGACATTGCGCTTAACCGGCGCACGGATTGGTGTGAATAGCGATTGCAGTTTACTATTTGGAGCCGGAAAAACAAAACTGGCAGGGTAGGCGAGGTGCGTCCCCTTAATGCGCGGGGTTATACCACCTAAGATATTGTTGTTATTACGGTATAGTTCAAATAATGAGAATAGAATTCTCAATTAATTAAAATTATCATCAGAAGATACCGCAAATTGACTGGACATTTTATTTGGAATAAACGTTCCAATATAATAATATTTGGTACCGGAACGATCGTTCCATAATAATTAACTTCAAAACCAATTATATATATGAATCAGTTAGAAAATAAAGTTTCCGTGGTTACCGGTGGTAACAGCGGAATTGGATATGCATCCGCCAAGAAATTAAAGAAACAAGGATCAACAGTTATCATTATCAGCAGAAACACCGCAAAAGTACAAAAGGCTGCTGAAGAGCTTGGTGTCAAAGGTATTGTTGCTGATGTTGCGGATCTGGAAGCTATTGAAAGGGCAGTAGATCAGGTTAAAAATGAATTTGGCAATGTCGATATTTTGTTCGTAAATGCCGGAATTTTCCAACCCGCACCGATAGGTCAAATAACTGAAGAGATGTTTGATCATCAAATGGGTATTAATTTTAAAGGGGCTGTTTTTACCATAGAAAAATTCTTACCGATATTAAACGACGGAGCCAGTATTATCAATCTGGCATCTGTAAATGCTTACGCGGGAATGTCGAACACTGCTGTATATGCAGCGTCTAAAGCAGCTTTAAATTCCTATACACGCATAGCTGCTACAGAATTAGCACCCAGAAATATTCGTATCAATTCGGTAAATCCGGGTCCGGTATCCACACCAATATTTGGCAAAACCGCTATGAGCGAAGAACAGATTGATGGTTTTGCTGAGGCTATGCAAGATCGTATTCCGTTAAACCGTTTTGGTGAGCCGGAAGATATTGCTGAGCTGGTAAGCTTTTTGGCTTCTGACAAAGCCTCCTTTATTACTGGTGGAGAATACAATATAGATGGAGGTATTAATATAAATCCTTTAATCGGGTAAATTTTTTTATCAAAACTTGGAATGATTATTCCAAATACTGTAGTTTAGGAGGGCAAGAGTTTTCTTGCCCTTTATTAATTAATGGAATTAGATAGATTTATAATCCATATAGATTGTTTATTAAGTAAAATTTGTATTTGTATCTATGCCAAGAGCTAAGTTATTTGACGAAAAAGAAGTGCTTATTAAGGCCATGAATCTCTTTTGGAAAAATGGCTATTATGATACTTCTGCGCAGGATTTAGTGGATGAGTTGGGAATTAGCCGGTCTAGCTTGTACGATACCTTCGGTGGAAAAAAGCAGCTGTTTGAAAAGGCTTTTCAGCTTTATAGAGATGAAAACTTAAAAGCCGTTTCTCAGCTTCTTGCATCACACAAAGATGTTAAGGTTGGTTTTCTGGCGCTGTTTGAAAAGGCCATTGAGGAATCAAAAAAGGATAAGGAGGCAAAGGGGTGTTTTGTTGTTAATACAACTGCTGAGTTGGTTCCAAATGATCATTCTTTTCTTAAAGACCTACAAGAAAACCAACAGAAGTTTGTAGAAACTTTTCGTGGTTACTTGAAAGAAGGTGTGGAAAAAGGTCAAATACCTGCCGATAAAGAGTTGGAGGCCATAGCCAGGCTTTTTTACACTTTTTACAGTGGACTCAAAATTGTAAGTAAAGTAAGTTTCAACGAGCAGGAAACACTACAGTCGGTGGAAAATTTATTGTCAATATTGGATTGATTTTAATACTGCTTGCGACTGAAAAATATAATTATGAGCAAGCGCTTATCCTTTGGAATGTACTCAAATCAAAAACTCATTTCTCAGAAACTGACTAATAGACAGATTAAGAATGACTCTGTCTCAACCAAGCCCTCAATAGGGAGTCCGTCATTCACTCAGAAAGTATTGAAATTGCTATTCTCGTTATCACTCTCATTGGCATTAAGAGTCTGGGGAATGGTGTGGAATGTAATGTTTTTCATTAATTGACGTCAGTTTGAGATAAAATAAGATTTTAGGCAGAATAACAGTCTGGTGTTTAACCGGTTTGGCCATTTACAGCTGCAAAGTGGTAAAAAAACAATTAATAGCACAACTTAGAAAAATTTTATTGCCAGCAATGAACGGCAAAATCCGATTGAAACGCGTGTTATAATTCAAACAGATTGCTGTTTCTCTTAGGCTAAATTTCCAAATTGGTCTGATACACCTGGCCAATTTGTGGGGCACTCAAATAAAGCTTGTTGTCAGACGAATCAATGGCAAAATCAAAAAATGTAGGTTCCTTTTCTGGGACGTGATAAATAGTAGTAATTTCTCCATTCTTGTTGATTCTCACCAATTTTCTGGGGTGGTCTTCGACAGGCATCCACAGCAAGAAAACGCGTCCATCGACTACTTTCATGCTTGTAATATACCTGTAGGAGGGGAGCACATCGGTGGGTGCCTTTTTAGCTCGCTCCACCGCTTTTTGAAATATTAGCTTATTCACGGGTAAATCCACAGCGGTTTCCCAGAGAAGCCTTCCATCAATCGAATATTTTTGAATGCGACTGTAAGCTTCAAGGAAGACATATAGATGCTTACCATCAAGATAAAGAGTAACCTGGTTTTTATACATTCCTGGGATTTCCCCACCGGCCAGGGTTTGCCTGGCAATTTCTAGACGCTGCGGTGGATTTTCTTCACCAAGTGCTTCCCCAAAATAATTGACGGTATCTTTTGTAGTGTCGACTAGTTTAATCAAACTTCCATTTGCTCCTATCGCACCGACAAAGTATTTTCCCACGCCCATTACCGCCATCTTACCATCGTATGGGTTTTCTTCAAAAGTGAAGCTGCGTTCAAAATCTCCAGAATAGTTGAACTGATTCACCCGTTGCAACTCGGCATCTATCACGTTGATGGATGCCCGGCTTTGGTCAATGTACTGGGGACGGGAAAACTCCCCGGGACCTTTGCCTTTACCTCCAAACCGAAACTCAAAGGCTCCATGATCGTTAAAAACTAAAACCTCGTTTAGCTTGCTATCTAACACGGCTATACGGGACTTCCCCAGCATCTCAATGGAGGAAGGTTGAACCATCCCGTTCTGCTCAAAATCTATAAACAATTGAGGCTTTGCCAGAACCTCTGGTTTAATTTTATCTACGGTATGTAATTTATTGTCTGAACTACAGCTAAAAAAAATAAAAGCTGTGAAAACTAAGAGTCCCCAGTGATATTGAGTTTTTAATTTCATCATCGATTATTTTGAATTATAACGGCCTGGCGCATAACCTGCGCACGAAGTAATGTTGAATTACAACTAACGAAAGAGGAGCCTCAAAACCAAGAGCAGCAAAGAATTGGCGAGGTCTGTCCGGTATTATGCATTAGAAAGAGGACACCTGTAGATTGGTAAGAATCCACATTCACTACCAACCCAACAGGAGGTCCTCTTATGAATACAACTACACATTACGCAGGAATGGACATTCATGCAAGTAATACCGTCATACAGTCCATCGACCCAAAGGGGGAGCAAGTGCAACAGCAGGAGGTGCCCACCCGAGCAGACAAACTGATCAGCTGGGCTCGCAACTACCCGCATGGCCAGCTGCAGGTAATCCTTGAACAGGGTACACATGCTCGCTGGGTAGCAAGTGCCATGGCTCCGTGGGTCGACCGGCTGGTCATCTGTGATCCAGCCACCAATGCCTTGGTTCATCGCGGGGGGACTAAAAATGACCGAACCGATGCGCACAAGCTGGCTCGGTTGCTTCGACTGGGCGAATACAAGCCGGTCTGGTGGCAACCTTTGGAAGCCCGCCACGTGTTCAAATCGCGCATGAAGATGTATCTGCGCCAGCGCCGGGCCAAGGCTGCGGCCATTCAGCGATTGACCCATTATTTGCGGCATATTGGAGTGCGGATACCCACCGGCAGCAGCCGGTTTAGTTTCCGCAGGGGCAAGGAATGGATCAGTCAAATTAGCTCCGGTGAGCATCGCAAGCTCGCCGAACAGAAGCTGGAGTTTATCACCTACCACCACGAGCGGTCACTGCAAATCTTTCGGGGTATCCGCGAGCAAGGCAAAAACTACTGGGAGATTGCCGAGTTTGCCAAGATTCCCGGTATTGGGCCGGTAGGTTCCCATCTGTTTTCGGCCTTGTTGGAAGATCCCCACCGGTTTCGCCGACGCAGCCAGGTCTATAAGTTTTGCCAGTTGGCCGTTGTTAGTCGCAGTTCGGCCGGACAGTCGGTGAGCCGCAAACGCTTGGACAAACAGGGTTATGGGGAACTCAAGGCTATGAGTTATCGGGCTTGGCTGAGCGCTGCTAATGCAACGAATGACAATGAAGTTAAACAATTTTGGAAAGACAGCTGCCGCCGGGCCAGCAGTGAACGAAATGCCCGGCTCAATACCCAACGCAAAATTATTAACGTTATGTGGAGCCTATGGAAGAACGGACGGATCTATGATCCCGACAAGTTTTAATATCTAAATAACCGCTTTTGACAAATTCCCATCCCAGCGATGGGCAAGGCCCGGGCAGGCTCTTATTAACGCGTAATCCGGCAGCCCGCTGCCGAGGTTCTAGTCCGGTTAGCCGCCTGGGCCACCCTTTGAATACTAAGCCAGATAAGACATTAGACGTCTCCAGACGAAGGGAGGCAGTCTCAGATAAACGCCTGGACAAGATTCATGTCCTCTTAGAAAGTAATCTCATACATCAGGGATAGGGGAATAGTAGTCAATAGCAGTATGGAATTATTCAATGGCAGGTGTCCTAGCAACCACTCAGGTAGGATCAAAGGAGAAGTATGGAGTGAGTTGACTTTCTAATGCATAAACGAGTT
>NZ_BAABRS010000008.1 GCF_039545095.1 Fodinibius salicampi | reverse complement strand
GCGATCGTCTGTATATTCTACCCATCATGTCAAAGAACATCCGCCTCCCAAAAAAGAAGACCTCCTCCCGCCATCGGAAGGCGCTGCAATGATAACCACTTTCCCGATCACTTCCAAATGCTAAATTCACACAATCGAAAAGGAATTAAACTTGCAATACTCGCCCACTTCCGAAGCGATGCAATAATAAGAACTTTTAGTCTCAAAATCAAATTAAAATCGAAACTAAACTGTACTTATCAATTATTAAAATAGTATATATTATAATAGAAGAAATGCGAAAACTATTCCTCTTCCGACCCACCCGTATCTTCCAGCTTTTCGGTATCAGATGAAGCATCTTTTTGCTCCTCTGAGTCTGAAGAAGTGGTTTTCGTGGATTGGCCTGCGCGGCGTGTACGCTTTCTCTTTTGGCTGTCTTCAGGCTTGATATCATTATAATCTACAAGCTCCATTACAGCCATTTTTGCGCCATCTCCGGAACGATTACCAATCTTTATCACACGTGTATAACCTCCAGGACGATCCATTGCTTTTTGAGCAACTTCATCAAATAGATGTGATACGGCCTGTTTGTCTTTAAGTTTAGAAAAAACCTGACGCCTGTTATGGGTCGTGTCTTCCTTAGCCCGTGTAATTAATGGTTCAACATAGCTACGAAGCTCTTTCGCTTTCGCCTCAGTAGTCACAATTCTGTGTTCTTTTATAAGTGCAACAGAAAGGGAACTCATGGTTGCCTTTCTGTGCGCAGGTGTTCTACCAAGTTTTCTTCCTTTTACTAAATGACGCATTTCTTCCTAAAATTCCTTTAAGAGTTATCTAAATACTTACTAACATCCATTCCAAAATGGAGATCCTTGCCTTCAATAACCTCAACTAATTCGGCCAAGGATTTTTTACCAAAGTTTCTAAACTTCAAAAGATCTTGTTCGTCTCGTGTTACCAGCTCACCTATGGTATTAATATTAGCTGATTTAAGACAATTATAAGAGCGGACGCTCAAGTTGAGATCTTCAATACTTGTTTTCAACAGATTAGTAATACGTTGTTTCTCTGCATCTACTTCCTCCTCTTCTTGCGTAAAAGGCTCATCAATTTCTTCGGTAATAAATTTCTCTATATGCTCCTTGAGAATCTTACCCGCTATAGTCAGTGCCTCTTTGGAATTAATAGATCCATCTGTTGTTATATCCATTACCAGCTTTTCATAGTCAGTGTGCTGTCCGACCCGTACATTTTCAACATCAAATTGAACCTGCTTTATCGGAGTATAAATGGCATCAATGGGGATCAGATTGACATCTTCGGAAGTATCAACATTTTGTTCTTCTGCTGGTACATATCCACGGCCACGTCCTAAGCGAAGCTCAATTTCTAGTTCCGCATCTTCGGCCATTGTTGCAATAACCAAATCCGGATTTAATACTTCATAGTCGGCCGTAGCGTCAGCAATATCTGCTGCTGTAAATGTTCCTTCCCCCGACTTAGAGACATGTACCACTCCGCTGCTCTTTTCAACCTGACTAAAGCGAACTTCCTTAAGATTCAGAATAATTTCATAGACATCCTCCTTAACCCCATCGATACTGGAGTATTCATGTTCTACTCCCTGTATCTTAATCGCATTAATCGCAATTCCAGGTAAAGATGATAACAGTATTCTTCGAAATGAATTACCAACTGTTACTCCAAATCCTCTTTCCAGAGGTTGCAAGATAAAAGTTCCAAACGTATCCGTTGCTTCTTTAACATCAAGAGGCTCGGGCATCTGTATGCTATAATTGCTCATAATTTAAGCGTTATCGCACTAAATGGTTAAAATTACTTAGAATAAAGTTCAACAATAAGCTGAACATTTATATTTTCAGGAATATCCTCGACTTCAGGAAGATTTAAAAACTTACCTGACATCTCCTTTTTATCAATCTCAATCCACTTGTATTTTGTGGTAGGAGCATGTTCCAGAGAATTGTTAATTACTTCCAAATTTTTAGCCTTAGGACGTACACTTACTACATCACCCGGCTTAAGTTGATAGGAGGGAATATTCACCACCTCTCCATTTACTACTATATGTTTATGACTCACCAATTGTCGGGCTTGTCGACGCGTTCTCGCAAAACCAAGACGGTAAACGGTATTGTCCAAACGACTTTCTAAGTACTGAAGCAGTATATCGCCAGTTACACCATCCTTGGCATTCGCCTTATCGAATAAGTTTGAGAACTGTTTTTCCAACAGCCCGTAAGTGTATTTGGCTTTCTGCTTTTCTTCGAGCTGAATTGCATATTCAGATTTCCGGGAATACCTGGATCTTCCATGCTGACCCGGCCCGTAAGGCTTCCGCTCGAGTGCTTTACTGGGACCGAAAATTGGTTCCCGGAAGCGTCTTGCTTTTTTCTGTTTTGGACCTGTATATCTTGCCATAATAACTATTAACTTTCTGCTTTATACTCTTCTTCGTTTGGGGGGTCTGCAACCATTGTGTGGAATAGGAGTACGGTCTTTAATAGACGTCACTTCTAATCCACTGGAAGCTAATGCTCGCACGGCAGCTTCACGTCCCGAACCGGGACCTTTAACAAATACCTCTACCCGTCGCAACCCCATTTCATAGGCAGTTGTTGCGGCTGTTTCGGCACTAAGCTGTGCGGCATAAGGGGTGTTTTTTCGTGACCCCTTAAAGCCCTCTTTACCTGCAGATGACCACGAAATAGCATTGCCATCGGCATCAGTAACCGTAACAAGCACATTATTAAATGTGGCTTTTATAAAAGCCATGCCGTTAGGGTCTGAGAGTTGACTTCTTTTCTTCCGTTTTTTGGCCGGAGACCTACGTTTTTTCTTTGCCATTGATTGTCTCGCTAATATTATTTTTTAGGAGCTGATTTCCTACCTGCTACCGTACGTCGTTTTCCTTTTCGTGTACGGGCATTAGTTTGTGTATTTTGTCCGCGAACGGGTAAACCTTTCCTGTGTCGTGTCCCTCGATAGGAACCAATCTCAATCAGACGTCGAATATTTGCTTTTACCTCACTCCGTAAATTTCCCTCGACCGTATATTCATTATCGATCTTTGTACGTAGCTTGGTTACTTGATCATCGGTCCAATCCTTCACCTTGGTATCGTAGTCGATCTCTAACTCATCTAAAATTTCCTGAGCAGTCGAACGACCAATACCGAATATATAGGTTAACCCTACTTCGCCTCGTTTCTCTTTTGGTAAATCAATTCCAGCAATTCTTGCCATAAAAACTAATTCAAATTTTTATCCTTGCCGTTGCTTGTGGCGTGGATTCTTCTTGTTGATTACATATACACGACCATTGCGTCGTACAATTTTGTCGTCAGAACTTCTCTTTTTTACTGAAGATCGGGTCTTCATAACTCTAAACTCTTTTTAATTAGAATTTATTTATAACGATACGTAATACGTCCCTTACTTAAATCATAAGGAGACATTTCCACGGCAACTCTATCACCGGGAAGAATTTTGATATAGTACATTCTCATTTTTCCCGAAACATGAGCTAAGATCTCATGTCCGTTATCAAGTTCGACGCGAAATTGTGCGTTAGGTAACGCTTCAATAATTTCGCCATCTTGCTTTATTGGCTCTTGTTTAGCCATGTCAAATATCTGCGTTTATTCGGTTTTTCGTTATCTCTTTAATATAATCAAAAGTACTTAGAATTTCAGCCTTTCCTTCACGAACTACAATATCATGCTCATAAT
Source organism: Fodinibius salicampi (assembly GCF_039545095.1). NCBI lineage: Bacteria > Pseudomonadati > Balneolota > Balneolia > Balneolales > Balneolaceae > Fodinibius > Fodinibius salicampi. Next base: position 11,391 of record NZ_BAABRS010000008.1, on the reverse strand, counting down.
GAGCGGCATTTTTACCGTCTTGTGTAATAACGGTCCAGCCATCGTCCAAAGTTTTAACCTTATAACTTCCAAGCGTTATCATTGGTTCTACTGCCAGAGTCATTCCAGACCGCAGTCGGTTACCTCTGCCTGGACTTCCGAAATTAGGGACTGAAGGATCTTCGTGCAGAGACTTTCCAAGTCCATGTCCCACTAAGTCTCGGACAACTCCATACCCTTCGTCTTCACAGTATGTTTGCACCGCATGTGAAATATCACCAATCTTATTTCCGTGAATCGCTTTTTCTATTCCCTTGTAAAGAGATTCAAGCGTTGTTCTCAGTAACTTAACAGTTTCAGGATCACATTCACCGACTGCGAAAGTATAAGCATGATCACCGAAATAACCGTTCTTTTCGACACCACAATCTATAGAAACAATATCGCCTTCTTTTAGTTCCCTCTTCTCACTGGGAATACCATGCACGACTTCTTCATTAATAGAAATACATAACGTGCCCGGAAATGGATTATTTTCTGGTCCATATCCTTTAAATGCCGGCCTTCCACCTTGTTTTTTTATAAACTCTTCTGCAACTCGATCCAATTTAGCGGTAGTGACTCCGGGCTCAATCTCTTTTGCCACCTCTGCAAGAGTCTGAGAAACAAGCTGCGCGCTTGTTCTCATCTTTTCAATTTCAGATTCACTTTTTAAAAAGATCATCCTTATCGACGGCTTTTCATCTTACCACTCTTCATGAATCCATCATAATGACGCATCATTAAGTGGCTTTCAATCTGCTGGAGCGTATCAATCGCAACTCCAACAATAATAAGCAGGCTTGTACCTCCATAAAACATGGCAAAGCCTGTTGTTACTCCCAACCGCGCAGCAAAAGCTGGTAATATGGCAATAAATCCTAAAAATATAGCTCCAGGGAGTGTAACTTTCGTCAAAATATTATCGATAAATTCCACTGTTTGATTCCCGGGGCGAACACCTGGTATAAAGCCCCCTTGGCGTTTCATGGTGTCTGCCATTTCCCTTGGATTTACTGTTATAGCAGTATAGAAGTATGTAAAGAACACACAGATAAAAAAGAATATAATCGAGTACGTGATTCCTGTAAAATCAGAAGCCCATGCGGTCAACATCTGTACCGTGGCACTCTCTGGAAAGAACGTTCCTATCGTGCTCGGAATAAACATAATTGACTGGGCAAAAATAATCGGCATCACTCCTGCAGCATTTACTTTTAACGGTAAATACTGTGTAGTACCGCCATATACTTTTCGTCCCACTACACGTTTCGCATACTGGACTGGAATCTTCCGTACACCCTGCGTAAGTAACACACAAAATGCAATAACAAGTATAAGTGCCGCAATCTCAACAATAACAATAATGGCGTTCGCTGAAGTAGTTATTTCATTTATCAAACTGGCAGGCAGTCGGGCAATAATACCTATCATAATAAGGATAGAAATACCATTACCTATTCCCCTGTCAGTAATACGTTCTCCCAGCCACATTACAAACGTAGTACCAGCAGTTAAAATAATAACCGAGGTAATCACAAAAGTAATGTTAGAAACTACAATAGCATTTGGTGAGGTAGCCATTAAATTAATGGCGAACCCGATAGCCTGAACAGCAGTAATACCTACCGTTCCATAGCGGGTTATACGATTAATCTTACGCCTGCCTTCTTCACCCTCGCGCTGAAGCTTTTGGAAATAAGGAACAACAGCTCCCATCAGCTGAATAATAATCGCTGCGGTAATATAAGGCATAATTCCCAACGCAAATACACCTGCCCGGGAAAATGCTCCTCCCACAAACATATCAAAGAGCCCTAATAAACTGGAAGCATTGCCTGTACTTTCAACTAATTGACTTGCATCAACGCCCGGAAGTGTTACATAACTCCCGATACGGTATATCATTAATATACCGACCACATACAGAATGCGCTCCTTGAGCTCTTCAATTTTAAATATGTTGCGAAAATTTTCGACTAAACTCATCTAAGACAGAGACTATTTTTTAATTCTCAATAAAACTTACACTTCCACCGGCATCTTCAACCTTTTTCTTAGCTGATTTACTGGCGTTATGAACTTCGATCTCTATTGATTTTTCAATATCTCCGTCTCCCAGAAGCTTAACAAGGTCTCCTTTACCGGCAAGTCCGGCTTCAATAAGATCATCCAAAGAGATAACCGGGTCCTTCAATTTACCAGCTTCAAGAAAGAGATCAATAGTACCAACATTTACCGCAACATATTCTGTACGGAAATTATTGGTAAAGCCCCATTTGGGTATACGGCGCTGGAGAGGCATTTGACCGCCTTCAAACCAGAAGCGTTCTTTGAAACCGCTTCGTGCACGCTGCCCGTTATGACCTTTACCAACGGTATGTCCACCATAGCCAGAACCCTGGCCACGCCCAATGCGCTTACGGTTTTTCTTATTTGGTTCGGGTGCTTTTAAATTACTTAAATCCATGATTTTATAACTCTTTAAAAAGTTCTTTTAGATCAATTACCCTTCAAATACTTTATTTAAGGAAATACCTCTTCGCTCAGCTACTTCAACCGGATCTGTCAAGTTTTTCAATCCATTATAGGTGGCTTTAACCATATTATGTGGATTAGAAGAACCCACGGATTTGGTTAATATATTTTGCATTCCGGCTATATCGAGCAGAGCCTTGACAGGACCTCCTGCAATTACACCCGTACCTTCGGACGCAGGACGTAAGAGTACCTCTCCAGCTCCCTCTTTTCCGGTGATAGTATGATATATACTCCCGGTCTTAGTCATTGGAACCCGAATCAGATTCTTTTTAGCATTGTCAAACCCTTTCTGGATGGCATCCGAAACCTCATTTGCCTTACCCAGGCCATGACCAACAACGCCATCTTTATTTCCAACAACGACGATAGCATTAAAGCTAAATCGGCGTCCACCTTTAACAACCTTGGAAACACGGTTAATATGAACCAGTTTCTCTTCAAGATTTAAATTCTTGGGAGCTACGTTATGTCTTCTTCTTATTTTTGGCATAGTAATTCTTTTTAAAAGTCTAATCCACCTTCGCGGGCACCTTCAGCAAGCGCCTTAATTACACCGTGATACTTATAGCCGCTTCTGTCAAAGACGACTTTTTTTATTCCTTTTTCTTCAGCAATAGCTGCCAGTTGTTTACCTACAACTTCAGCTGATTCAATTTTAGATTTTCCTTCTACTTTATCTGCAATCTCCTCAGTCTGGGTAGAAACCGAAACAAGGGTCTTTCCCAAAACATCATCGATAAGTTGTGAATATACGTGTTTATTACTTTTATATACCCCTAAACGAGGTCTCTCAGCCGTCCCGCGCACAGTGGCACGAATACGACGACGTATTTTTTCTCGGCGTAACCTTTTTTTCGTTGTCTTATCCATCGTAATAATTCTAATTAAGCTTTAGCAGCAGATTTACCGGCTTTTCTACGAACCCATTCGCCAACATATCGAATTCCTTTTCCTTTATATGGTTCAGGGGGACGAAGAGAACGTATCTTAGCGGAAACCTGTCCAACTAATTCCTTATTAATTCCTGAAATAATTATTGTAGGATTTTTTCTTCCTTTAGTCTCAACTTCAATATCTACTCCATCGGGAGCGACAAAATAAATAGGATGAGAAAATCCAAGAGTCATTTCCAGTACACCGTTACTTATTGATGCACGGTACCCAACTCCTCTAAGTTCTAATTCCTTTTTATATCCTTCCGTAACTCCTTCAATCATATTACTAATAAGAGTACGGTACAGGCCGTGCAGAGCACGTTGAGACTGCTCTTCAGAACTACGGCTTACAATAAGTTCACCGTCTTTCTCTTCAACACTGATACTATCATCAACCTTAAGGGTATCATTACCCTCACTGCCTTTTACAGTAATAACATTATCAGCATCAATGCTGAATTCTACATCATCTTTTAATTCAATCGGCTGATTTCCGATACGAGACATAATTCTATAGCTTTAGTTTTAATAAACAGTGCATAATACTTCACCACCCACTTTAAGCTTGCGGGCTTCTTTATCGGTCATTACTCCACGGGAGGTAGACATTATAACAATACCTAAACCGTTTAGAGCACGGGGAATTTCATCGGACCCGCGATATTCCCGTAGTCCGGGTTTAGAACGACGTTCCAGCTTTTTAATAACCGGTTGCCCATAGGCATCGTACTTTAAAAACAGGCGAAGCATTCCCTGTTTACCATCATCAATATTGATATACTTATTAATGTATCCTTTATCTAATAGGATTTTGGTCATAGCACGCTTCAGCTTCGATGCCGGAATATCTACCCGGCGATGTCCTGCCTGCTGAGCGTTTCTAATTTGCGTTAAATAATCTGATATTGGATCAAACATAAAAGTTCTTCGTTAGTTTTTTACCAGCTTGCTTTTCTAATACCGGGAATTTTACCGTCGAGAGCAAGTTCACGAAACTTTATTCGTGAAATTCCGTACTTGCGTATATATCCACGGGATCGGCCCGTAAGACTACACCGGTTATTTACTCTAGTTGGACTGGCATCACGAGGAAGTTTTTGAAGCTCTTCCCACTTACCTTCTTCCTTGAGTTTTTTACGCTTTTCTGCGTACTTTTCAACCGTTCGTTTTCTCTTCTTATTTCGTGCTATCCAAGCTGCTTTTGCCATAGTTTATTTGCTTGTAGATTTAATTTCGTTTCTGAAATGGCATTCCAAATTCCTTTAACAGGGCATAAGCCTCTTCATCCGTCTCAGCGGAAGTTACAAAGGTAACATCAAGGCCATGTATATTTTCTACTTCATCGGTATTTATTTCAGGAAAAATAGTATGCTCCTTAATACCTAACGTATAATTTCCACGTCCATCAAAACTTTTGTCAGGAACTCCCCTAAAATCACGAGTGCGAGGTAACGCAAGGTTTATTAATCGATCCAAAAACTCATACATTTGCTTCTTGCGCAATGTTACTTTACAACCAATAGGCTGACCTTCCCGTGTTTTAAAGTTCGAGATAGACTTTTTGGCCTTGGTAGTAACTGGCTTTTGTCCAGTTATTTGAGCCACATTTTCTACGACCCGGTCCAACCGTTTTTCATTCTCAACAGCCTCACCGACACCGCAGTTAACAACAATCTTTTTAAGTTTAGGAACAGCCATTATACTCGCATAATCAAACTGCTCTGTAAGGTTTGAAACTATTTCCTCTTTGTATTCTGTGTAAAGTCTTGCTTCTGCCATTCTTAATAATTACTTCTTATTTATCAATAATCTCGCCACTTGTTTTAGCATAACGAACCCATCGTCCGCCGCCGTCTTCCTCAATACGCTTCCGACCTACACGTGTCGGTTCGCCAGTAGAAGGATCTATCACCATAACATTAGATACATGAATTGCTACTTCACGTTCAATACGACCCCCCTGGGGATTCTCCTGTGTAGGTTGATCGTGATGAACACGCATGTTAATTCCTTCAACCAAAACACGTTCTTTCTCAGGAAAGACAGCCAGTATACGACCTTCTTTACCTTTCTCATTACCAGCGATGACTTTTACTTCATCGCCTTTTTTGACGTGTAATTTTTTTCGTTTGTTTTTATTACGTGGCATAATTCAATTCAGTTTTTAAAGCACTTCAGGCGCAAGTGATACAATGCGCATATAATTCCTTTCTCGTAGTTCCCGAGCAACCGGACCAAATATCCGGGTACCGACAGGTTCACTTTCTTTATTTATGACTACAGCAGCATTTTCATCAAACCGAATATAGCTACCGTCATTTCGGCGAATTTCCTTTTTAGTCCGTACAATTACTGCATTTACTACTTCTCCTTTTTTGACGTTACCGCCAGGAATAGCAGTTTTAACAGAACAGGAAATAATATCACCAATACTTGCATATCGTCGCTTAGAATCACCGAGAACTTTTATACACTTTAGCTCTCGTGCACCGCTATTGTCAGCAACATTTAATTTTGTTTGAGCTTGTATCATTGCTAATTCCTAAATATGTATCCGTTATTTTGCTCGTTCTAAGATCTCTACAAGACGCCAAGTTTTCCGCTTGGACAGAGGTCGTGTTGACATAATTTGGACAACATCTCCTTCATTGGCCTCATTCTTCTCATCATGAGCCATATACTTGGTCGTTTTTGTGATAAACTTACCATAAATCGCGTGCTTGACCTTGCGGTCTACCGCAACTGTAATGGTCTTATCCATTCTGTTGCTAACTACGCGACCTGTTTTTTGTCTTCGTTGTACTCGTTCAGTTTGTGCCATAGTTCAGTTATCCAGCACTTTCTTCTTGTTCTTTTTCAGTAATAATCGTGTGCAGACGAGCTATTTCTCGTCGGGTCATCGTTACACGCGCGGGATTTTCCAGTTGACCCGCTATTGCATGATTAAACTTCATATCCTGCAATGCTTGCTTTTCGTCTTCAAGCCGTGATTTTAATTCCGTAATAGTTAGTTCTCTAAGTTCGTGTGCTTTCATGCGTTTAATTAAATCCTTTGAACTTAAGGTCCGTCGTAATCGCGACGAACGATAAATTTTGTTTGAATGGGAAGTTTATAATCTGCACGGCGCATCGCTTCACGTGCAACTTCCAAAGGCACTCCGGAAATTTCGAATAAGATACGTCCCGGTTTTACAACCGCAACATACTCTTCTACAGCCCCTTTACCTTTACCCATCCGTGTTTCTGCGGGTTGAGCAGTTTTGGGCATATCCGGGAAAATACGAATCCACGTCTGTCCATCACGTTGCAACTGTCGAGCAATTGCAATACGGCAAGATTCAATCTGCCTGGAAGTAATATATTTAGGCTCCATAGCCTTCAGGCCAAAATCTCCGTGAGCCAGCGTATGTCCCCTATGTGCCGTACCATCAAGGCTTCTGCGATGTTGCCGGCGCCGTTTTACGCGTTTTGGTTCAAGCATGATTTATATTATTTCTGTAATTAGTTACTTCGATTTCTTCGTTTCCTGCGAGACCGTCGTTTACCGCCTCGTCTTCCTCGGGAATCGTCCTTTTGCTGTGTATGGGCATCGCCGGGGGTTAGTTCAATATCTCCGAGAACCTCACCCTTAAAGATCCATACAGTCACACCGATCGATCCATAAATAGTGTTTGCTGTGGTATTGTAATAATCGATATCAGCCCGAAGCGTATGCAAAGGAACGCGTCCTTCATGATACTGTTCGGTACGGGCCATCTCAGAACCACCTAAACGTCCGGCGCATCGAATCTTTATGCCTTCAGCACCCATTCTCATTGCTGAGGAAATAGCCGTCTTCATAGCACGCCGGAAGGAGATCCGCGCCTCCAACTGCTGAGCAATATTCTGCGCTACCAGACTGGCATCCGTTTCTGGTCGTTTAATTTCACTGACATTAATTTGAACTTCTTTACTGGTAATTTTCTTAAGCTCTTCACGAAGAAGTTCAATTTGCTCACCGCCTTTACCAATAATAACGCCAGGTCGGCTTGTTTTCAGCGTAAGAAGTATTCGTTTCGGTGTACGCTCGATAATAACACGTGATAAACCCCCGTTTTGAAGACGTGTATGCAAATATTCACGTAGCTTCGTGTCTTCATATAATATTTCGGGTTCATTTTCTTCGGAATACCAGTTGGAATCCCAACCGCGTATAATTCCGAGTCGTAAACCTACTGGATGTGATTTCTGTCCCAAGGTATTGTCGTTTATTAATTAACTAATTCTTCTTCTTTTTTTGCCACAGTCACATTGATATGACACGTTCGTTTTCTAATCTGATGAGCACGTCCCATTGCTGATGGTTGAATTCGCTTTAAAGTAGCTCCTTCATTTACAAAAATCTCTTTAATGTAAAGATCATCATTATCGAGCCGTGCTTCCTGAAACTTATCCCTGATATTTGCAGCAGCAGATTGAATGACCTTTGCCACATCAGGAGCAGATGCTTTATTAGTAAATTCGAGTCGTTTAAGAGCTTTTGCAACATTTTGTCCCCGAACGGCATCTGCAACAAGGCGTACCTTACGTGGTGCTTTCCTTAAATGTTTTTGTATCGCTCGTGCTTCAAATTTTTCTTCAGCCATAATACTTTACTGTCCTGGTTTTCTCGGTGCTTCTCTGGTTTTCGTCTTCTCAGGATGGCCACGAAATGTACGAGTAGGTGCAAATTCACCTAACTTATGACCAACCATATTTTCTGTAATAAATACCGGGATAAACTGCTTCCCGTTATGAACGGCTAAGGTAAGTCCAACAAAATCCGGAGTAACCATAGAGCTACGTGACCAGGTTTTGATGACATTCTTCTTACCGCTTTCATTCATCTGATCGATCTTACGCTGTAACTTATAATATACGTAAGGTCCTTTTCTGAGCGATCTTGGCATAACTAATTACTTTTTAGACTTTTTGCGGCCCCGGACGATATAACGATCCGAAAGCTTTTTACGTTTTCTGGTCTTTAATCCCTTTGAAGATTGTCCCCAAGGCGAACGCGGATGTCCACCGGAAGCTTTACCTTCGCCACCTCCCATTGGGTGATCAACCGGGTTCATAGCAACACCACGAGTGTGCGGACGTTTTCCTTTCCAGCGGTTACGACCAGCCTTACCAATACTTGTATTAAAATGATCAGTATTACTGGTTGTACCTACTGTTGCAAAACAACTTCCCAAAATCATTCTAACTTCACTTGAAGGAAGCTTTACAGTTACAAATTTATCCGTCTTTGCCACCATCTGTGCAACCGTTCCGGCACTTCTACAAAGTTGAGCACCTTTACCAGGATTCAACTCAACGTTGTGAATAAAAGTACCCGGTGGCATTTTGCTCATCGGCATTGCGTTTCCTACATCAGGCTCAATAGCAGAAGTACTGCTTACTATTGTATCACCTACGGATAGTTTATCTGGTGCAATGATATATCTTTTTTCACCATCTGCATAAGCAACCAAGGCAATTCGAGCCGAACGATTTGGATCATATTCTATCGTCTGGACTTTTGCAGGGACATCATGTTTATCCCGGTTAAAATCTATTTGACGATACCGCCGCTTGTGGCCGCCGCCTCTATGTCGAGAGGTCATACGACCCTGCTTATTACGGCCTCCTGACTGATGTTTACCCTTAACCAGCCGCTTAACAGTTGGCTTGCTAACAGTAACTTCATCAAAAACAGGTGCAGTACGGTGCCGTGCTCCTGGTGTTGTTGGTTTTTGTTTCTTCGTAGACATTGAACTAATGCTTTCTAGATTTCACTAAAGAAGTCTATTTCACCTTCTTTAAGCGTTACAATTGCTTTCTTCCAAACTTTTTCTCGACCTTCAATATATCCACCAGCTGTAAAACGACCCTTAGGCTTAGAAGGCATAATCATAGTATTCACCTTCCCTACCTTCACATCAGGATATCTTTCCTTTACAGCTTTTTTGATATCAGTTTTAGTAGCATACTTATCTACTTTAAAGGCGTATTTACCTTCTTCCTGAAGTCGAGTTAATTTTTCTGTAATTAATGGCTTTTTCAATATTTCACTCATGCTTCAACCTCCTCAACAGGTTCAATAGATCCTTGTAAAACTTCAACCGCACTTTCTTGAATTAAAATAATATCAGCATCTAATATCTGATAAGTAGTGGGTTTATTTGCTTCCAATACTTCAACATTCGGAATGTTTCGTGCCGATTTATAAACAGTAACATCTGTTTCTGCCGTTAGAATCAACACTTTATCATTTTCAACTTCAAGTCCCTTCAAAATATCAACCACTTTACGGGTCTTCGGAACATCGAAACTAAAATCATCTACTATTTTAAGAGCATCCTCCGATGCCTTGATAGATAAAGCTGACTTCCGAGCAAGCTTGTGAGATTTTTTCGAAATACTAAACGAATAATCCCGGGGCTTCGGTCCAAAAACTGTTCCACCTCCTTTTAAGAGAGGAGAACGAATGGAACCACGTCGTGCCTGGCCAGTTCCTTTCTGGCGATACGCCTTACGCCCACCGCCTCGAACCTCACCTCGTTCCTTTGTATTTGCAGTACCTTGTCGCTGATTCGCCATATAGCGGCGAACATCTTCATAGATAACGGTTTCATTGGGCTCAATATCAAATATTGAGTCGGCTAATTCAGCCTTATTACCGCTATCTTTTCCTTCAGTTGTATAAATCGGAAGCTTCATTGCAATTTATCTTACTATCAATTGTAAATTTCTACAAACCGTCCATTTGGTCCCGGAACAGAGCCTGTAACCATCATCAAATTTGACTCAGGAAAAATCTTTGCTATCGTCAAATTTTTAATTTTAGCTCGTTCATTCCCACTACGTCCAGCCATTTTCATGCCCGGGAAAACGCGAGAAGGATCTGAGGCCTGACCAATAGAACCGGGGTGCCGCTGACGGTTGTGTTGTCCGTGAGTAGCTTCACCTACTCCTTTAAAGTTATAACGCTTCATAACTCCGGTAAATCCTTTTCCTTTGCTAACGCCAACGACATCAACTTCGTCGCCTACGCTAAAGACATCTTCAATGTTAAGCTCATCGCCAACATCAAAACCTTCAGGAATAAAGTTCCTAAACTCTTTTATATACTGTTTTGGCTTTACACCCGCTTTCTTAAAGTGACCTAATACCGGCTTAGATACGTTCTTTTCTTTCTTATCAAAAGCAGCTAGTTGCACCGCTTTATAGCCGTTAGATTCTTCAGTTTTGATCTGTGTTATAACACATGGATCAACTTCGATAACAGTAACCGCGTAATTCCGGCCATTGTCATCGAATATATTGGTCATTCCAACTTTTTTTCCTATTAAACCACTACTCATTGTTCAGTGATCGCTAAAATGTTACACTTTAATTTCTACGTCCACACCAGAGGGCAACTCCAGCTTCATCAATGCATCGACGGTTTGAGAACCAGTCGATAAGATATCAATCAATCGCTTATGTGAGCGATACTCAAATTGTTCCCGTGCTTTCTTATTTACATGAGGACCTCGAAGCACAGTAATTATATTCTTCTTTGTCGGGAGCGGTATCGGTCCTGACACCACAGCTCCTGTCGACTTAACCGTCTGAATTATTTTTTCAGCCGATTTGTCAATCAAATTGTGATCGTACGACTTAAGTTTTATTCGGATTTTTTGTTGTGTAGCCACAGCTTATAATCTTTCATTGAGCAGTGGTACTGTATCTCCTTAGTGGATTACAGCACCACTCAACCATTTCTATTCAATTATGTCAGTTACCACGCCGGCGCCGACTGTGCGACCGCCTTCGCGGATTGCAAACCGAAGCCCCTCTTCCATGGCCACCGGCTGGATCAACGTCACGTCCATCGTCACGTTATCGCCCG
>NZ_BAABRS010000007.1 GCF_039545095.1 Fodinibius salicampi | reverse complement strand
TCAGGGATAGGGGAATAGTAGTCAATAGCAGTATGGAATTATTCAATGGCAGGTGTCCTAGCAACCACTCAGGTAGGATCAAAGGAGAAGTATGGAGTGAGTTGACTTTCTAATGCATAAACGAGTTGATACGCTGGTTAGGTTGCCAATGCCCTTACCATACTAGATTATTACGTACCAAAAACCGTCCACTAAAAGTAATTGGGTATCCTTTGCCATCGAGTATCTCAACGGCATTTCCTCCCACTTCTGCATGAATATGTAAATGTGGCTGCGTTGTATTGCCTGAATTTCCAACCTTACCTACAAATTGCCCCGATATTACACTATCACCTGGGGAAACATTGATGCTAAATTTCTTGAGATGTGCCATCAGGATATCAACTCCTTGACAGGTAATAACTAAATGGTTGCCGGCTAAGTGTTTAGTGTCCCGATTGGGTGGAATTTGGTCATCATGACCATCCTCTGTTTTGCTGACCTTCCCCTTGCAGGGACTAAACACGGAGTCAGAATAAATCTCATATTGGGATAGATCTTGGGGCCAGATGCCAAGGGCACGATTCCCAAATGCATTTAATTTTACAATATCTAGGGCAAAATCCTGAGCTGGATAAGCTGTGTGATTATTTAACCATCTCGAAGTCCCGCCGCCCCCTATGTAATAGGATCCTCCAGCCAAGGGAAAGGAGAGATTAATGGCTGGATTAGGATAATTATATCCTTTGAAAACAGAGAAGTTTAAGCCAACAAGACCAATAATAAGTATCCCATGGGAAATAAAGAATGTAATAGAGCTATCCTCATCGCTTGCATCAGATATATTCTTATAGGAAACCCAAACCGCAGGAATGAATAAAATCACCAGCAACCATCGAAGATAGTTACTTGTTAAATCCCACCTGGCCATTTTAAATATGAACAAGAGTACCAAGCAACTAAATAATACTTTAACTATCCAGACAAGCTTCGAAGGATAGGATTTGCGAAATAACTCCCAGAGGAAGATACTAGGCAAAATCAATTGAATGAAATATTGTAAGGAAATTTGATAAATCATTCGGACTACTTATAAAAATGATGAAGGCAACCTAGTGACCTAGCGTATAAGAAACAGACGCCGGAATGTCGAATTGATTACAAAATTAAAGGTTAACTAATAAATGGGACCCGGGCAAGAAATGGACCACTGCTTTCGTTCAAACTCACCGTTTGGCCGAGTAAGCGGGGTCCCAGCTGATGACCTAAAGTTGAGAAAATGGCCGTTTTTTAAACGTACTGATCAAAAAAATGTGACCTTCAACAATTTCAGAAGGAAATGATATCTCCGGAAATGGTTAAATGTTTTGTGCAATTGTAATAGATAGGCTATATATCATTAAAGTTGAATACCAGTCTGAAAAAATACTCCTTATTCTGTTTAATTTTATTACTTTATCATAACATGAGCCTTAATCTACATACTAATACTACAAAATGAGTGTACAAAATAAGGTCCGGGAAGAAGTCACCATCCGTTTTGCTGGTGATTCCGGGGACGGGATGCAGCTTACCGGTTCCCTTTTTACCAATACCACTGCCCTTGAAGGCAACGACCTAAGAACTCTGCCTGAATTCCCGGCGGAAATACGCGCCCCGGCCGGCACGGTTCCGGGCGTCTCCTCCTTCCAGCTTCACTTCGGAAGCAAGGAGATCCTAACCCCGGGAGACAAGTGTGATGTATTGGTTGTGATGAATGCAGCAGCGCTGAAGGCAAACCTGTCGTTACTGCGTTCGGGTGGGACCATTATTGCCAATACGTCCGGATTCGACAAGCGAAACATGAATCTTGCAAATTATGAGACGGAAGTAAGTCCGCTGGAAGACGATACCCTGGCTGATTATAATGTGCTCGAAGTAGACATCGCCAAGATCACAAAAGAAAGCTTGTCAGACTCCCCACTTGGCTTTAAAGAGGTAGAACGGTGCAAAAACATGTTTGTACTGGGGCTGCTTTACTGGATGTACAACCGACCGCTTCAGTCCACAATTACTTTCCTGGAAAAGAAATTTAAAGACAAGCAGGATATTGCCAATGCCAATATCAAGGTGTTGAAGGAAGGATACCATTACGGTGAGACCACTGAGGTGTTCACCTCGCGTTATACGGTGAAGCAAGCGTCTTTAAAACCGGGTACCTACCGGAATATCACCGGTACGGACGCCACTGTATTGGGACTCGTATCTGCTGCCCACCAAAGCAATCTACCGTTGTTCTTTGGTTCGTATCCAATAACACCGGCTTCGGATATCCTGCACGGACTTTCAAAGCAGAAGCATTTTGGAGTTTATACCTTTCAGGCTGAAGATGAAATTGCGGCCGTGTCTTCTGCAATCGGTGCAGCCTTTGGGGGCAGTCTCGGCGTAACCAGTTCTTCGGGCCCGGGTATTGCCTTAAAGGGAGAAGCCATAGGGCTGGCCGTAATGCTGGAGCTACCGCTAGTGATACTCAACATACAGCGAGCGGGACCCTCAACCGGGATGCCTACCAAAACTGAACAGGCCGACCTGATGCAGGCGATGTACGGCCGGAATGGCGAGAGCCCGATTGCAATCGTAGCTCCCCGTTCACCGGCCGACTGTTTTGAGTCGGTGTTCGAAGCATGCCGAATCGCGCTGGAACATATGATACCGGTCATGTACCTCTCTGACGGCTATCTGGCCAATGGTTCTGAGCCGTGGAAGTTCCCCCAAGCAAAGGATTTGTCTGAGATAGAAGTAAAATTTGAACCTGCCCGGACGAACAACGGACAGGGAAATGGCGAGGGAGATAAATTTTTACCGTATGTACGCGATGAACGGTTTGTCCGCTCTTGGTCCATTCCCGGTACCCAAGGACTTGAGCACCGCGTCGGCGGTCTTGAGAAGGAGGATGAGACCGGCGATGTTTCCTATGATCCCGAAAACCACGAGAAAATGGTGAAGATGCGGGAGGCTAAGCGGGACAAGATTGCCGAGTTCATCCCACTCCAGGAAATTGACAACGGCGTGGAAAACGGTGAAACAGTGGTAGTAGGATGGGGATCAACCTATGGTTCAATCCGTACTGCCGTGCATGAATTGAGACAGGAGGGGGTGGATGTGTCTCATATTCATATCCGGTATCTTTCTCCCTTCCCGAGAAACCTGGAAAAATTGCTGAAGGGATATGATAATGTGCTGGTTCCCGAGATCAACAACGGTCAGCTGGTGCGCCTCCTCCGTTCAGAACTCATGATTCAGGCAAAAGGCATCAACAAGATTAAAGGCCGGCCGTTCGGCGTTGAAGAGCTCAAAGAAGAGATAAGAACGGAATCGGCTCCCAAATGAGGTAATTCACGTATTCAGAAGAACATTCAAAGCATATCATTATGGCTATTGAAACGAAAATAACAGAACACCTGAAAAAGAAGGGGAATGGAAACGGTGAAGAAGAATACAGCAGTAAGGATTTCTCTTCCGACCAGGATGTGCGATGGTGTCCCGGTTGTGGTGACTATACCATACTGAAACAGGTGCAAAAAACGATGCCGGAAATTGGTGTGGACAAGGAGGATATCGTATTTATCTCCGGAATCGGCTGTGCTGCGCGTTTCCCATATTACATGGACACCTTTGGCATGCACTCCATCCATGGAAGAGCTCCGGCCATATCGACCGGTCTGAAAGTAAGCCGGCCGGATCTCAGCGTCTGGATCATCACGGGTGACGGTGATTCGCTGTCTATCGGCGCCAACCACTTTGTCCAGCTGCTGCGCCGGAATGTGGATGTGAATTTGCTGTTGTTCAATAACCAGATCTACGGTTTGACGAAAGGTCAGTATTCTCCTACATCCCCGGAGGGATCAACTACCAAGTCGACTCCTTTCGGTTCGATCGACCATCCCTTCAATCCTCTTTCACTAAGCATGGGAGCCGATGGCACGTTTGTGGCCCGGACGATGGACCGCGACCCACGCCACCTACAGCAAATGCTGCAACGCTCGCACCATCACAAAGGAACCTCGATGCTGGAAATCTACCAAAACTGCATTGTGTTTAATGACGGCGCGTTTGAACTCTTTACCGACCGCAAGACACGCCCCCGGGAGGCGATCTACCTGGAAGATGGCGAGCCACTGATATTCGGCAAAGATAATGAGAAGGGAATCCGCCTTGATGGCCTGAAGCCCGAAGTGGTTTCGCTTGAGGACGACGGATACAGCAAAGATGATCTCTGGATTCACGACGAAGGGGATAAAACCAAGGCCTACCTGCTGTCGCAATTCTTCGACGCTCCTGCGCCTGGAGAAACACACCTGCCGCGACCATTCGGGGTACTCTATGCCGTAGAGCGCCCCTGTTATGAGGAAGGTGTCAGTAGTCAAATTAATGCTGCTGTCGAAGGAAGGGGGCAGGGTGATTTGGACACTTTGCTACAGGGCTCTGAAACCTGGGAGATCAAGTAACCCGATATTATATTTAAAAAAATTAAACCTCTGGGATTTTAATAATCTTGGAGGTTTTTTATTTGGAAGATCATTGTTCAAATATTGAGCTGTAATCTTAAATGGATTCCAAGTAAAACAAACAGGCAAACTACTACGCGGGAGAAGCGCCTATACATAAGCGGCCTGGGGAATCTTCCGATGGAGTGGGAGACCACAAGGTGATATTCAGAGAGTAGATGCACGGGTTAAGTACCTGGACAAATTTATGATTTGATTACTTTCTCTGGATGTTTAGCTTTTTGGGGAAACTCTCGAAGAATCTGCACTGTAAAATATCGTCAGTGGAAAACTGTTGAGGTTTGACAGATCGTTCTAAACAGGCAATGATTTCACCGTTGATACTACGATGATGAGCATTGGCCTGCTCAACGAAGCCTTGCGCGGAGGAGAGAGGTGCGTCCGACTTAATGCCCTGGATAATAGCACCGTTAAACATTTACCAGAGAATCGTTACACTTTTGTGATAACTTCGTCTGCCCGGATGCTTACCTATGGAGTGTAATTTCAATCCAAATAAAAAACAGGTAATCATTATGGGTGTATATGTAAAAAAGTCAAAAGTGCTGATTGCTGCGATGATGTTGGCCGTTGGACTCGTATCCTGCAAGGACATATTTCCGGGAAACGGGAACGTGCCGATAGCCGAATACGAGGTTACGATCGAAAATGTGAGTGAATCCTATCCGATTCTTAAAAGCGGTGCTTTTGCCGTACCGGTGGGAGCGAGCGATCCGGGTGCTATCGGGCCGGGCGGTGCTTATGAGTTTGAATTTACCGCTCCGCAGGGCGCCAGGCTGTCTTTGACCACCATGTTCGTGCAGTCCAATGACTGGATCTATTCTTTTGGCGAAGATGGGTTAGCCCTCTACAATGAGGACGGATCCAAGGTAACCGGTGATGTAACCTCCCAGATCAACTTGTACGATGCGGGAACAGAAGAGGACCAGGAGCCGGGAACGGGCAATAATCAGGCCCCACGGCAAAGCGGAACGGATACCGGACCGGCGGACGACAACGACAATGTGCGACTGGTTGATAAAATGGATTTACCGGATAACGATGAAGTTATCAAGGTGACACTTAGCTCTACCAGCGAGTATGGTTTCAGGGTTCGTGTTGAGAATGTGTCGACATCCAGCACGCTGCAAACTTCCGAAGGTGGCAAACCCGTGCCCCTGTCTCCGGGCGCATGGCTGGTACATCCGGCATCACAAAGCGCCCTGTTGTTCACAGCAGGTCATCCGGATTATGGCGAAGGACTCGAAGCTATTGCTGAAGATGGCATGCCGGGAGAGCTGGCGGGTAATCTGGCAGATAAAACTGGTTTGACCGTGCCGCTGTCACCTGGCGCTTTTGCCGTCTATAATGGAGATAATCCCATTTTTAATGAAGGTAAACCAGCAGCTGACAACGGCCTGGAAGAGGTGGCTGAAGATGGTATGATTGATATGCTGGTTTCTTTCCTCTCATCTGAAGGGAATGTTTCAGAAAGTGGTGGTTTTAACCAGCCGGTGGGAGCCAGCGGGCCGGGTCCACTGCTTCCGGGAGATCAGTACAAATTTACATTTACGGCCACGCAGGGCGACAGGCTGACTTTTACTACGATGTATGTGCAGTCCAACGACCTGTTTTACAGCCCGGTTGAACAGGGGGTCCCACTCTTTTCCCAGGGGAGTCCAATCTCCGGTAACATTACTGACCAGATTCGTCTCTGGGATGCCGGTACTGAAGCCAATGAAGAACCGGGCATAGGTGGTAACCAAGCATTGCGACAATCCGGACCCGACACCGGGCCCGAAGACAGCAATCCCAATGTGCGCCTGGTTAATGATCAGTATGATTACGGGGAGACTTCCGACCGGATCAAAGTAAGCATCCAGCGCGTCATGAATTAAGGTGTTGAAGAGGTTTTCGATAAAAGTCACCCTCTGTACCACGTGAGGGTGGCTTTTATCCTATTTAACGTGAACTAGAAATAATGGATTAGTTATAACACACAGAAATCTATCAATATGGACACAAGATCATAGTATGATACTCAGAGCACATTAATTAAGGCGGTATGTAGGAATTACTTGTAATTTCAATAAAAGCTCAGTAGCTATACAAGTATGGAGACCAAAAATATTCTTATTATTGAAGATGATGAGGAGATCATCGAGCTGATCGAGATCAATGTGGAGCACCTGGACTATGATCTTGATACCGCTGTTGATGGGGAAGCCGGGCTGGAAAAGGCACAAAACGGGCGATATGATTTGATAATTCTTGATTTGATGCTGCCCGGGCTGGATGGGCTGGAGATCTGCAAAAGATTGCGATCAGAAAATGACAACACCCCTATCCTAATGCTGACAGCCAAGTCAGAGGAGTTTGACAAGGTTCTGGGCCTGGAGCTGGGAGCTGATGATTACCTGACGAAGCCGTTCAGTATCCGCGAATTGCTGGCAAGGATAAAAGCAAATCTTCGGCGCGTGGAAGTGGACAAGCAAGAGAATACCAGACAGACGGGGAGGGATGATTTATCAATTGGTGAACTATCCATCGAGCCAGACAAGCGAAAGGTAACCATTTCAGGCAGGGCTGTTTCGGTGACTCCCAAAGAGTTTGAACTATTGCACCTTTTTGCTGCTAACCCCGGGAAGGCATTTTCACGTAATGAACTGTTGGAGCAGGTCTGGGGATATCAATTTGAAGGATACGACCATACCGTAAACTCACACATAAACAGGCTTCGGAATAAGATTGAAAAAGATCCATCTGATCCCACTTATCTCAAAACTGTATGGGGTGTGGGATACCGCTTTGCCGAACCGGAGGAGATTGAAAAATGAAGAGGTTTTTCCAGTCATTTTATTGGAAGCTGTCACTGGTTTTCCTGTTGCTGCTTATTGCGTTGGGGATTGCCCAGGTTACTATCACCTATAACTCCTCGATGCAGTTCGTACGACAGGCGGACCAAAAGCTGAACCTGAATCTGGCCGAAAATATGGCCAGTGAGTTTGAGACAGAGCTGGAGGATGAACTTGATATCAGCAGGATAAAGAGTTCAATCCATGATATGATGGTTGTCAATCCACGGATTGAGATCTACCTGCTCGACCCGTTCGGTGAAATATTGGCCTTTTTTGTAGAGAAGGGGAGAGAAGTAAATACGGATTCAGTGAATATGGAGCCGGTTCACGAGTTTTTGAATAATCCGCAGTCGGACCTCATACTTGGACAGGACCCCCGAAATCCCACCAGGACCAAACCGATTTCGGTTGCAGAGTTGGATATAGGCAGACAGGAACCCGGTTATGTATATATCATACTGGGAGGAGAACAGTACGACTCTGCCCTGAGTATGCTGGAAAACAGTTATTTTCTGCAGACCAGCCTGAAAATATTTGGTATCATTTTATTGGTTACGGGCATTGTAGGTATGATTTTGTTCGCTTTTCTTACCAGGCGCTTGCGCCGTATGGCTGCGACCATAGAAAAATTTGATGAGGGAAACCTAAATCAACGGGTACCTGTGGATTCCAATGACGAGATCGGGAGGCTGGCGCAGAGTTTTAATTCCATGGCCGATACGTTGCAGGAAAATGTTAAAGAATTGAAAAAATCTGATCAACTTCGACGTGAGCTTATTGCCAATGTATCTCACGATCTCAGGAGCCCGCTGGCCTCAATCCAGGGATACCTGGAAACAATCCTGCTTAAAGGAGCTGAATTGAGCGACGAAAAAAGAGAAAAGTATTTCAATATCATCCTGAAGAATACCGTAGGGCTGAGAAAGTTAGTTGACGAGCTTTTTGAACTTTCGAAACTTGATACACAGCAGGTAGAACCGGAGACTGAGCCGTTCTCGATAGGTGATCTGGTTCAGGATGTGGTCCTTAAATTTGAGCAAAAGGCCGCCGAGAAGGATATTCAAATCGAGCCCATATGCCCATCTGGTATGCCCCTGGTGAGGGGTGATATCGCCATGATTGAACGGGTGTTGAGCAATCTGATTGAGAATGCAATTCAGTATTCAGATAAGGGTGGACAAATTGAGATAGAGCTCGAAAAGCAGAATTCATCCGTTGCCATACAGGTCAAGGATAATGGACCCGGTATTTCTGAGGACGATCTGCCCCATATCTTTGACCGGTTTTACCGGGCTGAAAAAAGCCGTTCCAGATCAAGCGGGGGAACGGGTCTCGGACTGGCTATTGCTAAAAAAATCATGGAATTGCACAATAGGGAGATTAATGCCCGAAACAGAGAGAACGGGGGTTCTGTATTTGAAATAGAACTGGACAGAGCTTGATAGCCAGGAGTATAACCAAGCTATCCTTGCCATCTCGCAACAGTATAAATGGCCCAAAACAATTATAGATTCCCAGATACTTCCCTATCACATTCGAGTTGCCGCCCAAGTGCTGGATAGGTATATAGTTTACACTCAAGGAATCTCTTCCAGATTAGACCATACTGTTTTTTCTGACCCTACAGTTATTAAATGTGAATCTTTTGTTACGAATCTGTGATAACTAACCTGATAGAAAGCCATAAGTTCTTGTAGAAATGGCATGTTACCTGAGAGAACTTCTCAGTCAGAGATTCAATTTAGGGTAATCATTCATTGAATCCAGAACCTGCCAGTAACGGAAACCAACAACTAAATCACAGAAAAATGTATGTATTCAAATCAATCCATATTTTTGTTGTAATTTTGATATTTACTCTCATTGGCTGTTCGGATATTGCTAACTCGGAGATGGGAAGTAGCAATGCTCAGCTAAACCCGGTTCTTTCTTCAGCTCATTCAAGTCAAGGTGCTTTGACTGCAAATGGGTGGTACGAAGGAGAAGAGATTTACTATATCAATAATGGTATAGAAGAAGGCATAACAGCAAGAGGAGAAAACGACATTTATTTAATTGGAGGTGATCGACTCCACCAGGCCAATATCGTCGAATTTATCCCTGGCGAATCTGGATACTCACCTCATTGGAATGTATATGTCGTACACTCAGCGGAAGGAGTTACGGTTCAGGATATTCTGGATTCTAATTACGCTTCAACCCATTATGATAGTGAAGGCGTATTATTTGATGATGTAGAAGACCTCAGAGCAGCACTTCAGGCGGGACTTATTACATTTGATCGTCCCGGCGTAGTTGTAAACTGCCCGATCATTTCAGAAAAAGGAGCCGAAGCTCCCGGTAATACAGCATTATCGGAAGAGTTCAAACCTTTTGAAGAGACATTCTAATTGAATTCTCCTCTTTATATATAGTCTCCCCTTCCTGTAAAAATGAAAAAATAGGGAGGGGAACACTATTAATATATTTAAGTCACGTTGATAAATAATGAACGAGAAGCTAAAAAGCCAAAAGCTGGCAGGTACAGGCGCCGTTCCCTCCGATGCCATGCCTGTGCTATAAGTTTCGGCCGATTATCACTTTAGCGAAGGAGGGAGACCTGTTCCTTGATGCCCTGGATCTTTCCAGAAAGGAAGTCTTCATGACCTATGCAGAAATCAAGTAAAGCAGCCGAGGACGGACAGTCTCTAGAATATTTTTTCGGCGATTTCTACGATCCTGTTAAGGTAGTAGTCGAATGCACTAGTAACTGGTTGGCCGATAGGTAATACGAGTTTAATTACAGAACGCGGCTGCCAGCGATAGTTTAGAAAAGAAGAATTTGGAAATGAAGTACCCCAAGATGTAGGTGAGGATTTTCTGCTTGACATTTTCCTTTTTAAAGGGGTTAAATGGCAGATTACCAATTAATTTTTTACTTCAAATTCTTGAACCCAATAAGGCTTTTATCTATTTAACACTGATTTCCAAGTTTTATATGCCGGCCTTTGGTTTCCGTCTTCATCGAGCAACCCGGTATCACGCCACAACTTACCAATATCTTTTACTTCATCTGGGAAGGTTGCCCAAAGTTCATCGTAATCACGATGCGCCCACCAAATTACAAATTCATAATTCTTGTTGTATGCATTGTTCAAAAGCTCCTCCAGGTAATCTTTTTGCTCACATGCATTGCTTGGGATATTAACATCAAAAGCTTCTACCGTTAGATCCTCAGCAAGGTGTGTCGTTTCTACAAAAGCAATGGACTGTGTTGTTTGGTTATGAAGAAAATCAAACGGCTGTTGAAAATCACTTTTTGTTCGCAACCCTTTAAAAAAAGGATAAAAACTAATGGCTGCATAGTCCAGATTTTGATTGATATAGCTGCTTATTTCCGAAATAAATGCTGATGGGTCCGGTACCTCGGGATTAAACCAGTTATGAAGCGTCATCGATTCGGAAAGCGGAAGAGTGGGATATGCACTTTTTAAACGGCCTCTGATGTTATCCATCAGTATTTTATATTCATTCCACTTAGATTCAGATTTAATCAATAATTCATTTACTTCCATAGCAACCACTAAATAATCAGGCTCTAACTCTGAGATCAAGTAGTCAAGATGCTTGAAATAAGCCTCTTCTATTTTCTGGTCATTCAAGGAATTGTAAGAAGGAATGGTTCCATCATAATCGCTGAGAAGGTCACTCCTGTCCGTATTAAGCAAGCTTACAGACAGTAAGAGTTTTTGATTTGGAAGCTTCTTTGCGACCTTTGATTGAACGATATCTTCAAACTCTGATGGCAGGCTGCTATTATTAATCCAGGCAGACCAAGGAATGTATTCGTCAATTTGTTCTGAGTATATGTCGGCATTTTGGGAGATAAACTGATAAGTGTCGTCTACGTCTGACTGATCCGGTCCGTAACTCCAGGTGCTAAAGCCCATATCAAAATTCCTGTTTGTTATGGAGCCAAGAGAATTATCGGATTTACATTGCTGGAAATCAGAATTAGAGCTGGTTGTATCACAGCTAAAGATCAAACCTATTGATAAGGTCAGAATTATTACAATCAAGCTTTTACTGTCCATAGCTTATCTGAGTTAATGCGCTGGATCTTTCCAAAAAGGAGGTCCTCACTTAGATTAGCGGTAGTCAACCCTAACTAACCAAGGAGGACCTCATGACCTACGCAGGAATCGGTCTTCATACAACTAATATGGTAGTAAATGTCGCAATTAACAGCAACACAGAAGTGGGCGCCTGGTAGCGCGAGCCTTGGTCGCCAGCTAAAGGTTAAATAGAATTCATTGTACGAATAAGATGCCAAGGTAGGTGAGGACTATCCCCTTGACATTTTCCTTTTTTAAAGGGGTAAGATTGGGAAGTTTATAGGTAGGTAAAAATAGAATTATAAATCCAGATCGAAGTATTTAATAAAATGATAAGAGGTACAGCCTATCAACGAGTTGGAATGAACCCGTGGTTTTAAAGAGCATCCACCCCGCTAATTTGTAGTGCAAATAACTGCATTACAGGGGCTATCAGCAGAATGGATGGTATCGAGAACCTAAAAAAGCCCTCAAATGGAAAGTGGATGTATATCTTCTATAAGGTAAATTCGTTCAATGTATGAAGTGATTTAACATCTAGTCCATCTTCTTTCATGGCTTGCTTGGCTTCATCCGATGCCATAAAAGTTTGAAACTTTTCCATATCTGGTATATCCAGGATCAGACCTGTTGTATTAGGATTCTGTTCATCTCTAAAGGTACGTGCCTTGACACCTATTTTAGCAAACATTTCATGTCTGCTTCCCGGTGACTTTTTCCATGCTTTTGCCCAATGATTTCCATCTTTTACATCATGATAAACAATTACTGTTGCCATAAATACCTCACCAATTGATTGTTTTTTGATATGAAGAAAGCCAAAGCTTTCTTTTAATGCATATTCTAACAATAACTATTTGCAGGTTAACTTCCTACTGTATGACACTCTTAAAACGGAACAAAGATAGAAAAAAAGACAACCTAACGACCCGCGCATATGCTGCAGGTGCCAATGTGTTGAATTTGTTTATTAACGAAAGGTTAACTAATAAATGGTAGGCGGGCAAGAATAGGCCTGCTCACCGAAGCCTTGCGCGTAGGAGAGCGAGGCCTGTCCGCCGTTGACGCGCAGGCTAGATGTACAATAAAGTTAGGATTTTAAAAGTTATGTGTATAGATTGATAAAAAATACACATAAAATAATTGATACAATTATGCGAACGAATGTAGTAATCGACGATGACTTGATGGATGAAGCCTTGAAGGTAAGTCAACTGAAAACGAAAAAAGATGCGGTGGAAGAAGGATTGAAGTTATTAGTTCAGCGAAAAAAGCAAGAAAGTATCAAGGATCTGCGGGGGAAATTACACTGGAAAGGTGATTTGGAAGACCTGAGAACTGACGAGAAGTGATTTTAGTAGATACGAGCGTATGGATTGACTATTTCAATGGCATAGAAAACAAGCAAACCGAAAGCCTTGACCAGATCCTTTCTGAGCAGACAGTGCTTGTTGGCGATATTATTCTCACCGAAATTCTGCAAGGTTTTGTTAACGAAAAGGAATTTAGATTAGCCAAACAGGCACTTGATCCGTTAGATTGTATTCATCTTGGAGGTAAATCACTGGCAATAAAAGCAGCATCTAATTTTCGTTTTCTTCGATCGAAAGGCGTCACAATTCGCAAAACCGTAGATATGCTCATCGGGAGCTGGTGCATCGAGCATGAAGTAGAGCTGCTTCATAATGATAAAGACTTCGACCAAATAGCAAATCAGCTACCTTTGCAAATTTACGCTAATTGATGTTGTACACCTAACGAAATGACGCATAAGCTGCACGCGATAAAATGTTGAATTAATAAATAACGAACACAAAGTTAAAAAGCCAGAATGTGGCAAACCTTGGCGAGGTGCGTCCGCGTTAATGCGCGGGATCTTTCCAAAAAGGACGTCTCACTTAGATTAGTGATGGCCAAACTTAACCTAACCAAGGAGGACGCACGTGGCTACTCTAGAAAAGGTCTTCACTCAACTAATATAGTAGTTGTCGCGATCAACGATGGTTGGGCTTTTCCTGGCATCGTTCGTTGGGCAGCCGCAGAGCACTCGCTGGACAGTAGTCCCTGCCTGTCGGACTACTGTAAGCTAGCAACTAATCGTCGAGCAATACACGCCAATGGTTCATGGTTCAGGCAATTTCGCTTTGGTTATGGCCTGCATCTAGCAAGGCTTTGATCTGATGGGGATTGTACCACCGTATTCTAACTAACTTTATTTTTAGGTTTTGGCATTGTTTAATTAAATTTTTCGACATGAAAAATAATAAGGCCATTAAGAATTATACAACCATGAAAGTTTCACTGCTGGTAGGATTGATGCTGGTTACAATATCCTTATTTACTGCAGGATGCAGTGAAAATGGGCCGGTCGCGGCAGAGGACGAAGAGGGAGGAGAGCAGGTAGAAGGAAGTATTGATCTCGAAATGGCTAATGCAGCCGCCAAGGGCTTCAATGATGCCTTTTTAAATACGGACGCTGAAGGCAATACTTACTACCAAGTCGCCATCAACGACGAAACCCGCGACGAAACATGGACCTTCGCTTTAGATATCCAGGCTATGCAAGACGTCTACGAGCGCACCGAAAGTAATTACCACAAGGATCTGGTTCAGAAGTTGGGGGATGGGTTTCTGGCCCAAAATCCTCCTCCATACGATTGGGATGGGTGGAATGATGATATCGCCTGGATGGGACTTGCCCTCATCAGGGCGCACCACATAACCGGCGATCCGAAGTTTCTTGAGAAAGCCCAGTATTGTTTCGATTATGTGTGGAAACGTGGCTGGGATACTGAAAATAACGATGGCGGTATTTGGGAGCAGCAACCCGATTATACACCGGAAGGTGGAGAAATCATCAAAGAAGCCCTGTCTAATAATCCCACAGGCAGACTGGGCGCTATGATTTACCAAAGCACGGGAGACCAAACGTACCTGAATCGCGCACATAAGATATATGACTGGTCACGGTCGCACCTTTATGATTCACAGACTGGAGAGGTTTACAGAGGGGTCTATCCCGACGGTTCTTTGTCGATAGCTCCTGCCGTATACAATCAGGGAGCGTTTGTGAGCTTCGCCAACGTGATGCACAACATTACTGGTAATAGCACCTACTTGAATGATGCAGTTGCTGCTGTCAATTATACGAGAAACAACATGACAAACAGTAATGGTATTATAACAAACCATAAGGATCATACATGGGCTGATGCCTTGGCACGGGGGCTGGGCCATCTGTGTAGGCACAATCCGAAACTGTGGAAAATTTATGGAGACTGGATGGTGAAGAATGCCAACGCGATCTGGAGTAACCGTCGCATTGACTACGATCTTACCTGGAACCAGTGGGACCGGCAAACACCTCAGATAAACAGTACGAAAATAACAAGATACATTAGTGCCCTCGCTTGGCTGCAATATGCTCCTATCAGCAGTAGTAATGATGGTAGCGGCGAAGACGAAGGCATTGTACCAGGAGCGACATACAGCATCATTTCCAAAAACAGCGGAAAAGCAATGGGAGTAGAGGGCGCGTCTTCCCAGCAGGGAGCAAATGTCCAGGTCCAGCAGTGGGACCTTTCCAACGTTGCCCACCAGCGCTGGGTAATCCATTCGGTAGGCGATAGTTCATATAGCATCGTCAACAAAAATAGCGGCATGAGGTTGGACCTAGAAGGCGATGGAACCCGTAACGGCGCAAATATAATCCAGGGGAGTGAGAACGATGGAGACAACCAAAGGTGGTACCTGGAACAGGACGGAGAGGGCTACTACAGCATCGTTTCTGTAGCAAGCGGCCGGGTTGCAGACGTTGAGGGCAGTTCAACGGCAAATGGGGCAAACCTTTTGCAGTGGGAGGACAACGGCCAGGACAACCAGAAATGGATTTTTGTACAGTAAGTTCGGCAGTGTGTCAAATCTTCTTATGAATGCTGGCCCCAACCGATAAGCCCGTTTGTCTAACCGGGACTTCTGAGCCCGTGCGCGGAATTGGGACATCGGTTGTCTATCCGTTAGAGATCTGGGATAGTGGCTCGCTTTGAGCTACAGCTTCTGCCCATTGGCGGAAGATAAGCCCGTAAAGGGGTTTGGATGCCGGCAGGCCTGTCTACCGAAGTACAGCCTACGTAGCTTTGCTACTTTGGCGTAGTAGGCCTTTAGCGCAGGTATGGTAATCCGAACGTGATCAACGAAAACCGGTCGCCAGCGATAGGTTTGAAAAACAGTTTATAAAACAGAAAAGAAAGAATACTGGGTGAGGACTATCTACTTGACATTTTCCTTTTTGAAGGGGTTAGGCAAATTTAATTGATGGTATGATCATCAATTTTCATTTTTAAAATTTCTCTTGCTTTTAATTCTGAATAAGTGATAATATTCATATTGAACAAAGATTCAAGAGTGAACCTACCTGTTTCATCGTTCAAGTTCGGAATTCCGTTCTTGTAAAAGTAACTGAAACAATATAATGGCAGAATTATTCTGCTGTTACCATTTATAATTCACACGACGATGAAGTCACAAAACAACTATATAAAATGGGGAAAATATATTCTCCTGTTGCTCTTCGTTTCCCTTATTGCTATTGGATGTAAGGATGGAGGGATAACCAACCCGGGAAATAATCCACCGGCCGGGGAAAACAATATGCTGGAAATCATTCAGTCAAATAGCAACCTAACGATTCTGGCAGAATTGCTTGAAGGAACTAGCTTAACAAACACACTGTCCGGCAGCGGCAAAGTCACCTTTTTTGCTCCGACCAATGCGGCTTTTTCCAATCTTCCAGATGAATACCTAGAGGGACTTACCAGCCAGCAAAAATTGGATCTATTAAAATATCATATTTATAGCGGTACCTATCCGGTCATTAATGAGATAAAAAAGGAAGTAATTAACTCACTCCATGGTGATCCGATATTCATGGAGATAGGGCAGAGTTTTGGAAACTTGATAAACAATCAAGCCAAATTTGGTTCAACGAATATTGAAGCCTCCAACGGTCTTATACACTTGATTGATGCCGTCTTAATACCGGACCAGCAGGGAACTCTCGCAGATAATATCAAAAAACGATATGATTACAGGAAGTTTTACGAAAAATTGGATGCAGCCGGATTAATTGAACGACTTGAAGCACCCGGTATGACAATCGTGCTTCCCGAAAATGATATGGGTATCGATTATATACAAAATGATGCCGGTTTATCCTTAACCGATGAAAATTGGACAGAAATCATGAAATACCATCTTCTTGAAGTGGATTTTACGGTTTATGGGCCGGGGACGAAAACAGCCCTGGTAACATTGTCGGGAGATTCTGTCTATTTACAAATCGAATCCCCCGGACAATTTCTTGTTAATAACAGTGTAGATGGCAACCCGATCAGTGTAGTTAATGCTACTAATGGGAAAATCGTCTTTCCATCTGGAGTTTTATTGCCTGATAAATTTTTGGGCATACTCACGATCATGGACAAACGGTTTACTATGCAAACAGCCCGATCCGCATTGGCAGTAGCAAAGATGACAGGTCGTTTATATAATACCGATAATAATGCCGACGAAATGTTTACCATTTTCATACCTCATGACAATGCGGAAGGGCTTAACGGTCTTCCTGCAGATGAGAATGAACTGGCGAATGTTATGAAATACCATGTGTTGCTTGAAAAAGTAACTGCCGATGCGCTTCAGCATAACCAAACCTATACCACTTGGCAGGGTGAAACACTCACTATTACCAAGAATGGAGATGAGATTATCGTCAATGGATCGGCAACGGTCAAACAGGCTGATTTAATCGGTCGAAATGGAGTGGTCCATATCATTAATGGAGTGTTAACTCCCCCTTCTGATTAATTCATGGTCATGTGACAAAGTAAGGGGACGAGCTGTTAAGTAGTCCCCTTCATTACCATTTTTTGAACACTTTGGAAATGGCCTTTTCATTATTTAGGCCTTCCAAATTATACCAATTCCTAATAAATAATCATTGAGATCAGGATAAAGCAGATTATCTAGTTACATATTCTGTTTGCCTAACGACCTTGCGCATAACCGGCAGGCGCCAGGATGTTGACTTTATTACAAAATGAAAGATTAACTAATAAATAGAAGGGAGGCAAGGAGATGGCGATGTTTGTCCGGTATTATGCATTAGAAAGAGGACACCTGTAGATTGGTAAGAATCCACATTCACTACCAACCCAACAGGAGGTCCTCTTATGAATACAACTACACATTACGCAGGAATGGACATTC
>NZ_BAABRS010000006.1 GCF_039545095.1 Fodinibius salicampi | reverse complement strand
CGCCCCCGTAGTGCTTGGCCATCACCGTCGTGATCGCGGCCGTCAGGGTCGTCTTCCCGTGGTCTACGTGACCTATCGTTCCTATGTTTACATGCGGCTTATTCCGCTGGTATGTCTCTTTTGCCATAATACTGTAGTGTTAATGATGTTTTAAGATCTGGATTCTATAATTTCTTTTTCAACGTTCGAGGGAACTGCCTGATACTCAGCGAATTCCATGGTCGATGTTGCACGACCTTGTGTCATCGACCGGAGATCTGTTGTATATCCGAACATTTCGGAAAGCGGAACCTTTGCCCTTACCACAGACCCTTCCTTCTTATTGTCCATCTTACCAATGATTCCTCGTCGACCATTCAAATCACCAATCACATCCCCCATATATTCCTCAGGAGTAATTACCTCTACATCCATAATGGGTTCTAAAATAGCTGGATTGGCTTTCCTGGCAGAATTACGGAATGCAAGCTTGGCACAAAGCTCAAAGCTAAATGCATCCGAATCCACATCATGGTAAGAACCATCATAAAGACGAACTCCGATGTTTTGCACCGGATAGTCGGCCTGAATTCCACCGCTCATAGCTTGTTTGAATCCCTTCTCAACAGAAGGAATAAACTCACGGGGAATATTTCCACCGACAATTTCATCAATAAACTTAAATCCTTCACTTACTGACACATTATTGTCCTCTTCGTCATATTCCTCGAAATGATCGAGAGGAGCAATTTCAAATTCCATATCTGCAAACTTACCACGACCACCAGACTGCTTTTTATACGTTTCGCGATGTTCAATATTTGTGGTAATCGTTTCTCGGTAAGATACCTGGGGTGCTCCAACATTAGCCTCAACCTTGAATTCCCGCTTCAATCGATCAACAATAATCTCAAGGTGAAGTTCTCCCATTCCAGCAATTGTTGTCTGACCTGTTTCTTCATCGGTCTCAACCTGGAAAGTAGGATCTTCTTCAGCAAGCTTAATAAGTCCCGTTGTAAGTTTTTCCGCATCAGCCTTCGATTTAGGCTCAACAGCCAACTTAATAACAGGCTCAGGGAATGTAATTTCTTCAAGCAGAATAGGCTCATCAACATCACAAAAAGAATCTCCGGTGCGCACTTCCTTCACTCCAACAGCAGCAGCGATATCTCCGGCACGAACAATCTCTAGATCTTTCTTTTCATTGGCGTGCATTTCAAGGATACGCCCAATCCGCTCTTTTTTACCCGTAGTGGCATTATAAATATATGATCCTTTTTCAAGAGTTCCGGAATACACCCGGAAAAAAGTCAATTTCCCCACATAAGGATCAGACATGATCTTAAAGGCCAAGGCAGAAAATGGTTCCTGCACACTGGGCTTACGCAAGAGCTTCTCGTCATGATTTTCAGGATTCTTACCTTCGATTGGAGGAATATCATATGGACTCGGCATATACTTAATAACCTTATCCAAAAGCGTCTGAACACCCTTATTCTTAAGAGCAGAACCACACATAACCGTTGTAATATCCCGGTTCAGCGTAGCCTGACGAAGAGCATCTTCAATTTCTTCCTCACTAATCTCCTCATCCATCAAGTACTTTTCCATCAGCTCATCATTATGATCGGCAATAGCCTCGATCATAATTTTACGATACTTAGCGGCATCTTCCTTAAGATCATCAGGAATTTCGATCTCTTCATATTCCATTCCAAGAGATTCTTCATCCCAGATAATCCCCTTCATTTTGATAAGGTCAACAACACCGCGGAACGTTTCCTCTACTCCAATCGGTATCTGTATAGGAATAGGATTAGCTTTAAGCTTATCCCGCATCTCCTCAATCACATTAAAAAAGTCAGCCCCTACGCGGTCCATCTTATTGACAAACGCCATGCGGGGGACATCATACTTATTAGCCTGCCGCCATACCGTTTCGGACTGAGGCTGTACAGCACCTACCGAGTCAAAAACACCAATCACACCATCGAGAACACGCAGAGAACGCTCAACTTCAACCGTAAAATCAACGTGTCCGGGCGTATCAATAATATTAATACGGTGATCTTTCCATATACAATGAGTAGCAGCAGAGGTAATAGTAATACCCCGCTCCTTTTCCTGGTCCATCCAATCCATTTGGGATGCACCGTCATGAGTCTCACCTATACGATGAGTTATACCAGTATAATACAGAATACGCTCCGTAATAGTGGTTTTCCCTGCATCTACGTGAGCAGCAATACCAATATTACGCGTCCGTTTTATACGGTCTACAATTTTAGGATCTGTTTGTGTCTTTGTCTCAGCCATTACTATAAATTATATCTCTAAATCTTTTAGAATCTAAAATGGGCAAATGCTTTATTAGCTTCTGCCATTCGGTGGACTTCATCTTTCTTGCGCACTGCCCCACCTTCATTATTAGCAGCATCCATCAGCTCCCGTGATAATCGGCGAGCCATTGACTTATCATTTCTATTGGATGATGCGCTTATAATCCAACGCATCCCAAGTGCTGTTCCACGATCCGGACGCACCTCAACAGGTACCTGATAAGTAGAACCACCTACTCGTCGGGACCGAACCTCAACAACAGGCGATACATTACTTAAGGCATTCTTAAATACTTCCATACCGTCTTCGCCCGTCTTCTCTTCAATAATTTCAAAAGCCTGATAGAGTATTTTACGAGCTACATTCTTCTTACCATCTCTCATCAGATTATTTACGAAGCGCGTTACAAGCTTATCACCAAATAATGGATCCGGCTGTACATCGCGCTTATCTGCTGTCTTTCTTCTCATATTCCTATCGGTTTATTTCCTACCAACAATCTTATTTAATTAGGCTTTTTGGTTCCGTAAAGACTTCGACCCTGCTTACGGTCTTCAACGCCGGCTGTATCGAGCGTACCGCGTACAATATGGTAGCGTACCCCCGGCAAGTCTTTAACACGGCCACCGCGAACGAGCACAATACTGTGCTCTTGCAAGTTATGCCCCTCTCCGGGGATATAAGCCGTTACTTCATAACCATTAGTCAGACGAACACGTGCAACCTTACGCAAAGCCGAGTTAGGCTTTTTAGGCGTAGTAGTATAAACACGTACACAAACCCCGCGTTTTTGCGGGCAGTTTTCCAAAGCAGGGGCCGTTGTCTTTGACGGCTTACTTTTTCTACCTTTACGAATAAGTTGTTGTATTGTAGGCACGATTTTAAAACGCTTAATTGATTTTTCGGTCGAACAAGAGTTGCCAATGATAAGGAATTTATACCTACTTATGCAAGAAATAATTTATCTTTTCTTCTTCTTTTTTAGGTTTATGGCTTATTCCTTATATACCTTTCCTACATTGGGTTTATATACCTCAAATAAGTAGTATATTAATATATATCAGTATATCTATTTTGAATTTATCTGATCTTCCAAAGCTGGGTAACAAGCGAATAAAAGCGCTTTCTGAGAGTGGAATCGACACCATTCTCGATCTAATGAATTTCTTGCCTCGCCGGTATCTGGACAAAACTACAGTTTTACCTATTCGTCAAGTCAGCGGTAATGGAGAGCAAGTAACAGTAGTGGGACGTATCAAAAAGATCCAGCAGTCTGGCTATGGACGTAAAAAACGACTGGAAATTATTATACAGGATGATACGGCATCACTTAAAGGGGTATGGTTTAAAGGTGGGTATTATATAAAAAAGCAATTCTCTGAGGGAGAAGTAGTCGCTTTTTTTGGAAAAGCCAAGCAGTACGGTCGTTACCTGTCCATGGCTCACCCCGAAGTGGATAAACTGGATGATAAATCGGATATTAGCGATCTGAAAAAGATTGTTCCCATTTATCCAAGTAATAACGCCTTTTCCAAGCATCGCATTACAAACAAACTGATTCACAGCTGGCAGAAGCAGATCCTCCAGAAAGAAAAACCTCCGGAATTCCTCCCTCCTTATATTCTTTCTGAGTATGACTTACCCAAACGACATTTGGCTTACCGGATGATGCACTTCCCCCAGTCGAAGTCTGAATATAAGAAGGCCTTCATACGGTTTAAGTTTGAAGAACTTTTTCTATTTGAATTAAGTGTTGCTAAAACCAAGCACGAAGTAATTGAACAACACCAGGGACCGGTCTTTAATAATCTCGGAAATTACACCAAACAATTTTTTAATAAGAATCTACCCTTTGAACTAACAGAGGGACAAAAATCCGCACTTTCGGACATAAAAAAAGACGTCCGGTCCGGGAAGCAAATGAATCGACTTGTACAGGGAGATGTCGGTTCGGGAAAAACGATTGTAGCCATAGGCGCTATACTGATGGCTCTGGACAACGACTTCCAGGCTGCCTTTATGGCGCCTACCGAGATTTTGGCGGAACAACATTTTCGCACGCTCTCCAGTTTCCTGGATCCGCTGGATATTAACATCCGCTTGCTGGTAGGGAATCAAAAACCAACTCTACGTACAGATATTCTTACTGATATTGAAGGAGGGAATTGCGATATCGCAGTGGGGACTCACGCAATCATACAAGAAGAGGTCAATTTTTACCGACTGGGACTGGCTGTTATCGATGAACAGCACCGGTTTGGCGTAAAACAAAGAGCCGAAATTCTAACAAAAGGCTCCCATCCACATGTACTGGTCATGTCGGCCACCCCTATTCCGCGTTCTCTGGCGATGACCCTCTATAGTGATCTGGATATTTCTGTAATCAAAGGACTGCCCGGAGGACGAAAACCAGTAAAAACTGCTGTACGTCCCCAGAAAAAACAAGCAGATATCTACCGTTTTGTTGAGGAAGAACTCGCGGCTGGCGGACAGGCATATGTAGTGTATCCACTGGTGGAAGAATCAGAAAAAATGGATTTGAAAGATGCCACAGCAGGATTTGAGAAGCTCAAAAAGCGATTTTCGGATTTTGAGGTTGGATTATTACACGGGCAGATGAAATCCGAAGAGAAGGACGCCATAATGCAAAAATTTATTGAAAATAAGATTCAGCTACTTGTTTCAACGACCGTTATAGAAGTGGGAGTCGATGTGCCTAACGCCAGTATTATGATTGTTGAGCACGCCGAACGATTTGGCCTCTCTCAGCTCCATCAGCTAAGGGGACGGATTGGTCGTGGCAAACGACAGAGCTATTGTATTTTAATCCACGGACAAAAGGTAAGTAAAGAAGGACAATTCCGTCTGCGTAAAATGGCACAAACAAATGACGGCTTTGAAATTGCGGAAGCTGATCTTAAGCTTCGGGGGCCTGGAGATTTCCTGGGCACCAAGCAGAGTGGTATGCCTGAATTTAGGGTTGCTGATATTGTCGAAGACCAGTGGATACTGGAACAAACGAAATCTGCAGCTTGGGAGATCATGGATAAAGATCCCCACTTTGAAGAACCACCACATCAAGAGCTTAAGAAAGTATTCCTCCCATACTTTAAGGAACGAAGCAAATTTTACGGTATGGGATAGATAGCTAAAGTTAGGAACTGTAGACTAGTGCTTTTTTGCAGAATAGCGCCGATAACAGCGACAATCAATCCTCCCCCTCCTACTCAATCCTAGTAAGTCGATGTTCATCCTGTAAAGTTCAAATAATATTCTACGTATGGAGTTTACGAAACTACTACATTATAGCATTTAACCCTGATATAGTATAGATACCCTAATCCCTTGTCCCACCACGAGGTTCTTATTCATTTGCGATGCCTATTAAAATTAACTATTTACCTGATCAAGATTTACCGTTGGCCTAACCTGTTGATGCTGTACTGCTAACGCTATTGCCTAGGATTTTGTACTACAAATAAACGCAAAAATATTCTGTGATTGTACGCACGGAAGAGAGTAGAAATATCTTATAGGGAAATCAAAAAAATGATTCTATATCTAGTACAAAAATATACTCTGAGAAAGAATGTACTGACTTATGCATGAATTTATCTTGCCACCAAAGGAATTATCCCACTTTGTAAAGCGCATCTATGAGATCAATATACCGAGGCCAAGCACCTTCGAAGAAAATCGGGTTATCCCGATGGGAATGGGCACCATCACCATTGTTCTGAAAGGGAATCCACGTATTAAAGGGGTAAACGGTATTCGAAAGTTTCCAAAATATGCTTTGGGCGGACAGTATTTCCCCACCTTTTCTTTTGACAGTGACATCCCCTTGTTGTATTACGGTATTGCTTTAAAGCCCACAGCTACCTACAAGCTTTTCGGTATCTATTTAGCTGACATCCAAAATGATTTTATTTCTCTGGATCAGGTAATTGGTGAGGAGGCAAACCAGATTTGGCAACAACTCATTCAAACCAAATCCACTGAAAGCCGACTATTACTACTTAGCGATTTTATGCTCCGGAAAGTACCCAATATGACGGAATATACCCATTTGGATGTGGTAATCGATTATATTTATGAAAAAAAGGGCATATTGAAAGTTAAAGACCTATGTGATTATGAGGATGTAAGCCGGCGTTACCTGGAAAAGACATTCAAAAAGTTTATCGGTTTTACCCCCGGCCAGTTTATCCGTCAAGTCCGGTTCAATTTTACCTGCAGCGAAATTGCAGCAGCAGATACCGATGGTGATGTTGATCAAATTTTAATGAAGTTTGGCTATTACGACCGCTCCCATTTCATGAAAAAATTCAAGAAATATCACAGTGACGACCTTAGTGTACTCACTGGTGATAATCCCAGCCTTTTCAAAACTGTTTTCTCCAGGATTATGCGCAGCGATTCCGAAAATAGTTACCATCCATGAATCTAACGCACCGGACTTAGCCTTAATTCTCCGGATAAGGAATAATAACACCACAGTTATTGAACAAGTAATTCGATCTGTCTCTTGCCCTCCTGATTCTTGACCTATCCAAGACCGTTCGCATTTTTACTTTTCAATTCGAGAGAATCTCAATATTTATGCGCTTTCAATAATTAATGCTATTGAAAGACATTTATTAGCGATTGAATAAATATGATTATTTCTCCACAAAGGAGATACATATTACATCACCTACATTTATCTAAAAGTCCTATCGGGGCTCCAGCAGTTCAACTAAACAGTTCGTTGGCAAAGAATACTGCTATCAAATTTGGCTGTCCTATAGCTGATTAAATTAATTAACTAAGCATAACCCATATTACGTTTAAAAATGACAAAGACTATCCTTCGCCTTTCCTGGTCTATTTTACTACTTGTTTGTATTATCACCTTAAGCACTTCTTGCAGTGATACCGGAAGTAGTTCACAACAGAGCACCATCGAAATTACCAGCATCAGTCCCGATAGTGGCAAAGTTGGCAGTAAAGTAACTATCCAAAGCAATAGCATTGATCCCAAACACAACAGGAATCAAATAGAACTTAATGGCATAGATGTCCCCATCCTCAGTTATGGTTCAAACAGCCTTCGGTTTAAGGTTCCGGAAGGTGCAACTAGTGGACCCGTAACCCTGTCTGTAGGTGGAAAAGTAGCAAACGGTCCCTACTTCAAAGTGCTTACGGAGAAACCCCAGATTGAAGCCATAACACCTGCATATGGCGGTCCCGGGACCCAGGTCACTATCACGGGCAACCACTTTCTTCCCCCAGCTATGATGGCCACAGTACCCGGCGACAGCACTGTACAGAACCCAGGTTCAATGACAGACGATTCTCTTCAGTCCGATACTACCGGCATAACACTAAAAGCCAATGGAGAGCCTGGAACGAATATCAACGGACTGCCCGTCTCTGTCTCTTTTGGAAATCAGCTGGCACCCCTGCTTAGCCTCAGTGCTACAAAGATCATAGTTGAAGTTCCGGAAAACGCCAGCAGCAGCTCCATAGAACTGACCGTTGGCTCTAGGAGAGCTACCAGTACCGGTTTCACTCTCCTCAGGCAACCTCTGATTGATGAAGTGATCCCCAAAACCGGCCCTATTGGAACAAAAGTCACCATACATGGACACCACTTTTCTTCGCAGCCGGATAGCAACCAAGTGCTCTTTAATGACACACCAGCTATAATTACCCATACGGACAGTACAAAGCTCATAACCACCGTTCCCCAGAAAGCGACTTCAGGTTTGATCAAGGTTACTTCCAATGGTCAGACAATCACCGGACCAACCTTTACTCTATCGGAAGCCCCAGAACCGCAAGTCACAATCCAGGATATTAATCCCAAAGCAGGCCCGGCCGGCACTACCGTTACCATTTCCGGAACAAACTTCAGCCCCACCGCCACCAAAAATATTGTCACCTTTAATGGCACCCAGGCAACGGTCAACAGCGCTTCTACCACTGAATTGGTGACCAACGTACCCAACAATGCCACCAGCGGACCCGTCACGGTGAAGGTAGGTACCCAAACAGCTACTGGACCAACATTTACCGTTGGGAATAATGCCGCCCCCACGATTACCGGAGAGGGGTCTTTTGAAATTGAAGAAAACAGTTCTGAGGTCGGGACCATCACAGCATCAGATCCCGATGGGGATGCTCTGACCTTCAGCCTGAGCGGCGGGGCCGACCAGGGACAATTTAACATCGATCAAGACAGCGGCGCCTTGATATTTAGCACAATCCCTGATTTTGAGAATCCAGCTGATGCAGATGCTGACAATATCTACCAGGTAGAAGTCAAAGTCAGCGATGGCAATGTGAGCGTCACAAAAACCATTACCATAACTGTAACAAACGTCGACGAAGCTCCAGTCATGGTCAGCCCAGATATCCTGCTGGCCAATGAAAACAGCACCGACGCAGGTACCATTGACGCCAATGATCCAGAAGGAAATGCCATTACTTACAACATAACCGGTGGAACCGACGCAAAGGCATTGACGCTTGACCAAAACAGCGGTAAGCTGACCTTTAATACCGCTCCCAACTTTGAGAATCCGGCGGATGCCAACACCGACAACAGCTATGAAGCCGAAGTAACCATCAGTGACGGCAGCTTCAGCCTGACGAAAATCCTGGATATTACCGTTCAGGATGTAAATGAAGCCCCGGTCATTACCGGCGCAGGTCCCTTTACGATCGAAGAAAACACCGCTACCGTGGGCACCATCACTGCCAGCGATCCTGATGGGGATGCCCTTGACTTTGCCCTGCTGGGCGGCACCAAAGGGACGCTTACATTTAGTTCCGATGCCAATTCGGGGGAAATTTCTATCTCACCTGCACCGGATTTTGAGACCCCGCGCGATGATAATGGCGACAATACCTACGAGTTAGATCTAAACGTAAACGACGGGGCACTCGGCACCAGCCAGCAGGTGAGTATTACCGTAACCAACGTTGTAGAAGTGCCCACCATTAATCGTGGAGTCATTCGTCCGGCCACTACCGAAAGCTATTCCCTAAATTCGACGAATGAAGAGTATATCTACCGCTTTGATCCCGTCCCCGCTGGCACAGACCTACAAAATATTCTTAACTTTTCTCTTGGCACCAGCTTAACGGCGGACCTGGCGACCAGTGCCACTGTTACCGGGGGCACTGATGGCGGGCTGTTCAGCGTGAACAGTATTAATCAATATGCTATTCACATTGATGGCCCTTCCTCCCTTGATTACAACCACAGTGCCGACGGCAACGCCCACGAGTACCGGTTTACTATAACCGCTTCCAACGCGGGCGGCACCACCCCAACCTACACCATCATCATTCCGGTACAAAATCCCTTTCCCCAAGGCAGCGGCACGGCCACAGATCCTTACCAGGTAGAAACCATCGACCAACTGCAGGTTGTGAATCAATTTTTGGATGCTCACCTCGTACAAACCGCCGATATTGACGCCTCGGCCACAGCCGGCTGGAACGGGGGA
This sequence comes from Fodinibius salicampi, assembly GCF_039545095.1. Lineage (NCBI taxonomy): Bacteria > Pseudomonadati > Balneolota > Balneolia > Balneolales > Balneolaceae > Fodinibius > Fodinibius salicampi. The sequence goes on along the minus strand of NZ_BAABRS010000006.1, from coordinate 104,272 downwards.
CAAGGATTTAAGCCTATTAGCGATTTAAACAACCAATTCTCAGGAAGCTATGACGGAAATGGCCATACGATCAACGGGCTGACCATGGACCGTAACCAAGGCACTATTTATGGATTATTTGGTGCAGTAAGCTCAGGAGGCCAAATTTCCAATGTACAACTGATCAACATCGATATAACCACAGAAGACACCGTGGGTGGACTGGCAGGGATTAATCAAGGGACCATCACCAACTCTTATGTTTCAGGAACCATAACCAATAGTATTAGTGGCACTACTGGTGGTTTAGTTGGTGAAAATAGTGGAGCCATAAGACGATCCTACTCCTTGGTCAATGTAAATGGCAGGGCTAATGTAGGTGGGCTTGTGGGAACTAACTATGCTGGTACTATCACCAACAGCTATGCCAGGGGCAATGTGTCTGCATCCTATACCATTGCCGGGGGATTGGTAGGAAATAATAAAGGAATAGTAGAACATTCCTATGCCACAGGAGCGATTTCTGGAAGTAATTCACTCGGCGGACTTGTGGGCTATGAAGATACACGCTTTGCTTCAGCTACTGCAACAGAAAGCTACTGGGATACCCAGACTACCGGTCTGGCCAATTCTGACGGCGGCACCGGGCTGACGACCAGTCAGATGCAAGGTTCCACCGCCCAAACCAATATGACGGGCTTTGACTTTGGCACCGTGTGGACGGTAAACCCAAATGAGTATCCAATTTTGATCGGGGTTGGAGGGCAATAGAAACTTTTATGAATGTATACTTTCGCGCACCGAAGCTTTAGCATAGGTGCGGCAAACCAATGCCGGGGATTACCCTTCCCTGCGCAACAACCCGGAATAATAACTTTATATAGGACCGGCTGCGAGCCCGTCCAGCCGGATTAGCAATCCAGCGTAAACAGAAACTGTATGTTATTAAAGGATTTTAGCCAGCATCATAATCCTGGCAATTGATAATAGTAGAGAGAGACAGATGACCAAGTAATGAGGCGTGTGGAAACGCAATATTCCGTTTCCACACGTTGGTCATCTTATTTTCTACCTCCTTGGAGGCTTTGAAAACCTTATTTGTCATCGCGAACGGAGTGCTGCGATCTCCTTATAGAGACTTTACTCACGAGATTACTTCGCTAACTCGCAATAACAAGGCTGAATTTGTGGAGTTTTGCAAAGGCTCCTCCTAAATAAATATCCGGTATTGTGGTAATCAGCTCAACAGCCCTCTCTTGCACCTACTCTATCAAGACTGGCCAAGAAAGGAAATGGTATCCGATCAATATACTGATTAGTCCCTGACACTATAGTGTCTTAATACAAGACATTAAGATGTCATACTTTCTGGCATTATAGTGTCGTATAGCACGACATTGTACTGTCAGTGATGCTGACACCAGAATGTTTTTTGCTTTGGTTAAGCAGTACAGAGAGGCTGATAGGGGCAGGTATGCCGCCGGCATTAGGTATTTGCCAGTATTCTCAATCGCATAGGGTCAAAAGGAGGGCAGTTATCAAGATTCGTCTTCGCTAACCAGCAATAGATCCATCAACGCATAAATGAATCTTTCTCCCAGAAAATGCTGCCCAGAAGAAGGATTAAACGCTTTTTATGGCAATGGGTACCCTTAAGATACGGTAAGCAAAGTATCCAATCTATCGCGCCGGATATGAGTGGTGCGACGTACAACCGCTCGTATTTCAATTTGGTAATCGCCGGCGGACAGATCCTCGGGCACACTCACATAAAGGGAACTGGGTTTATTGCGAATAGGTTTCGGTGCCCGGATCTGTCGGCCATCCGGTTCATTAAAAAAGATGCCCTGCTCTTCATCATCAGGATCGTACTTAAGCAGTTTACCGCGCACTTCAATAACACCGCCCGGGGTCAGCTGGCTGTTAACAGAATCCGTAGCAAAATCGGTGACGGATTGGATTTGCGGTCGCCGCTGATTAGGAGCTACTTTCCGGAGAGAGATATCCTCCATCGCCTCCTGCAGACGTTTACCCGGCGACAAGTTCAACCTTACCTCGTGCCGGGAAGCATCAAAGTAATCTTCCGTGCCTATAAAGTTACCTGCAATCGAGGGCGAAATATACATCAGAGAGGTATTAACGCCCCGACCCTGACTTACAAATTTTGCAATGGCAGCCTCGTAATTTTCGATATTGGCCAATGCATCTGCCCGGGTCAGGGTGCTTCCTCTGCTTATCATGTCATCGATAATATCATCTATAGTACAGCTGCGATAATTCTGAATGATGGCACGCCGGTGTTTTGGATTTTTGGCAAGTGAGTTGGGGTACAGGGCATATTTAATAGTCATGGCTCTCCGAATTTATGTGATTATTTATAAGTAAGACCGCTGACCAAGCAAATCCTTACAAACTTTTTTGAAAAATATGCCCTATCCTTGTTTTCAGAAAAGTATTTCAATAATGCTTGCAATGAGCCATCCAAGCAATGCCAACAGGCCGACGATCATCAGGATGAGTGTAATAGCAATAATCCAAAGCAGCCAACGGCTATGATGCTCGGTGGTTTTGGCATCCCGCCTGTATTTCTCCAAGAGCTCAGCATTGCGATTATTGGCTTTCCATCCCACATCAAAAAGATCGCCCAGAAGGGGCACAGAACCTATCACAATATCAATCAGAACATTGAATCCCATCCGCCAAAGAACTGCCGGAGGTAAATCAGCACGTGCGCCCAGCAGAATAAAATAACCGGAAATGATACCCGCCAGCCAGTCCCCGGCACCTGGTATCAGGCTGATAATGGGATCTAAACCAAAGCGTATGTTCGTACCGGGAATGGTGAAGCGGCTATCCAACCACTCAGCCAGCTTTGTTACTTTTTGCGCATTCTGGTTATTGTCCATTATTAAAAGATTTAAAATCCATATTTTTCCTGTAACACTACTGTTTAAAAAACGATATACTTTGTTCTTCAGCAATAATCAAAACTGTATTTAAAACGTTATCCAACAAAACTGTATATGCGAAGACTTCTTTATCTTTTTGTAGTATTAGTAACTTTTGCCAGTTGCTCTCCCAAAATGGGCGAGATGGTTGAAAATAAAAATCAAGAACCCCCTGCTGACCAAAAGCCTATAGCCTCATCCATCGATCTAACCGAGGTCAATAATGATCGGGTTTGGGTACAAATAAATCCCGGAAAATTTAATACGGACAGCGTCATCTTTCGCCTGCCCCGGGTTGTTCAGGGCACCTACTCTGTCAGTAATTTCGGAAATTTTACCGACAGTCTTGTGGCTTATAATTATGATGGCCAGCCCATAACTGCAACGAAGGAAGGCAAAAATACATGGATCATCCCAAATGCCAGCGAGCTTGACAAACTGGGGTACTATGTAAACGATACTTTCGATATTGAAAACAGTGATAAAGCAACTCCCTTTTCTCCATCGGGTACCAATATCAAGGAAGATAACTTTGTGCTAAACCTACATGGCTTCGTTGGGTATTTTGAGAATCTGCAAGACCAGGAGTATCGATTGGATATTACTGCACCCACAGAATTTAACCGCACAGCAGCACTACCTGTAATTAATACTACTTATAGCCGTGACAGTACTGAAGTGACCAACACCTATGCGGCGGATCGCTATTTCCAAGTTACTGACAATCCCATGATGTATGGCAACCTTGATGTTGCTAAATTCATGGTTGATGATATGCAGATTGTACTCAGTGTCTATTCGCCCAATGGAAATCATTCGGCATCGTCTATCCAAAAAACCATCAAAAGCATGATGGATGCCCAAAAAGATTACCTGGGTACCCTTAAGACGACCGACCGTTACGATATCTACTTGTACCTGGCTCCTCGAAGTGAAACGGCCCCCACGGGCTTTGGCGCGCTCGAGCATCACACCTCAACTGTGGTTGTGCTGCCGGAAGCCATGCCAGCTTCAAGGCTTAACCAAACTATGACGGATGTCGTCTCCCATGAATTTTTCCACATAGTAACACCACTGAACGTACACTCAGAGGATGTTCATTATTTTGATTACAATGCCCCGACATTCTCAAAACACTTGTGGATGTATGAAGGAGTTACGGAATATTTTGCCAGTCACTTCCAGGTTTATGAGGGGCTGCAGTCTAAGCAGGAGTTCTATGACAAAATGAATGGTAAAATTGCGTCTTCACTGGGGATGAACGACTCTATGAGCTTTACCAAGATGAGCGAAAACATCCTAGAAGAGCCGTACGCATCCAACTACTACAATGTATACCAGAAAGGGGCACTTATCGGCATGTGCATTGATATCTTGATGAGGGAAGAAAGCAACGGCAAGCGCAGCATGATGTCGCTTATGACCGAACTTTCTCAAAAATATGGTACGGAAAAACCCTTTACGGATGATAAGCTAATCAGCGAAATCACAACGATGACCTATCCATCAGTTGGTGATTTTTTGCAAACGCATGTAGTTGGAAACACGCCTATTGATTATAACGTTTTCTTCGACAAGGTTGGACTTGAGCGGGTAAAAGACTCGACGCAGACGTCCCTTTTCTTAAAGGGGCAAACACCGTTTATCAAAGCAAATCAGGAAGAAGGGAAAGTAGAATTCCGTGATATAGAGCTCAATAGTTCGCTTAAAAGACTTGGCGTACAGAGCGGAGATATTATCAAGTCAGTGAATGGAACGGAATACAGCCTTCAAAACATCCGTCAGCTCATCCCAGAATCTATGGGCTGGTCACCTGATACAGATATTAAAATGGTTGTTATCAGGGGAGATCAGGAAATTACCTTGTCCGGAAAGGTCGGAACCCCTATGGTTGAAGCGTTTAACCTTAAAGAAGTCGAAGAAGCAAATGAAGATCAGCTAAAACTCCGTAAACAATGGCTCGGCCAATAAATATTTGATAGCCAAACAAAAAGCCCTTCCTCTCAGAAGGGCTTTTTTATTTACAAGAATTTATCTCCTGTTCTATTTAAACGAACTCTTTGCGTTTCTCGGCACGCTTACGCTCGTTCGGGTCAAGATAGAGCTTACGGATGCGCAGGCTCTTTGGCGTGACTTCCAGCAGCTCATCATTGTCGATAAATTCGATATACTGTTCCAGGCTCATCTTCTTGGCGGGATCAATTTTAACGGCATCTGCGCTTTGAGTAGCCCGGTGGTTCGTGAGATTCTTTTTCTTGACCACATTAACAACCAAATCATCCGACCGGTTATTAATCCCTACAATTTGTCCCTGATAGACAGAATCGCCCGGTTCTACCAGAAAGGTTCCCCGATCCTGCAGACCTTCAAGCGCATAGCTGGTAACCTCTCCTCTTTCAAGGGCAATAAGCGTTCCACTCGTTCGTCCCGGTATTTCTCCGGCAAAAGGTTCATAGCTATCAAACTGCTGATGCATAATTCCGGTACCGCGCGTTTCCGTTAGCATTTCACTCCGGAAACCGATAAGCCCTCTGGAAGGTACTTTAAAGGTAAGCCGGTTATTCTCGCCTTCCTGCGTCATGGAAGTCATTATACCTTTCCTCTGCTGCAGGTTATCGATCACGCGGTTGCTATAGTCCTGATGCACATCCACCACTACTTCTTCAAAAGGTTCATGGCGCTGTCCATCAATCTCCTTGAAAAGTACCTCCGGGCGTGATACGGCAAATTCATAGCCTTCGCGTCGCATAGTTTCAGTAAGAATAGCCAGCTGCAGCTCGCCTCTTCCGGAGACTTTATAAATATCGGGATTTTCCGTTTGCTTTACCTCAATAGAAACATTCGTACGCGTCTCGCGCATCAGACGATCTTTAAGCATATTTGAGGTCACATACTCTCCCTCACGTCCGGCAAATGGAGAATTATTGACCCTGAAAAACATAGCCATGGTAGGCTGATCAATGTCATAGTAGTCGATAGCCGTCATATCAGAGGCATCGGTAAGTGTATCCCCGATATCAACCTGCTCATAACCGGCCAGTGCAAAAATATCGCCTGCTTCCGCCTTATCGATTGGTTCCCGTTTCAAGCCGTTAAATGTAAACAGCTTCGTTGCCTTTCCCTTTTCCTTCAGATTGCCTTTCCGGTCCAAGAGTGCAATCTGCTGATTTTGCTCAATGGTCCCCTGTTCTACCCGGCCAATAGCTATACGTCCCACATAATCATTCCAGTCAATACTACTGACCAACATCTTGAAATGAGTATCCGTATTTTGTTCGGGAGGTGGTATCTTTTCTACAATAGTTTCAAATAGAGGCTCTAAATCTTCATTATCATCCTCAAGCTCATATTTTGCAATACCGTTGATGCCTTCGGCATAAATGATAGGGAAATCAAGCTGTTCATTCGTGGCATCAAGCATTACAAAGAGATCAAAAATCTCATTGAGCACCTCATCGGGACGGGCGTCTTTACGGTCAATTTTATTGATCACTACAATGGGTTCATAACCAAGATCAAGTGATTTGCGCAATACAAATTTAGTCTGCGGAAGTGGTCCTTCTGCGGCATCCACTAATATGATAACCCCGTTAACCATTTTCAGGATACGTTCTACTTCGCCGCCGAAATCAGCGTGTCCAGGGGTGTCAATAATATTTATTTTGGTTTCTCCCCATTTTACAGCCGTATTTTTTGAGCTGATGGTAATGCCTTTTTCTTTCTCAAGATCACCGGAATCCATTACTCTCTCGGCAACCTCTTCATTTTCACGAAAAGTACCGCTTTGTTTGAGCATTTCATCAACCAAGGTAGTTTTACCGTGATCGACGTGGGCAATGATGGCAATATTTCTGATATCTTTGTACATATATAACATTGAATTAATTTGGATTAGGCAAGAAGCCAACCCAACGAAATTTAGCCTGCAAAGATACGGCTTTATTTGCGTAATTCATTATTATAAAATTTAATTCTTTTTTAGGATAAGGTTTTAGTACATAAATTGCTCATCAGCGTACATTTTGGTATATACACAGTTATTTGAAAGTGAATAAAAAATTTCTTTTCAGGTCAAAAAGAACTTTATTCCTGATAACTTCAGACCTTTTTAGAATCAAAATTAATTATTTTTACTCATGGATTTAAAAATTAGCGATCAACGCTTTATTGTGTGCGGTGCCAGCAGCGGTTTCGGCCGATCAATAGCTGAACAACTATTGGACGAAGGGGGGGGAGTTATTGCAGTAGCCCGCCGGGAGCAGAGACTCAATGAACTGCAAGAAGCGTATCCGGACCAGGTATCAATAGTTGCTGGTGATTTAACTGAAGATGATACCCACAATCAAATTGAGGCGGCCATTGGAAATAGCCAACTTCATGGCGTTGTAGTTAATGCCGGCGGACCTCCGGCCCTTACCCCTCTCGAAACGGCACTTTATGACTGGGACCAAGCCTATGAAAGTACTATGCGGTGGAAAATCGAACTAATACTACGTCTCGTTTCTTATTTTACATCCAAAAAGTACGGCCGAATACTCTTTGTGGAAAGCAAATCTGTTAAACAGCCTATTCCATCCCTTGTACTTAGCAACTCATTCCGTGCCGGAATTGTGGGCTTTGCAAAATCACTTTCCCAGGAAATTGCAGATAAGGGAGTTACGGTGAATGTTCTGGCCCCGGGAGCGCATGATACACCAGCCATTGAGCGGGTTATAAAGAAAAAAGTTCAGGATTCCGATAAATCCAAGGAGAAAGTTCGGGAGGAAATGGAGGCGGCTATACCAGTGGGACGCTTTGGTAAAGCTGAAGAAATTGCATCACTTGCCGGCTGGCTGCTCTCCCCACATTCGTCCTATGTAACCGGACAGACCATTAGTCATGATGGTGGGGCAATTCAAGGAATTTTCGGATGATAACGGATGCTTATTAATATAGAGGATACATAATCCCCGAATTTTTCATTTTAATTTTTTAATTGGAAAAAATGTGGAATCAAACAAAAATAACGCTTTCTAAAAAGGCACGGGGCTACCACATCATTACGGATGAAATTCTTCACCAAATTCCCGAGATCAAAAAGATTAAAACCGGCATTGCTCATATCTTTATTCAACATACCAGTGCCAGCTTAACCATTAATGAAAATGCTGATCCCTCGGTTCGGAGAGATTTTGCGACTCATTTTAAACGGATGGTTCCAGAGGATACCTCTATGTACGAGCATACACTCGAAGGGCCGGATGATATGACTTCGCACATCAAAAGCTCGATGCTGGGTTCATCGGTCAGTATTCCTATTACAGATGGAAGCCTAAACCTTGGGACATGGCAGGGTATTTATCTTTGTGAGCATAGAAATAATGGAGGGCGAAGAAAATTAGTAATAACACTCCATGGTGAAAAAGATATAGCCTGAACATAATACCCAGCTAAAATCCCAAAATAAAAAAAGCCTCGCTGAGCAAGCTTTTGCAAGCCTGCTCAACGAAGTACAGCCTACGTAGCCAAGCCCACTTCGGCGTAGTGGGCCTTTAGCGTAGTTGAGCGGAGAGGGTCGACTTCGCCAAGGCTTCGTCGACTACAAAATTCGCTTATTTAATACTGCACGTCCAGACCCAGTTTTAAAATATTTCTCTAACTCTTCTGCTTTTTTCTCCGTTTTCACTGCAACAAAAGCTTCAAGGGTGAAAGGGGCATAATGTTTAGTCGACTGTACGTTCCCTTCATTATGATTTTTTAAACGTCTTTTTAGATTCCCGGAATACCCAATGTATTGCCAATCTTTATGTTTACTTCTCAAAACATATACATACCACATAACTGTTCTCTCTTATATTGAATAAAAAAAAGCCTCGCTGAGCAAGCTTTTGCAAGCCTGCTCAACGAAGCTTCAGCGTAGTTGAGCGGAGAGGGAGGGATTCGAACCCTCGATACCCCGTATAGGGGTATACTCCCTTAGCAGGGGAGCGCTTTCGACCACTCAGCCACCTCTCCAAAGGAAGTCGCAAATATAAGTTGTTTTATATTTTATATCAATGAATTTGTGCGAAAAAAGATATTTCATACATCGGTCAATATTGAGTCAACACAACTTAATCTTCATCCAGGATATAAATTTGAGCCAGATTCCGTCCCTCCTGGGCGTAATCTAAACCGTAGCCTAATACAAAGAGTGTGGGAATTTCGAAACCTACATAATCCAGCTGCACATCGTGATGTGTAGCCTCAGTTTTATGTAAAAGCGTAACTGTTGCAATGGAAGCCGGCTTTTTCTTCTGCAGCTTTTCAACCAGGTACTTCATCGATAAGCCGGTATCAACGATATCCTCCACCAATATTACATGTCGTCCTTCAATATTAGCATCAATATCTTTCAGGTCAGTTACCTGTCCTGATGACACTTTTTCATCCCCATAACTGCTAAGCTTCAGGAAGTCCACCTCACAGGAAATCTCAACATACCGCATCAAATCTGAGAGAAAAATATATGCTCCGTTGAGCACTCCTATAAAAATAGGATGTCTATCTTTGTATTCCTGTGCAATTTCCTCTCCCAATTCACAGACACGCTCTTCAATCTTATTATCGGTCAAATATATCCGGAACGTTTCTCCATTACATTGAATGGTTTGAGGCTTGTATTGCGACATTAAATCTATTGACTGTATTTAATTTCCAGGCACTTTCCCGTATTGACTTCGCATTTTACCTCTTCGGAAATAGTACCAATTTTGATGCGTTTTTTTATTGGCGGAAAGATAACAGCACAGATTGTTTCTTCAAAAGATTCTATTACAAAGGCATCTCGTTTACGAGCTGCACTTATTTTCCGATTTGTCAGGTGATCAGCCACGGATTGGTGACCTTGCATTCCGAGGGGTTTAAACTGATCTCCATGCCACCAATGGCGAAGGGTCACAGGCCAGGAAATCTTATCAACATCCATAAAAAGGGTTTTATCGTTGAATAGCTCTTCAGAAAAGGTACACTCACTGATTGTCAGGAGAAGCTTATTATACCTATAATTACTTGCTACACGGCTTCTGGATAATGTTTCGATAACTTTTTTTTCTTCTGGACCGCCACTAATAAGGCGATAATACTCCCGGTCTCTCAACAACAGATAATCAGCGGTTAACTGAATTGTCTTCCCTGTTTGAAGCGTTTCTAACTTTTCTATCTGACTTAAACTATGGTTCGTTACTTCAATTCCCTCCTCTTCTTTTTTGAGCAAGTGTAGCAGTAAGGATTTTTGAAGATCTTCCTCGAGACTTTGAAACTGTTTTCTAATAATTCCATTTTCGTCTGTTACTTTATCTGCAATCCACTGTAAGGCATATTCAAAACATCCGGCCTGTTTACGAATACGAAGTACATTTTTTTTCCAGCCTGGAAAGAAGTTCGAAAGCTCTGTCAGCCATTCATTCCGAAGTAAATTACGGGCAAAATCTGAGGTTAGATTTGATTCGTCTGTTCGATAGGAAATGGCATTTTTCTCAACATAGGTCTTTATTTCTTCGCGACTGACCGTTAACAGGGGACGAAAAACACGCCCATCCCAAACTTCCATTCCCGACCAACTTGCCAGTCCACCACCGCGAAATATTTTTTGCAAAATAGTTTCAATCTGATCATCCCGATGATGAGCTACCGCTATTCCATCTGCCTTTTTACGCTCTAATACTTCTTCAAAATGCTCATATCGTTTATTTCGCGCCCATTGCTGGAAATTATATCCCTCTCCCTCCTTTGGCTCCACTTCAAAAGTTGTACAATCGATTCCCCACTTTCGGGCCGTATCGACAACCAGTTGTTCATCTTTTTCAGAAGCCCGGCCTCGTTTTTTGTAGTTAACATGAACTACGAAGGTAGAAATGCCAAGTTTTTTAAAAATATACAGAAGGCACATAGAATCCATGCCACCGCTTACACCAAGTATAAAGCTTGGAGTCTTTTTCTTTCCAAAAGTAGTGGTCACATTCTGTTCCACCGTCTCTTCAATCGGTGATAATTCGGATTTGCTCATATGCATATGATTGAAGTCCGCCTTCCTTATTCAAAACCAACAGCCGGCCCGTTTCATTAATACCGATAAGCTTGTAATGGTCAGATAATAGTTTGCCATCCACTTGCAAAGTAACCCAACGGCCATATCCTTGTATATTCCGATTAATCCTTCTCAACAGTTTTGTCTGTTTTTGTTGCCACAGCCGATATTTGTATTCTATCCGACTTAACAAATCAGCTAATAGAATTTCACGAGATACGGGCTCCCCCTTTTCCAAACGGACTGAAGTGGCAGTGGATACTAAATCTTTCCGAAAGTTCTGTTGGTTTACATTAAAACCTATTCCAATAATCAGTCGGGCAAGGCTATTGCCCAAATAAACGGTTTCCGTTAATAGTCCGGCGACTTTCTTTTCATTTAACAGAACATCATTCGGCCATTTGATACAGGCACAATTATGATTCACTATACTATTTAGCAGTTCAACCAAGACCAAGGCACAGGAGAGTGTCAAGGCATGAAACCCCTCGCGATTTTGAGGTCTGAGAATAATTGAAAATGTTAAGTTTTGCCCCTTCTCCCCCTGCCAGGATCTGTCATACTGGCCACGTCCGGCTGTTTGATCATCTGTTATAACAAGCGTACCATGGTTCACTTCATTATTTTTAACCTTTTTACTATAAGTATTGGTAGAAGGTAATGTTTCAAAATATCTAATATCCTGACCTAGCCACTGGGTAGACAAATGTTGCCTGAATGTTGATACCTCAAAAAAGTTACTCAAAACAGATCATTAAATATTTTGATTAAGCCTCTGCAAGCTTGCTTTTCAACAGGTCAATCTTTGTGACAGGGGTCGGGTCAATATTATTTAGCATAGCCAGGTAAAAGCTGGTCCAGTCAGCCAGCTGGATAAGTGAAAACATGCGTGCAAGCCTGCTTTCTCCCCGGGTTCTCAACAGGTGCATAGAAGCTGTTTGGTCTTCAATCAGTTCCCTAACAATATCCATACGCTTCTTTACCCGTTCATTATCGGCCTCATCAACCAGCATCAATACCGAGAGCCGGCCTGTCAAATGCACGATGCGCTCCCAACCAACAATTTCGTTGTGACTCATGCCAGGTAATGTATTGCCGTAAGCCAGTGTTTTAGCATTTTCTCCAAACTGTTGTCTCCATCGTAAATTTACCGGTTGCATAGTTATGGCATCCGAATAAATAATAGGAAGCGTATCATTAATATCAGTAGCTAAGCTCAGAGCTTCATTATCACTGGATTTGGAATAAAGTTCACTCTGTTCAGTTAGCAGGCGGTGTGTTTCATCCAGGGCATCTGTTCCCTCATCCAAAAAATCCAAATGCTGAAAAATCCAAAACAACGGCACAAAGCTGTACCCCAATGCAGCACGGGGCGGCATGCCCCCGGGAATTTTCACGTAGTCAAATTCTTCCTTAGCTGCTCTCAACATAAGCTCACCACCGGAAGTGATGCCAATGACTTGTGCCCCCTTTGCTCTTGCCTGTGTCAAAGCACTCAATGTTTCTTCCGTATTTCCGGAAAAACTACAGCCAATAAACAAGGTTTGTTCATTCACCCATTTGGGTATCTCGTAGTGCTGTACAACAGTAACCGGATACGGGCAGCTGTAATAACTATATGCCTGGATCAGCTTTGCGCCCGTTACAGATCCTCCCATCCCTACCAGACATATGGTACGAATACGTTTTTTATCAATCGTAAGTTCAATATCATCAGTCAGTCTTATTGCCTCAGCCCACTGATCGGGAAAATCCTTTAACAGATCCCACATATTCTGGGTATCCACTGATTGAATAGAAGATAAATCCATAATGCTTTAGAGGTAGTGCGTTTATTTTAAAAGTTGGAAAACAGTGAATCTACTTCAGCAGTTGTAGTGCATTTTAATACCTCAGAGACCAGTTGATCCATTTCCTTCAAAGTATGGCTGCATAATGCCTGCTTTACTTTAGGCAGCAGGGCTGGTGTCATACTTAATTCATTAATTCCCATTCCCAAAAGACAGCAAGCGGCAACGGGATCGGAGGATAGCTCTCCACAAACACTGACAGGAGTCCCCGTTCTCTTCCCCGCTTCTGCCACCATTTGGATTAATCTCCATACTGCCGGATGACGCTGATCATATAAATTGGAAATACGTTCGTTACCCCGGTCAACAGCTAAGAGATATTGGGTTAAATCGTTCGTTCCTATACTTAAAAAGTCGGTCTTTCTTGCAAAATCCTCTGCCTGGACGGCTACATTCGGCACTTCTACCATTAACCCGACCTCTATATCTTCGTCTACCTTACAGTTATTCTCTTTCAATTGATTCTGCAGCTTTTTGACGGTCTTATTAATGATCTCGACTTCATCAAGGGTAGTAACCATCGGGACTAAAATACGGGTACGGCCCGGATAGGTTCCGGCAGACTTCAATATAGCTTTCAGTTGTTGTTCCAACAGAGGTCGCTGATCCAGCAACATTCGGATGCCCCTCCATCCCAAAAAAGGATTTTGTTCTTCCTGGCCTAAATCAAAAAACTTATCTCCCCCTGCATCAAACAGACGAACGGTAACAGGATGCGGGTGGGTTGCCTTCAATACAGTACGATAAAAATCACATTGCTTTTCTTCGTCTCTAAAAGAAGACTGATGCAGGTACATCGACTCCGTTCTCAACAATCCAATACCTTCTGCCTGGTAGATATCTACAAAATTCAATTCCTCCTGAAACTCCACATTTGCCCGAAGAACAAAAGGATGTCCATCCGCAGTTTCACTCTTCTTCTCGCACAAGGCCTGCTCACGAGAATGTTCCTCGGCCACCCTGCTAATCCGCTCATCATATTTTTTTCGTGTTGTCGTTGAAGGATTAACTACGATCGAACCTTCAACTCCATCCAAAATCAAAAGTTCATCAGCGCCAATGGTTTCTGAAGCATCCTTAACTCCTACAATAGCAGGAATCTGCATAGCACGAGCCAATATAGCTGCATGTGAGGTCGTCCCTCCTTTATCCATTATAATACCCGCAATATTATTTTCGGAGAATTCGATAACCTCACGGGGACTTAAGTTATGGGCTACTAATATTGTTCCCGGCTCGAATCTCGGTTTCCCGTCTTCATTATTAACAATTTGTATCAGTCGATCTCGCACATCCGATATATCCACAGAGCGCTCTTTCAGCACCCCCTCTTGTCTCTTCATTACATTCAGATAGTCCTCAAATACCTTATCAATAGCGGCATCCGCAGCCTTGTTATTATTTTTTATTTCATTTTCTATCCGACTGTGCAAGTCGGGATCGCCAAGCATCTGAATCTGTGTTTGAAGCAGATCTGAGGCATCTTCATGATCTTGATCTGCGCGCAATGAGTCGAGTTCTTCCCGGGCTACATCCAGTGCCTTCTCAAAACGTTCCAACTGGTGACCTACCTGGTCATCCGTAATATTCTGACCATATATACGTGGACGCCGCTGCCTGTACAAGCTTGCCTTGCCCACAGCAATCCCGGGGGCAGCGGCAGCTCCCTTCAATAATACTTCCTCCGCTTGTAAATTATCACTCATCTTCTTCATACACCTCACCAAATCCATCTTCAATCAGTTCAATAATCGATTCCGCGGCCTCCTTTTCGTCCGGACCATCAATCTCAAGTTCCAATTCGGCTCCTTGTTCAGCGGCCAGAGTCATCACACCTAAAATACTCTTCCCATTTACCTTGTAGCCATACATGTGGATAAAAAAATCAGATTCAAATTTGCTGGCTAATTTAACAAGCGCCGCCGCCGGACGTGCATGAAGTCCGGCATTATTCACAATAGTAACTTTTTCTTTGATCATATAAAGTTTTATTTATCGTTTAAAATGCCAATAATTACATTAACTATCCATGCACTTTAACATACTTTTTTCGAAAAAATGTTTATAGTATTTAATTGCCGATTTCTATAATGTTTTATTAATTTACGATTCATTTTGAAACGAATTAAATATCAAAAATTTCATGTCTGTAACAAAAGAAGATGTTAAATATGTAGCTGATCTGGCTCATCTGCAGCTTACCGAAGAGGAAAGCGACTCATTAGTTAATGATATGAACCAGATTTTGGATTACATGACAACGTTAGAAGAGCTGGATACTTCCAACGTTGAACCATTGGAACATGTCATTGATCTGGAATATCGTCTGCGCAACGACGAGGCGAAAGAACCTGTAGATCACGAGGAAGCACTTAAAAATGCGCCGGATGCCGATAGCGACTACTTTCGGGTACCACGTGTTATTGAATAATAATTAAGCAATATCTGCTGCTTTCATTATTCTGAAGTTTTACCCAATCTGCTGACTCTTAAGTATTACTTTTTTTGTCTGCTATAGAAGCGGGCATACAATCTATCTCTGAATATAGGATAAATACTCAGCCTTAACCCTCACTGCTTTGGATAAACAAAAGAAGCAAACCCTGAAGGAAGATTTTATCTCAACCCTATCCCGGTCGAAACAACACTGGATAGCTCTTTCTGTTCTCTTTCTGCTTCCGCTTATCCTTTATTCGGCTATCTTTTTTGGGGGACACCAATTTTTGGGCAATGATGTGCTGCAGTACCGCGCCGGGGCAGAATCCGTCATTCAACATATGGAAGCGCACGACGGTGAACATCCCAATTGGGCTTCCAATATGTTTTCCGGGATGCCTTCTTACGTGCTCCATAATCCTTCGTCCCCTCCGAACATTGACAGTTTTTTTAAATGGGTTGGAGGTGATACCCATCCTCTTCCTTTTTTCTGGATCTTGCTCAGTGGAGCATACTTTTTCTTTGTTATACAGGGAGTACGACCATTTTCGGCGGCGTTGGGATCTATTCTCATTGGATTTACGACCTACCTTCCAATTATTATTGAAGCAGGGCACTACGGCAAATTCATGTCCTTTTCCTTTGTACCCTGGATGTTTGCCGGTTACTATATGGTATCCCGTTCCAGTCGCAAATTAGCAGCGTTTTTTATCTTCGCCCTTGCTATGGCGTTACAGCTAAGGGCTAATCATCCCCAAATTACCTATTACTTTTTATACCTGCTCGGTTTTTGGTGGATATATGACAGCTGGATGGCTTATAAAAAAGAGGATATTAAAGATTGGCTCGAACGGACAGGTATCGCCTTTGGTGCTGGGGTACTTGCTATAATTTGCAGTATCGATATATACTGGCGGCTCTATGAGTATTCCCAGTACAGCATGCGAGGGGGATCTTCACTGGGAAGTTCACAAACTAGTGGACTTTCACTCGACTATGCTTTCAGCTGGTCCCAGGGGGTTGGAGAGCTTCTGACACTCATCATCCCCGGCATTTACGGAGGATCATCCAGCGAAGCATACTGGGGACCAAAAACGTTTACAAGTGGACCTCATTATCTGGGAGCCATAGCCTTCGTACTGGCCTTGATTGGGTTATTTCGTTATCGAAAAAAAATAAAGTATGTCTTTTTTGGAGTCGGTACGCTGACCCTTCTCTTTTCTCTGGGAAATAATTTTCTGTTCCTTAATGAGTTTGCATTTAATTATATCCCCTTATTTGACAAATTCCGTGTGCCAGAGACATGGCTCATCGCCACGGTTTTCTGCTATTCTGTTCTGGCTGTTTATGGAATAGAGGCTCTATTCGATATTGCCCAAAATAAGAAAGCATCTCTTAAAAAATTATACTTGCCGCTGGGAATTGCCCTTGCACTCGGTATCCTGTTCTCACTGGCCAGCGATACTTTACTCTCCTTTGATAAGCCCGGGGAAATGGATCAGTATGCACAACAGGTAGCTCAGCAAAATAATGTTTCTCCGGAGAATCCCCAGGTGCGTCAGCAGATTGAAAACTTTATTAATACCCGGGTAAAGCCAGAGCGCAGGGAAATGGCAAGTAGTGATTCCATACGTTACCTTGTAATCGTTCTGCTGGCGGGAGCACTTATCTGGCTGCTCGTAAGAAAAAAAATAAGCAAGGGATATTTCTTAATCGGACTACTTTTACTTACTGCCTACGATATGCTAAGTATAGGCAACCGCTATGTTAGCGAAGACCAAATGGTTCCCAAACGCCTGGAAGCAGAACAGCTGATCCGCCAGCAACAGACAGAAGTCGATCGGTTTATCATGAAAAATATCGAGTCAGATGAAGGGTATCCATACCGAGTTTATCCACGGGCTGATAATGCATTTAACAATGCTATCCCCTCCTACTTCTATCCAACTATTGGCGGATATACCGGTGCAAAGCTGGGACATTACCAAGATCTTATCGATTACCTTTTGATGGATGGCAATAGGGGTTTCAATGATCCCATACTCGACATGCTGAATGTTAAGTATATCACCATACAGCAGTCTCTTACCTTCAGTGGTTATACCGAGGTAGAAAGTCAGGATGCCAAGCGTGTTTATCGGAATGACGACGTACTACCTAAAGCGTTTTTTGTAGATTCAGTTATAACTGTTAACAGCCCGCGACAAGCTGCTGAAAGAATGCAGCCCCAATCGAACTTCACCCCTGCCACAACCGCTATTGTAGAAAGCAGTGATGCAATCACTGCTACCCCCGACACTAATGCCCAGGTTTCTGTAACAACGTACAATTCCAAAACAATAGAGTTAGAGACCTCATCTTCTGAGAAAGGGTTCCTGGTACTCAGCGAAATCTATTATCCGGCGGGATGGGAGGCAACTATTGATGGAGAGGAAGCCAAAATTTACAAAACTAACTTTGTTTTACGCGGACTTCAGGTTCCGGCTGGAGAACACACCATCCGCATGACATTCGAACCTGCTTCCAGTTTGTGGGGAAAACGTATCGCCTGGGCGGGTCATATCCTATTGTGGATTGCCGGAGGCATGACCTTGATCGGCATTTACCGATCTGATTAAGGTATTAACTTCTACTATTTAGATAAGTCATCCGGACTAAAATAGTCCCCAAGCAGCTTATAATCTTTCTTATAAAATTCAATAGCCGCATCCAAAGCTTCTCTGGATATGTCATCCAGAGTAATATCTGTTCCCCCTGTTTTACGTTGGCGTAACTTTAAACCGGGCTTAAAACGCTGAAGCATTTCTTCCAACTCCGAAATCTCACTCAGCGTAAAAATTCTATCTAAATAATCGATTGTTTCGCCCAAAAATTCGTATTGAGGACGTGAATGGTGCTCAATACTTTTATTGATATGGCGATATTCTACTAAATTCAAAACGAAAGTATTGAGGTCCGGATTTATTGGCAATCCCTCATTTTTCAGTGTTTCTTGGCTGGATTCTAAGTCACCTAAATCCAGCACACGATTGCGATAGCAAGAGATTAACCGTTTTACCGGATCCCGTACCAGTGCAAAGCGGGTCGTATCTGTTCGTTTCTGAAGGGTAGATACGCTCGTAAAAGCAAAGGGGCGTTTTTTAAAATAGTCGTGATGCTCCCGATAATCGCTGAATTCCGGAAGGTTCGCATCGAAACGCTTACCGAATTCTATTTCGTGCAGGGCATGTTTAATAGACGTGCAGGCATTTTTGGGGATCGGAATATAAATCAGTCCTTGATCAGACAGGTATATTTGATGCACCTGATAACCAGGAACTCCCAGCATGCGACAGAAGTACCGGTAATATAGCCGTAATTCTTCCCAATTACGCTTCAATAAACCCATTTAAGTAGTAAAAAGTTTTTCCGCAAGCCAACTTTTTGCCTCCTTCCAATAGCGATGGGGAGGTACCCATCCCACTAAATCGGTAAAACCGGTTACCTTCCCTGTTGCCTTCCGGATATTATACAGCTGATACTTGCGCTGTCTCTTATTCATCTTATCCTTGTGTTTCTGATAAAACTTTAAATAACCTCTGAGCTGATCCCTAGGGTTAGAAATACGCTCCCCACCATGTTGCAAGTATACCTCCTGTAAAGGCTCCTGCACATTTCGAATGGGTCCGTATTCTTCTGCCAATCGAATCCATAGGTCATAGTCCTGTGCGGCATCCAGGGATTCATCAAATCCGCCCACGGCCTGTATGCGCTCTTTTTTTATCAATCCCTGATTGCCGACATAGTTGGTATACAGGAGATCTTCAAGCGTTATCACTTCAGGCTTCTGCCAGACAGGAACTCCTTTCTTGTACATCATGCGCACATCCGAAGTTACAAATGCATACTCATCAGAATATGCCTCTATCAGTTTTTCTATACGATCTTCTGTCCATGCATCATCGTCATCAAGTCCTGCGATAAAATCTCCAGAAGCTTCTTCTATTCCCTGATTCCGCGCTTTACATGCTCCCATAGGAGCCTCATTGCGAATATAGTGAAGAGAAATAGCATCGTAATAAGGTTCGACAATAGGCAGGGCTGACTGATGAGAACCATCATCAACTACGATTAATTCTATGTTATCATAACTCTGTACAACTACCGAATCGAGGGCCCGTGGCAAGAGCTGTAACCGGTTGTGGGTTGTAATCACAGCCGATACCAATGGTTTATCCATAGTTCCCAGTGCAATCTATTTGAAAATTGGCATTATTCACGGTAAAAAATGTATTTTCAAGCTTTCCAATAATGGTTATCATACCTTTTAGCATGAAACAGCGTTCAAAAGTTTCTTTTATTATCTGTAGTTATAACCGCGCTGGTTATCTCGACGATACCCTGCAATCCCTCGTGGAGTCCGGCCTTACCAGCCAACCGGCAGAATTGCTTATTATTGATAATAATTCTACCGACTCAACACCGGAAGTCGTTAAAGGTTATCAGCAGCAGTACGCTAAAGATGGTAATACCATCCGATATATCAAAGAGACAAAACAAGGTCTTTCGCATGCCCGAAACCGAGGCATAAAGGAGGCTCAAACTCCACGTGTTGTATTTTTGGATGATGATATACGGGCCACAAAAAAACTAATTCCCCGCTGGGTCTCTTTCTTTTCGAGCAATCCCAATGCCTTGGCGGCCGGCGGCAAAATTCATGTACAATTCGATGATCCGCGTCCCGATTGGATGTCCCATTTTTTATTACCCCTTCTAGGACATCATGATCTTGGTGATTCCCCCAGGAAATATCCTCAAAATAAATATCCCTTTGGCGGTAATATGGGGTTTCGTAAAAATATTTTTGGCCTGCTGGGTGGATTTGATACCGAACTTGGACGCAAAGGTAATCAGCTGAAAGCCAGTGAAGAAAAAGAACTCTTCCGACGGATCAGAGCTGAAAATATAGATATCCACTACCTGCCGGAAGCCAAACTCTTTCACAGGGTTAATGAAGAACGGCTTACCGAGGAATATATTCGCCGACAGGCTATTGGGCTGGGAGAAAGCATCGCCCTACAGGTACAAAATGAACCCAATCAAAGAACTGAAGAAATAGTAAGAGAACTTTTGAAAATAATTGCTACCTTTTTGCTCTTTTTTCCTTATGCATTCTCCTTACAGCTTCCGAAGGCCTTGATGCTCATTAAATTTCGCAAATGGATAGCAGAAGGATATTTTGGGATAAATGCTCAAACTCCTTCCCCATAAATATCAAGAATATGAAAAGAGGTATTAAACAGATACTCAGAAAACTCTTCTGGGGTTTTTACAGACATTTGCTTTCCGACAAGTGGTATGCAAGAGTGCGCTACTGGCTGGAGCTGGATGAATGGCCTGATCTCGAAAATCCTCAAAAATTTACCGAAAAAATACAATGGATAAAGCTTAACGAACGAACACAACTTCGGCAACTAGCAGCAAACCGCCTTGCAGTCAGAGATTGGGTAGACAAAAAAATAGGCAAAAGTCATCTGGTTCCACTCATAGATTCCTTTGATACCCTTACCCAACCCATTTGGGAATCTCTACCCCAACAATTTGTATTGAAAGCCAACCACGGCTGCGGAATGCTTTCAATAATAAGAGACAAAGAGAACGAACACTTAAACACTATTCAACAAAGTACAGAAGAGTGGAAGCAGACCAACTATTACCGATTCGGACGAGAGTGGGCCTACAAGGGATTACCCAGAAAAATCCTTGCTGAAGAATTACTGCTCACTCAAAAAGGAACCATCCCCAAAGACTATAAATTGTTTTGTTTCCATGGGAAAGTGAAACTAATACAGGTCGACTACGATCGCTTTGGCAATCAGAAACGAAATTTATTTAATCCCGATTTTGAACCTATTGAAGGCAGGCTACTTTATCCTCCCTACGAGCAACCTGTGCAATGCCCCAAAAATATTGATGAGGCGATTAACATTGCCGAAGCTTTGGCGGCTGATTTCAGTTTTATACGTGTGGATCTATACTTGTTAGAAAATCACATTTATTTTGGTGAACTGACTAACTATCCCGGAAACGGTTTCGTCCCTTTTCAACCTGAAGAGCTGGAATATAAAGTAGGATCTTGGCTTGACCTCAACAGAGAATTAACGTAACTACCAAAACAGTTAAACTACTTTTAATCCCTAACGTTCGATCAATACTTTGGGCGTAATTATTCGACAGAGCATAAAAAACACTATTATTTCCTATGTGGGAATAGGGTTGGGCTTTGTCACTACAATCCTACTCTTTCCCCGCATTATAACGCTCGATCAGTATGGACTTACCCGACTGCTCATTTCTCTTTCCGTGGTATGCTCCCAATTTGCCCATATGGGTATCAACAATGTGGTTATCCGCTTTTTTCCCTATTTCCAGCATTCGAAACGCTCTCGGAGCCGCTTCCTTTCACTCATCTTGTTAATACCGTTGGGAGGATTTCTGCTCTTCTCACTGATTTACCTGCTATTTGATGATCTTTTTATCTTCTATTTTAATGATCAATCCACGCTTTTCGCCGACTATTACCTCTATCTAATTCCCCTGGTGTTTGCTACTCTTTTTTTTGAAGTCATCAATAATTATGTCCGCGCTCTACAAGATTCGGTCACCGGCTCTTTTCTGAATGAAGTCCTGATGCGAGTGCTTATCATTCTGTTATTGGTTATCTACGATTTTGGGTGGATCTCTTTCACGCTTTTCATGATTGGCTTTGTTAGCATTTACTGTATTCAACCCTTTTATCTGCTGACCTACCTTTACCGTCGGGGAGAACTCTCGCTGGCTTTCCCCATACTCAATAAAAGATCAAAGTTTCTCAAAGGGATGGGGGTCTACGGCGCCTATTCTCTGCTCGGCGGACTCGCAACTTTACTGGTTGGCAATATTGATATTATCATGCTCGGGGCTATGACTAATCTCGACGATACGGCCGTGTATGCGATCGCCTTTTATGTCGGGTCTGTTATCGCGGTCCCTCAGCGTTCAATTGTGAAGATAGCTTCACCTGTATTAGCAGACCTTATCAAACAGAAACAGTTCAACCAGGTTGATTCGCTTTACAAACGTACTTCCCTGAATCAACTTATTGGCGGTGTATTGCTCTACGTTGGTATCTGGGCTAACATGCACAACCTGATGTTTTTACTACCTGAAGAATATCATGGAGCGCAATGGATTATTATCATAATAGGAGCTGCTAAACTTTTTAATATGGCTACCGGCATCAATGGAAGCATTATACTGAACTCCAAGTATTATCGGTTTGATCTCTATACAAACATCTTGCTAATCGTGCTTACCATTACTACCAACTACTTTCTTATTCAGCTTTGGGGAATGCTAGGTGCAGCTACGGCCACTGCCATTTCAATATTTGTTTATAATTTTGTCAAGTTCGTATATGTTTGGATTAAGTTAGATATGCAGCCTTTCCGATGGAATGCTTTTGCTGTGATCCTTATCGCAACCGCCTGTTTAGGTATTGCATCCCAAATCCCTTATCTCTATAACTTTATCATCGACTTAGTGGTACGGTCTTCCGTTATTACCCTCATCTTTACCGGAGCTATTTTATTATTTAACCTCTCTGATGATGTAGAAAACCTGCTTAAGGAAGGATATAAGCGCTTATATAACTTTATCTTTAGCTAAATAGTTATCTTGCAGATCCCAAAAATTGAGGAACCATAATTATATAATTGATAGATAGATCTACCAATATATGAAAGCTATACAAGTTCAAAACCCAGGCAAAAATTCATCTCTCGCTATTGAAGAAGTACCTACCCCAAAGCCGGGTCCGAATGAATTACTGGTTAAAATAAAAGCATCCGCTCTTAACCGCGCCGATCTCCTGCAACGCACCGGAAACTACCCTCCGCCAGAAAGTGCCAGCAATATATTGGGATTAGAAATGGCCGGTACTATTGAAAAGACGGGACGTGAAGTAGAACAGTGGGAAGCCGGAGATCGGGTTTTTGGACTCTTAGCAGGGGGCGGGTATGCCCAATACTGCACGCTCCATGAAAACATGGCAATGGCGATACCCGACAATCTCTCTTTTAACGAAGCCGCGGCTATTCCAGAAACATTTCTAACAGCATTTCAAAGCTTAGACTGGCTGGGCAAACTCCAAAAACAGGAGACTGTGCTGATTCACGCGGGAGGCAGTGGCGTGGGAACCTCTGCCATTCAGTTGGCCCGCCACCTCTATGATGCTCAAATAATTACTACCGCAGGGAAACAATACAAACTGGATGCCGCTAAAAAACTGGGAGCTGACTTTGCCTACAATTACAAGACCCAAAATTACGCTGAAGAAATTAAAAATAATGTCGGTCCCGAATCGGTTGATTTGATTATAGACTTTATTGGCAAGCCCTATTGGCATAATAATATGGAAGTTTTAGGCATGGACGGAAGAGTCGTCTATCTGTCATTTTTAGGTGGCCATAAAATTGAAGAACCAAGTCTGATTCCCATCCTCCGGAAAAGACTCACCGTAATTGGATCCACATTACGTTCCCGCTCTTTAGATTATAAAGCATCTCTCACAAAGGATTTTGCAGAGCATTGCCTACCCCTATTTAACAAAGAAGTTTTAAACCCTTTTATCGATTCAACCTTTAACTGGAAGAATACAGAAGAAGCCCATCAACGAATGCAAGACAACAAAAATACTGGCAAAATTATATTGACCGGTATGTAATTTCAATTACCTATTCATTTCTATTATTTAATCTGTTGATCCAGCATTCATCTGGATGATAAATAATATTTGATACCTCCATCCAAAATTGGATAAGAATTTCTATTGGCAGACTCTTATCTTAGGAGCAAATAATATCAATCCAGAATCAATTTATTCATGGCGCAACCCACGTTTAGTACCCATGTTGGGATGGTGGATATTCTCCCCGATGAAGTAGGAAAATGGCAGGCATTAGAACGTATTATTCACGAAGAGGCAAAAAGATTTAACTTTGAGGAGATTCGAACACCCATTATGGAGCAGACGGAGCTTATTGCCCGTGGTGTGGGGCAGCTGACAGATATTGTCTCTAAAGAGATGTTTGCCTTCGAACGCGGTGATGACCAGTATGTATTGCGCCCCGAATGTACAGCACCGGTTGCGCGCGCTTTTGTTGAGCATCATCTGGACCAGCGTGGAGGTACTCAAAATCTATATTACATCGGGCCGATGTTCCGCGCTGAAAAACCACAAAAAGGGCGCCAACGACAGTTTCACCAGTTCGGAGCTGAAATTATCGGCGCCGACGATCCCGCTGCTGATGTAGATATTATTGCGTTAATGATGGCTATTTATGATCGCATTGGAATTAGCAATACTACCTTGAAGATAAACTCAGTCGGAGATCCGGAAAGCCGTAAAGCCTATACAAAAGCCCTTAAAGATCACTTCCGACCAAATCTTTCCGAGCTAAGCCAAATTTCTCAGGATCGTTTTGAAAAGAACCCTCTTCGAATACTAGATTCTAAAGAAGAGGAAGATCAGCCTTATATCAAAGACGCACCAATTATTACCGATTTCCTGACCGAAGACACAGCTGATCATTATGCACGGGTCAAAGAATTATTGAAAGAACTTGATATACCTTTTGTAGAAGATCCACACCTGGTACGCGGACTTGATTACTATACCCGTACAGCCTTTGAGCTCATCAGTCCTGATCTGGGTGCCCAGGATGCCCTCGGCGGTGGCGGACGCTATGATCTGCTGATTGAAGAGGTAGGTGGTCAACCAACTCCCGCAGTGGGATTCGCTTCTGGTATAGAACGGTTAATGATCGCCTGCGAAGAACTGGGGATTCCTTTAGCTGAAGAAGAGATGCTTGATGTCTATATTGTAACGCTTGGAGAAAAAGCTCGTAAATGGGCTGTTAAACATCTACCCAAATTGCGTGAAGCAGGCCTTTCAGCTTCCATGGACTATATCGGGCGTTCTATCAAAGCCCAAATGAAAGATGCCGACCGTGAGAACGCCCGGCATGTCATTATCGTTGGAGAAAATGAACTCAATGAAGAAAAATTTGTACTCCGCGATATGAAGGCCAGTGAAGAAGAAACCTATAGTTTTGAAAATATCCTAAACCAGCTAGTCAATTGAGAAAAAGGAGGAGGATGCTATGAGCCGAAAATTATTGTACTCCCTTATTGGTTTTGGAGTCCTAATATTAGCCATTATCGGCTACCACTTTTATGCTGCCAATCAGGCGGAGCAACAGATAGAGATGCTTATTGAGCAACAAACCGATACCGCTAACGCCCCGGTTGTGGAATATTCCTCTCTTAAGGTTACTCCATTTTCGGGAAAGGTCATCATGCGTGACCTAACCATTGTTATGAACCAGCATATTGAACGAGCGGACAAGCTAACCATAGATCTCTCATATATTGATGCCCTGAAGTTTTATACAGGTGGCACGGAATATGCTCTGGAAAATATTTATAGCGGCAAAGCCAATTTGATTAACCCTTCATACCTTAATCAATCAAAACAGCATAGAGTATCGGCTGAGCAGCTACAACTCTTTTTTGAAGGACAGGCACTCGATGCTATCCGAACAGCCGTTTTAGACACCGCTTATTCCGTATCCCAGCATTTTCGTGCGGAAGGAACTAAGCTCCAAATGGAATTCCCGAATACTCTTGTTTCTGGTCTAAAGGCTAATACTTTTCAATATCAGGGATCCATCGAGTCAAACAACGTTGATTATTGGAGACAGGGGGTACATGAAGTGACTATGGACTCTCTGACATGGACGCCATTGGCATCTTTTCAGGAGAACTACAACTTCTTTATCAAAGGCTTTGGCTATGCTCCCGATGCTATCCCTTTTAAATCTGCGAGCTTTACTTCGAAGCCGGATTCTGCATCAAATCGATTATATATCCATTCCGAACTCAAGGCAGAATTGGCTCAAGTTACTGCCAAGGGATATCTTGATCCTCAACAGTCACTCGCCCAGTCTCAACTAGAGGAAGCTAGTATAACCATAGATAATTTTTCTGATTCTTTTGAACGAGTTCTCCAAAATGCACAAAAACTATTTTCCTTCTCCCTCAACCAAAGGAATGGTGCTATTGTATTTGATATACGAGGTACGATGGATGATCCTAATGTTAGCAAAAAAGCCAATTCACTCCCCGGTGATTCAACAGGAAATTAAATCATTTCCTTCCTTCAATCCAAGTGTCCTTAACTCGCTTAGTCAGTTTCTACCCAGCTTTTAATCCGTTCGATATCATCCACTTCACCGATAATAGATAGCTCATCATTCTCTTCCACGACCGTATAACCATGGGGAATTTTAATTTCGTCATTACGTTTTAAGATAGCGATAAGACTTTCACCCGGAAGAGAAATATCCTTAATTTTTTTACCTATCAACTCTTGAGTTTTGTTGTGAGATGAAACTAAGATATTTATAAATCGTTCATCGCGAAGCATAATTTCACGAAGTCCGCCTTCATTCTCAGCAGCTTTCCAACGAGACATGAACTTAGGATTATCAACCATCTCTGCAATATGAGCTAAAATTCGAAGATGTTGTCCTGATCTCTCAATCGAACTTACTAAAAAGATAATAGCTCTCAGCTCCTCTACTGAACTTTGCTTATTTTTATTCAGAGGCTCATAGCCCTCAGATTCGATAGATATACTTTCAGGAATTCTTACCAAGACAATCTCTGAAGGACGGTCTCGATCTACCCGTATATGGTTAAGGGCAATACCTCGGCCAATAGGAATCGTTCCCGAACTCTGGGCCTCACAAAACAACTCAAACAGATCATCAGACTCCATATGAAATCGAGGTGCAAGCTTCTCTGATGCCTTTCCCATCAACGTCTTATAGCTAATATCCGGATCCTTTTCATCAATCACTATAGAACGAGCTATAACTTTTTCATACGGATCATGATCCCGAAGGCCTTTTTCTCGAAGAATACCTCGCATTTCGTATTCGAGTCCCCGGTATCTACGTTTACCCAGTCGTGCATGAACGTGAAAAATAGCCCCTTCCCTTTCAATATTGCCATAACCGTAATAATAATACCATCCTACACTAAATACCGCAATAAGCGCTGTAAATAGAATAGAAAGAAAACCCATTTCCAAGATCAAAAAGACCGAAATAATCATTCCGGCAATATGCATCCATGGATACAGGGGGGATTTAAATCCCGGGTCATACTCTTCAATCTTGCTTTCCCGCATTACTATAACGGCAAGATTGAGTAACCCGAAAAGCAGTAACTGAAAAGCACTGGCCAATTTAGCAACGGCTTTCACATTAAATACTAGAAGAATAAATATCATCAAAAGCATAGTAACCAAAATTGATATCTTTGGTGTCCCAAAACGAGAACTTACTTCTGAAAAACGACTATTTAACAATCGATCACGGGCCATTGCCATAGGGTAACGGGAAGCGGACATAATACCTGCATTTCCTGTAGATGCAAAGGCAGCGATAGCGGCTACCACAATAAGTATAAGTCCCGTTGGTTCAGGCAGCCAATCTAAAAACACCTCACCAGCCGTTGCCACCGGCGTCAAATCTGAGCGGAGAGCAGCTGGATCAAGTAGTGCTACCATAAGATAAACTCCAACTACATAAACAAACACCGCCACGATCAACGACATTATCATCCCAAGAGGAATATTCTTATCGGGGTTTTCCACCTCCTCGGCAATACTAGCTACTTTGGTAAGCCCTGCATAGGAGACAAAAACCATTCCGACAGTTGATAAAACCCCATTTATTCCGTGGGTATAAAAAGGAGTAAATTGTTGTCGAGTTAGTTCAAAGAAATCTACAGAAAAGAAGTGAAGAACCCCCTGAAGTATATAAAAAAACATGATACCCAACAGAGCTGCTACCAAAACTTTCTGTATGAAGCTAGATTCTTTAGCACCAACAATATTGATTATCCCAAAAAAGACAGTGAGGACAATAGCAACTAATGTTATTGGGACCTCAATAAATATACCTATGTACGCTCCCATTCCAATTAATGCAAAAGCACTTTTTAAAATCAGTGCCAGCCATGAACCAAATCCACCTATCGTTCCCATTAAGGGGCCAAGACTGCGATCTATAAAATAGTATGTTCCACCCGCACGAGGCATTGCGGTACAAAGTTCGGATACACTAAACATAGTGGGCAGGACTAATATCCCCGCAAAAAAGTAAGCCAAAAATACGGATGGACCTGTTTCAGCAGCAGCCAGGCCTGGTAGCAGGAAAAACCCTGAACTGAACATTGCACCGGTACTAATCGCAAAAACATCCCAGAGTCCTAATTGTTTTTGTAACGTTTCATGCTCCATATTCTAAAAAAACTATAAATATATTTTTAAAATTATTTCTAAATAGATACGTATGAAAGAGAAACATAAAGTCCCATCAGTGACAGCACAATATATGATTAATTCTTTTTAAGCTCTTTAATTCTTTCGATATCTTCAGCTTCACCAATAATTGAGAGCTCATCGCCATCCCGGATAATAGTATTGCCATGTGGTATATTGATCTGATCCTCATGCTTAAGTATTGCGATAAGACTTTCTCCCGGCAAATCAATTTCATGGATCTTCTTTCCAATCATCCTGCCCGTTTCTTTATCAGAACGAATTTTCAGATTGATAAATCGTTCATTCCGCAGCAAAATCTCTCGTATTTCACTTTCATTTTCTGCCTTTATCCAACGCTGTAAAAAGTCGTCCTGATCAATCATATCAGCTATGTGTGCCAGAAAACGCAAATGTTGAGTGGCATTTTTTTCAGAACTTATCAAAAAGAAAATTGCATACAATTTATTTTCGACCTGTTCCTTATCGTTGTCTAATGACTTAAAATGTTTACTCTCTACTGATAAACCATCTTTTACCCTAATAATAAATAATTCAGGTTCAGTTTTTATATCTAGTCTTGAGTGATTCAATGCTGCTCCTTCCCCAATAGGTATAACCCCAAAACCACTCATTTTATCAAATTCCTGGAACAACTCTTCTGCTTCAACATTAACTTTTGTTGCCAAATTGCTACAGGCCTTTTTTACAATATTTTCGTAGGTAATATTAGGCTGCTCAACATCTAACACCGCTGCCTTACTAACAACCAACTCGTACGGATCTTCCTCGCGCAACCCCTTTTCCTGCATAATACGACGCATTTCACGCTCCAACCCGCGGTCCTTAAACTGCCCCAACCGCTCATGAACATGATAGATAGCTCCCTGTCGATCAATCTGGTTATATGCGTAATAATAATACCAGGCAACCGATAAAAGCATGATTGCAACGGTAAACATAATTGATAATATTCCCATCTCAAGGATTAACAGTCCTGATATCAATATACCAGCCATCTGCATCCAAGGATAGAATGGGGCTATATATCCGGGGTCATATTCTTTGATCTTGCTTTCACGCATTACAATGACTGCTAAGTTCAACAGCCCAAATAAGAGCAACTTAAATGCACTTGCCAGTTTAGCTACTTCTTTAACATTAAAGACCAATAATAGAAACACCATCATCCCGGTAGTGGCTATTATTGATATTGAAGGGGTGTCAAATTTGCCTATTTTGGAAAGTTTAGGATGAACTAATTTGTCTCGCGCCATTGCCAATGGAAATCTAGATGCAGACATAATACCTGCATTCCCCGTTGAAGCAAAAGCAGCGATAGCTGCAATAACAACTAAAATAAGCCCAATATCACCAGGCAACCAACTTAGGAAAATCTCTCCAGCCGTTGCTACGGGTGTTAGATCTTCTCTAAATGCAGCAGGTTCAAGAACAGCTGTCATAATATATACCCCCGCCACATAAACCGTAATAGCTGTAAATATAGATAGAAACATTCCGCGTGGAATATTACGATCAGGGTTCTTCACCTCTTCAGCGACGCTCACAACTTTTGTAAGTCCCGCGTAAGAGACAAAAACCATTCCGACCGTAGCAAAAAATCCCTGAATGCCATTCGTAAAAAATGGAGTAAATTGCTTGCGGTGTATATCCAAAAAATCAAGAGAAAACAGATATGAAAATCCCTGGACAAGATAAAAGGCCATAATGGAGATTAACGTTACAACTAAAATATTTTGGATTTTACTTGTCTCTTTAGCTCCAAAAATATTCAGTGCCCCAAATGCTAATGTCAGAATAATGGCTACTGGTGTAATAGGGACTTCAAAAAATATGGATATATATGCTCCCATCCCGATCAATGCAAAGGCGCTCTTAAATACCAGGGATAACCAAGATCCAAATCCACCAATGCTCCCCATGAGGGGACCAAGCGTTCGGTCAATTATATAGTATGTTCCACCTGCTCGCGGAAAAGCAGTTGCTAATTCTGCTTTGCTCAGCATAGTAGGCAATACGAATAATCCTGATACTAAATAAGCTAAGAAGACAGAAGGACCCGTTTCTCCTGCTGCAAGACCGGGCAATAAAAAAAGGCCAGAGCTAAACATAGCTCCTGTCGCAATGGCAAAAACATCAAATGCACCTAATTTTTTTTTAAGTTTTTTAGCCTCCTCAACCATTAGAAAATAGTTTTAATTTAATTAAACTGTATAGAAATGCATTAAGAAAACAGCTATCTCAAAAGGACTTTGGTAGTTATTATTCACTCTCGGTGCAAACCGTCTATTTACTATTATTGCTTACTCTCCTCAGGGGATTCTTCTTCACCACCCGTCATCCGAGCAACCATTCTGATTCCATAGGCAATAATGGTTAGACCTATAAGACCTTGTATTTTTACGCTTAATATAGGATGAAGATCAAATACTACAATTATAACATATTCCACTATCGCTGCAATCAAAACAAGTCCCATCAACCAGAGGAATTCAGTTAAAAAAAACTTTTTAAACGGTTTGTCCATACATTAGAAAAATATATAAAAATAAAGGTCTTATGAAGCATAGCATGAAACTGTACAACTAATTTTATTGGTACTGCGTTTCTACTTTCACAAACTCTTTATGCTGTCAACTTAAATTTAAGTACTTTTTTTACCAATAAGGAAAAGAGCCTTTCTTTCCTTGTTGGTAACAAGCATTAAACCATTGTCAGAAAATTACATAAAAAACTTTGGTTATAATATTACATTTGCTGATTTTTATACCCTCGATATAATGAATTAACTTTTCACCTTTCTATTCTATAACAGCCGGGTGGCTTGATTTATCTTATTTTATGGAAGGACATTTACTAATAGGTATTACCAGCATTCTTCTTTTCGGGATTGGTGCTCAATGGGTTGCATGGAAGTTTAAATTACCAGCTATCCTGTTGCTGCTTATTTCTGGTATAATGGCAGGTCCAGTCTTTGGGTTACTTCAACCAGATGTTTTGATGGGAGACCTCTTAGCTCCTTTTATTTCTGTTTCCGTTGCAATTATTCTCTTTGAAGGTGGATTGAGCCTAAGCTTTTCTGAGTTAAAAAATATTGGCGGGATTATAGGAAACCTGGTCAGTATAGGCGTCTTATTTACCTGGGCCATTATTTCCTTGTCAGCCCATTACTTATTTCCTTTCGGATGGGAGCTATCCATTCTTTTGGGAGCGATACTGGTCGTTACCGGTCCTACGGTAATTATTCCTCTTCTGCGACAAGTACGCCCCTCCGGGCAAGTGGGATCCATTTTAAAATGGGAAGGTATTGTCATCGATCCTATTGGAGCTATGTTGGCCGTACTCGTCTTTGAAGTTATTTTAAGCACCAGCGTCTCTGCGGCTACCACTTTGGCAGTAATGAGTATTGTTAAAACTATATTCTTCGGTACCCTCGTAGGATTGGCCGGAGCTGCGCTAATTTACTTTCTACTAAAACGGCACCTCTTACCTGATTACCTGCAAAACCCCATTAGCTTAATGGTAGTAGTAACCGTTTTTACCGCCTCCAACATGCTCCAGCACGAATCTGGCTTATGGGCTACCACACTTATGGGCATTGCACTTGCCAATCAGAAATCAGCCCGCATTAATCATATTACTGAGTTTAAGGAGAACTTGCGGGTATTATTATTATCGTCCCTCTTTATTTTATTGGCAGCTCGAGTTGAGCTCGAAGGTCTTCTTGCCAATTTAAACTGGAATCTTGTCGGATTTCTCGCCATTCTTATCTTTATAGCACGCCCCCTGGCGGTATATATTTCAACGATCTTTTCAGATATCAATTGGCGTGAAAAACTTTTCTTGTGCTGGATGGCTCCCCGTGGGGTTGTAGCGGCATCCATTTCATCCATTTTTGCTATTAGTCTGACTCAAAATGGCTTTGAACAAGCTGATCAGCTTGTTCCGATTGTATTTCTTGTCATTATAAGTACTGTGACAATATATGGGTTACCCGCTTCTTGGGTAGCGCGTAAGTTGGGGGTTGCGAAACCCGTTCCAAACGGCATTCTGATCTTAGGGGCCTACGACTGGTCTTTAAAAATTGCTGAAGCAATTAAAAATGAAGGATTCAAAGTATTAGTGGCAGATTCAAACTGGAAGAATATTGCCAAAGCAAAAACCAAAAATATAGGAACGTACCATGGTAACATACTGTCCGAGTATGCGCTGGAAAAAATTGACTTGGATGGAGTGGGTAGATTACTTGCCCTTACCCCGAACGATGAAGTCAATTCACTGGCAGCTCTCCGATTTGGTGAAATTTTCGGAAGATCTTATGTTTTTCAACTCCCTCCCAATATTCGGGGAGAAAAGGGAAACAAAGATGTTAGCAGCCATCTAAGCGGTAGAATACTCTTCCATGAACAACTCAATTTTGAAGAAATTTCAAATATTATCGACCAGAGAAAACCGCTGTCTGTTCAAAAAATAACCGATGATTCCGCCTCCACCGAATTCAAAGAGACTATCGGACAAGAACATATTCCGCTTTTTGTCATCACTTCCAATAATGAAATTCATCCATATACGGTTAATAATCCGCCGATGCTTACCAATGAGGATAAA
Organism: Fodinibius salicampi; assembly: GCF_039545095.1. NCBI lineage: Bacteria > Pseudomonadati > Balneolota > Balneolia > Balneolales > Balneolaceae > Fodinibius > Fodinibius salicampi. The sequence goes on along the minus strand of NZ_BAABRS010000006.1, from coordinate 70,972 downwards.
GTATTTTATGTTTCAATAGATCAAGAAATCAAAGATAAGCTCCGAGATACCTCCTCCACCCCGGAAAAAGGTCAAGATGTAAATCCTTCTTAGCCTCATCTCAATCTAAATAAGACCGTTACACTTTCTCATATTTCAAGAAAAAAAATCACGACCTCACGTATAACCGGCGGACGAACCAAGGTTAATTCAGTTTTTTATTATTTAACTTCAAGAAATAAAAGTGAGCAAGAAAGGGCGAAATATGTCTACTTGAAAGGCGGTTTAAACAAATTTATTAGGTTTGTTAGATTCATTCTTTAAGAATACGAGTTGCAATATTCCACACATGGCCCGAAAGGTCAACAATTCGTCCAACTCGATCGCCCCAAGCTTGGTCTTCTGGCGGCAATAAAACCCGTGCTCCTTCAGCTACCGCTCGCTCAATGACTATATCTACTTCTTCCTCGCCGTACAAATATATGACTACTGATGAACTACCGTCTGGTTGTGGGGCGCGACTTGCCAAATGTGAAGATTCATTGTGAATCATGATTAGCGACTCATTAATTTTAAGTGTTGCATGTATAACACTGCCATCTTTTGCTTTACGCCGCGACAGCTCGACAGCACCAAATACACGTTGGCAAAATTTGATTTCGTCGGAGGCATTACTGCAAACCAGCATTGGTATTATCATTTTTGGTTTCAAAACATGATTTCTAATTTGCCTAACATGATATGATTATTACGTATTCAATATAAGTACCGGACAGGGACTTTGTTCAAGAATTGTTTCAACCCTGTGACCTAAATAAAGTCGATGTGAACCCGGACGAACATTTGTACCCAAGATGACCAAGTCAATTTCGTTGTCAACGGAAAAATCATAAATGGCCTGTTCGGGACTTTCCCCACGTTCAACTACGGTTTGTGTTTTCACTCCCATTGCTTCTCCCATTTGCTGCAGATCACCCAGGATATTATTTGCAATTTTAATCTCGTTATCCTTTTTAAATTCCCGTACGTGATAAGGAGTATCTGCATAATTATCTATCACAACATTCAAAATAGAAACTTCATGGCGGGAATCTGACTTAGCAATAAAAAGTCCCAGATCTACTGCATTTTTCGCCGCTTCCGATCCATTAGTGGGAACCAATATTCGTTCGGGACTCCATTGATCATCAATTTTTCGCCCTTGTACAATCAGTGTTGGACAGGGAGCTACTCTCGTCAAATAATCAATAAGAGGACTAAATAAATGGGATAAATTAGTTTGACGTTCCGTGGCTCCCAGCACGATCAGCTCATAATCTTTCTTCGCTTCATCTAAAATAGCATCCCCGATATTCTGTTCTTCAACGACTTTTGTAACGATCTCATCCTGGTTAAAATATCCAGAAAGTTTTTCTAAATATTCCTCACACTGTTCTTCATTATCATCTCTTGCAACGGTAAATAGCGTAAGCGACAATTCAGATTCCCGTCCTAACAATTCCAGTATTTCCGCTTCCACAGATTGTATGGTAAGTTCATCCAAATCATCTGACCGAAATCGTACGGGCAACAGTATCCGATGGACACCCGCGATGAGACTTTCTGCTTCCATCTCTTCTTTTTTTAAGCGCTCCTCTTCCTCGGCCCCTATTTCCACTCGCTTAAGTACCCAGCGAAGTGCCGACGGCGCCATCAGGGATGTAGCCATGGCCATCACTACGATAATAGAAAACATATCCTGGGCGAGTATTCCCAGGTTCAAACCGATGGTAGCAATAATAATCTCCATAGCCCCGCGAGCATTGAGTCCCGCGCCAAAACTAAGAGAGGACCAGTGATCTTTACCACCAATAACGCGTGCCCCCAAATAGGTACCTGCCACTTTCCCCAGTGTTGCTACTGCAATGACCAACAGGGTAATCAAAAAAAGCGTAGGCTCAAACAGATTGAGCATATTTACCTTTAATCCCGCTACAGCAAAAAAGACGGGGGCAAAAATTGCAAGAGCTACACTCTCAAGATTATGGATAACACTTTCCGGCAGCCGAGGCATCATCCCAAACAAGATACCCATCACAAAAGCACCCAGTACTGCTTCCAGATTCAACGCCTGTGTAATAGCCCCCCAAATAAACATCATGATAACAACCAGTGTTAACAGCCGGTCTGTACTTTCTACTTCATCCTGAACAAAAATTAACAACTTACGCACGAGCCAACGTCCCAGTGTAAAACTCAGAAGCATAAATGCCACGACACTACCTATAATTTGCAGCACGGTTCCCGCAGTTACGGCCTCACCGCTCGCCAGTCCTGCTACGATAGATAATAAAATCCATCCTGTAGTATCATCACTCATACCCGCCGCAATGATAGTCTGACCGATATCTCTGCGCATGAGGTTCAAATCCATCAGTACTTTGGCAATTACGGGTATAGCAGAAATCGACATCGATACTGCTACAAATAACTCAAAAATGAGACGGTTTTCGGGATCTGCTACTAAAAAATCCGGGAGATATTGCCCAAGCAGAAAACCTGTTGCAAAGGTAATAGTAATACCCCCGAATGAGACACCAATTGCGGTACGTGCATGACGTTTAATGAGCTTAATATCGGTTTCAAGTCCTGTTATAAGCATTAAAAACATCGCCCCTAACAGACTGACCGTCTCCAGCAGATATCCCTGCACTTCATTTTGCGGAATCATTAAATTCCCAAATTCAGGAAAGAGGCTACTTAACAAGGAGGGCCCTAATATAATACCGGCTAAAATTTCCCCAACTACGGAAGGTTGTCCCAAACGTTGTGCAACTTCTCCTAATGTTCGGGCTGCCAATAAAAGAATTCCAACCTGTATAACGAACATCAATACATCATGATGCGGCGCAGCAGAAAAAATATCCACTATGAAACGAATTTTAAGTTAGAGAGATTTTAGAGATAAAGAGAATACTATTTTTAATTTTAACATTCCATTTTTAGCATTTTTTCTGTTAAACTATGTAAGAGGAAGATATGAGCTGTTACGTTATTTTATGGGAAGTCAATGGATTCAATAGATTTTAAAAACCACATCTCACAATAATGAAGCTATTTCCAAAGCTTTTTTTCGGTTTTCTCATTCTAATAGGGATCGGAGCATGTCGCAGTTCAGAGCAAACTATAGACCAACCAAAAGCAGTCGAAGAATCTGAATTCTATACAACTGCCTTTCCCAGTCAAAATCTTTCTGAATCCCTGCAAAGAGCAGAAGAAGCAATTATTCGAATAATATCCACCTCTTTCTATGACACCTACTCGTTTAACAAACCGAGTGTTACTCTTCCAGACGTTAATACCAACAGACTGGAAGACATAGCCTCCCATAGTCATTCCACTGAAGAAAGTTCAGCAGGGACCTCCATCCTACTAGATGTAAATAATCGTGATAAAGCATTGCTTATTACTACAGCACACACGGTTACATCAGCGGATACCCTTATCACTTATTATGAAGGAGAACAAATATCCGCGAACACATTTATTGAAACCATCAGTATCAAAAGAAGACAAAATAACCTCATTTTCACACCAGAAGAATTGGGTATTTTTGAAATCATTGCACGGGATGCACTTTCGGACCTCGCTCTTCTTTCTGCCAATTTAAAGGCTGATATCCAGGATAATCATCAGGAACTGTCGTTTTCAATGGGCCATTCAGAAAAAATCCAGTTAGGGTCTTTTTTATATATCTTAGGTTTCCCAAAGGGATATCCCATAATAACCCGAGGAATCGCCAGTTCGACAAGGGGCCAATCTCGCCAACGTTTTTTTGTCAGTGATGCGCTTTTTAATCCCGGCATCAGCGGTGGGCTTGTACTTGCAAGCAACGATCAGTTCAATAGCTTTGAATGGGTCGGTATGGCCCGCTCAGCAGCAGCTACGCGAGAGCCTTACTTAATTCCTAATCCCGATGACGAATATTCGGACAATCTTATTGAACCCTATAACGGCTCGATTTTTATTGAAGAGAAACGAAGGATCTCTTATGGGATAACCCATGCCATTCCCATCAATGAGATCCGAAACTTTATTGACAGTAACAAGGATGTAATCCGTCGTAATAACTTTAATTATCCATAATGGTCCTATAACTTAATAAGTCATATGGATATACCTTAACACCTTCTCCATTTCCCGCTTTACAACTGAGGAGGAAGTTACATAGTGGTTATTCATAAAAGAAAAATATAATTTCTTACCGCTTCTGGTTATTATATAGCCACTTAATGCATGATTATTGCTAAGCGTACCTGTTTTGGCAAAGACATAAGGATCTTCCCCTTCTGGTGCTTCATACCAATTCCGAATCGTTCCCCTTTCTCCACCGGCTGGCAGCAGGTCTGAGCAGGTATATCAAGCATTGTTTTTAGCCCTGCCTCTGCCTTTTGAACCGCACGTATAGCATTCACCATAATGGCAGAAGTAGCGATATCGCCATTTATACCACCGGGGATCGTAGAAGTAAATTCCGGTGTACCCGTTATCCGGATGCTGTCATAAGATTTTTCAATCCCTATTGCAGCCTTAAAAACTAACGTAATTACCTCCTTACCTTTTTTAAACCTTTTGCCACCTGCTGAACTCCAGCTAACTCACCTTGATGAACGTTAATCGTGTCACCTTGGATGTTTTTTTCGGACAGAACGGGAATCAGCTTTTCCCGAACTTATATTCGACAGAACTGTAATTGGGAAGTATTAATTGCTGGTGCCCAACGTTCCGCAAAGCAATAGTATCCGAACTTGAGCTTTGTGCGCTTATCGCCTGCTACTCTATTTCCTCTTCAGCATCTTCTGATACAATCCCAAGGCGCTGAGCTCGTTCCATCCATTTTTTACGGGCCATTTTCTGCATATCTTCGATAGTGTCTACTTCATCTATAATTTCCATACCAAGGAGGGTTTCAACAAGATCTTCCATGCTTACGACTCCCGCAAATCCGCCGTATTCATCGACCACCATTGCAATATGTTCCTGTTTTTTCATCAACCGTTCAAAGAAATCCTGCAGTGGAGTCATCTCAGGCACAATAAGGATATCACGCTTAAACTCTTTTAGTTTTGTTTCCGTCTCTCCACGGGCCATCATCAATAACAAATCATTTTTTAAAACATATCCTGTTACTTCATCCCGCGCCTCTCCATATACCGGTAATCGCGAAAAATGCAGCTGCTCTACATTATCACTGATTTCCCCAACCGTAAGGGTTTGGTTAAATCCAACAACCACCGTGCGGGGAGTCATGATATCTTTAACCCGAAGGGAACTAAATCGAATCAAATTTTTAAAAATTCGGGATTCTTCTTCCTCAAAAATCCCTTCTTCTACCCCCAGATCGGCTAAAGCCCCAAACTCTTCGCGACTAAAGCTCGGTACTTCATCTTCATTGGAAAGCAACCGGGTAATAGCCTGCGACATTACCACAAAGGGATATAGCAGAAACATCAACCCGTGCAGCGTCTTGGCCGTAAATTTTGCCAATTCCCTCCAGTAGGTTGCTCCAATAGTTTTTGGTATAATTTCGGACAATACTAAAATAAGTAAGGTAAGAACGGCTGACGTTATGGCTACATAGCTTTCACCAAAAATAACCTGTGCCTGTGCACCTACACCTGCAGCACCTACTGTGTGCGCTATCGTATTTAAACTTAAAATAGCAGATAGCGGACGGTCAATATCCTCCTTATAACTGCGAAGCAATTTGCCGGTCTTACTCCCCTTGCGCTCCATTATGGCAATATAAGAATGACTTACCGAGAGTAAGACTGCTTCTAACATTGAACAAAGAAAAGAAACGCCAATAGCAAGTAACAAATAAAAAATCAATAAACCCATAGATCAAAAATAGGACATAAGTATCTTTATAAAAAGAAGAAGGTATAAAAATTTAAAAACAGATTTAGGCCTACCGCTGTGTTGGTTATATTAGACCTTCAAAAATGTTAAGAAAATTATTGCCTTGCTTTCATTAAATAATATATCTCTTTCCTTTGGAGGGGAACCCTTACTTCAAGAAGTTAATGCTCTTATTAATCCCGGTGACCGTATAGGGCTCGTCGGACCCAATGGGGCGGGTAAGTCGACCTTACTTAAAATAATTGCCGGAGAAGTTGTACCGAATGAAGGTACCATAAAAAAGTCCCAGGCTGCTACAATCGGGTATCTTCCTCAGGATGGGGTTGATCCCGATCCCAATCGTACCGTTTATGAAGAGGTCGAAAGCGCATTTGCAGACATTCGCAAACTCGAGAAAAAGGTGCAGGAGACCCAGCAAAAAATATCCAACATGGATACCGGATCCTCTGAGTATAAAAAGACCATGGAGCAGCTGGGAAAATATCAGAGCAAGCTTGAACAGTCCGGAGCCTATACGCTGCAGTCTGACATTGAGAAGGTACTTATGGGACTCGGCTTTTCCACCGATGACTTTAAACGGATGACGACCGAATTCAGCGGAGGATGGCTCATGCGTATTGCATTGGCTAAGTTATTGTTACAGAGACCTATGTACCTTCTCCTTGACGAGCCGACCAATCACCTGGATATTGATTCCCTGCGCTGGATCGAGCAGTTCCTGCAAAACTATGAAGGTGCCGTTATTCTTGTCTCTCACGATAAAGCATTTCTCAATAAGATTACCAATCGAACCCTTGCACTTGACCATGGAAAACTGCTGGATTATGCTGGAAATTATGACTACTACCGGGAAAAACATGCCGAACGAATGGAACACCGGCGCAAGGCGTATGAGAACCAGCAGAAGCAAATCAAGGAAATACAAGATTTTATTGACAAATTCCGGTACAATGCCAGCAAGGCGGCACAGGTGCAAAGCCGCATCAAGCAGCTGGAAAAAATGGACAAGATTGAACTGGATGAAAGGGAAGAAGAAATTACGTTTGAATTCCCACCACCCGAACGAAGCGGGGCTATTGTTATGAAGCTGGAGAATGTCCGCAAACAGTATGGCGATAATGTGGTATTCGAGGATCTCTCATATACCATCGATCGCCAAGATAAAATTGCGGTCGTCGGTCCCAATGGGGCGGGTAAGTCAACATTGATCCGTATCATGGCAGGAATTGAAGAAGCCACTAACGGCAAACGAGAACCCGGCCATAATGTAACCACCAGTTACTTCGCCCAGCATCAGGCCGATGAACTGGACCTTGAAAAAACCGTGTTTGAAATTATGCGTGAAGCGGATCCTCATGCCAAAGAAACCCGTTTGCGAACAATCTTGGGCTGCTTTCTTTTTCAGGGTGATGATGTCTTTAAAAAAGTATCGGTCCTTTCCGGTGGGGAAAAAAGTAGGCTGGCACTGGCACGGATGTTATTACGACCGGCCAATTTCCTGATTTTTGATGAACCGACTAATCACTTGGATATGCAATCCAAACGTATTCTTCAACAGGCGCTTGAGCAATATGAGGGTACCTTTATGATCGTTTCTCACGATCGTGACTTCCTCGATCCTATAGTCGATAAAGTACTGGAAGTACGTCCGCAAACCACTAATACATTTTTAGGCAATGTTTCCTACTACCTCGAAAAGGTGGAAGAAAGAGAAAAAGAGGATGATGATAACCGGGATACACCATCAAACGGCCAGAACAACGGCTTATCCAGAAAGGAAGAGCGGCGTATCGCAGCCCAAAAAAGGCAAGAAAAATATAACCAGCTAAAGCCACTCAAAAAGAAAATTGCGCCCCTTGAAGAAGAAATTGAGCAACTCGAAAGTCGTAAAAATGAAATTGAGGAAGAAATGGCCGAACCTGATTTCTATGACGATGAGGAACAAGTTAAAGAAATATCCATGGAATATGAGAAGCTCAAGGCCGAGCTGGTAGAAATCTATGCTGAATGGGAAGAATTAGCCATGGAGATCAGTGAAATCGAAGAAGAGTTCGCTTCAAAATGAAGGAACAGATGAATATATTTTTTAATCAATAGTCTATGGGAAAATTAGATAACAAAGTGGCCATTATAACCGGAGCTACCCGTGGGATGGGACGGGCAACCGCTGAACTTTTTGCTAAAGAAGGAGCAAAAATAGTGGTTAGTGGCCGCAATAAACAACGGGGGAAGCAAGTAGTAAAGACCATTTCCAAACAAGGTGGATCGGCCATATTTGTACCAGCAGATATTCGTATGCCCGAGGCGAATAACCAGCTTGTTGAAAAAGCGATCGAAGAATTTGGCCGCCTGGACATACTTATTCCCAACGCGGGAATACTTGGTCTAGGGTCCATAACCGAAGTTGAGAAAAACACCTGGCACCAAACACTAGATACGAACTTAAACGCCATATTTTACTTAATGCGTGCGGCTATTCCGGAAATGAAGCATAACGATGCTACAGGAAGTATTGTCGTAACAGGGTCTATCGCAGCTCATAAGGGCTTCCCAAATCATGCCGCTTACTGCGCCTCAAAAGGAGCCGTTGAAGCTTTGGTACGGCAGGCCGCCGTTGACTATGCCCCAGACATTCGCATCAACTTAGTACAACCGGGCCCCGTACAAACAGATCTCTACGATAATTCGGCGGCAGCTTTTCCTAACCCGGATACTATTCTCGATGAAGTGCCGGAAACCCTGCCTATGAAAAAAGTCGGTTCTCCTGAAGATATAGCCCGCACCATTCTTTTCCTGGCCAGTGACGAATCAGCCTGGACAACCGGATCTGTCTATACGATTGATGGAGGAGCATCTGCAGCAGGATAAATTAAAACGACGATAAAAATTAAATTACCGGTAGCTTTTATGAGTCAAACGCTAACTGGCAAAAATCTGGTCTTCATTCCGAAATGCCTTGAATTCCAGTGCATTCCCACTGGGATCCTTGAAAAACATAGTTGCCTGCTCCCCAGGTTGGCCTTCAAAACGGATATAAGGATCGATAATGAAATTGACACCTTTATTTTGCAACCTTTCAGCCAGTTCCTCCCATTGTACCCATTCCAGAATTAATCCAAAATGTTTGGCCGGCACCGCATGTCCGTCTACTTCATTCACACTTGATTTTCCGGCCTCATCCGGGCTAAGGTGTGCAACCACCTGGTGTCCCCAAAAATCGAAATCAATCCACTGATCTGAACTTCTTCCGGTTTCACATCCAAGCACATCACGATAAAAAATAAGGGTTTCCTGAAGATCCGTTACTGGAAATGCGAGATGAAAAAAAGGCTTTCTCTTATCAGTCATTTAATATAAGATAGAGTTTATTTTATAACATTAATATACGCTATAAATATTACTTAAACCTATGATAAAATTTGTTCAGGAATAAAAAAGATTGTATTTATATCCTCCGATGTTTGGAACCTAACCAGGCATTGAATGTTATAAAAAGCTTTGCTGTTACAAAAAGTAAGTTTTAATTAAATCTTAAAGAATATACCATGATAAAATTATTCACTAAATATGCTATAGGACTCTTTTTAATGACCTTTGCTGTTAGTTGTGCTCAGCAAGGTACTGAACAGCAACAATCCCAGGAAACAGTTACTGACACGGTTGAAGTAACCACAGATTATACCAAAGCAGTAGCTGTTGTTCATCCCACTGAAGGGAACAGTGCTTCCGGGACCGTTACTTTTAGCCAAACAAATGATGGAGTTCGCGTTGAAGCTGAAATAGAAGGACTTGAGCAAGGCAAGCATGGGTTCCATATCCATCAATATGGAGATTGCACTGCTTCTGACGGAACTTCTGCCGGAGGCCATTATAATCCGGAAGGCAATGACCATGCAGGGCCGGACGCCGAATCCCGACATGTTGGAGATATGGGGAATATTGAAGCCAACGAAAAAGGAGTCGCTACTAAAAACTATGTAGACTCCACTATAGAGTTAAACGGTTCCAATAGCATTATTGGCCGCGGAATTGTTATACATGGCGGAGAAGACGATTTAGAATCTCAGCCTACCGGTGCCGCAGGTCCGCGCATGGGATGCGGAGTCATAGGCATCGCCAATACCAGTGCTGAATAAGCAAAGGCTTACATATTCACTTCCAGCCCGGCCGTTGGGTCGGGCTTTTTTATTTATTGGTATTGCTTATCGGCTTTAAACCATTTTATCGGATAAGAATATACTTAACAAATCTTATTCAACAATCTTATCTATATAGTCTGAATTCATAATCCCTAATGCTCCCATATAATTCATCCGGAATCTTATAAAGTCGCCCACTTCATAACCAGATGTATTATCCCCTACATCCAGGATTAGCATATCCGAGCTTGCATCAACAATTTCTACATCATCCTCTACATTAATCAGATGATCCGGGTTTATATCCAGGTATCCAATATCCAGAATAGCCCGATAAGATGTTTTCCCATAATCATCCTCGTCAATTTCAACCGTGTTACCCTGCGGGTCTTTTCCCAGCTCTCCGGTCGGAACTTTAGGTTTTTCCGATATTTCAATAATCTGGGTATATAGTTCCAACACGTCATTGTGCATACCCTCGATTGTTCCGTCTGCAAAAAGGTCTTTGCCAAAGAACAGCGCTTCACCTACCCGAAAATGGTTGATACCTCTGGGCAACTGGTTTCTCAGCAGTAAAGGTATAGTGACCGTAGTTCCACCTGAAACCAATGGAATGGTTTTGTCGAATTGAAGTTCAATAATCTGTTTATACAGAGATAGTTGAATGAGCTTATCTTCATCAGGCATAACCCCGTGCATGCAATTCAGATTGGTCCCAATACCAATCACTTCTATATTGGTCAACTTAAATACCTTTTCGTAAAAACCAATAAGATTTTCCCGGACTACTCCCTCCCGCAGGTCCCCCATCTCAATCATTATAATAACCTTATGTACTTTATCCTGCCTTTTTGCTTCTTCAGAAAGGGCATGCAGGGTAGAAAGCTCCGTATTCAAGCTTGCATCGGCATACTTCACCACCGACTCGATAATATCCTTTGGCGGGGGCTTAATATAAGTAGTCATTGTATCCGGATCGATCTCTTTAATCTTCTTCAGATTACTGATCCGGGAATCATGCATTTCACCAATACCTAATTCAGCAACTTCTTTTAAGAACGCTTCATGTCCACACAGTAGCTTTGTTGTTATTCCCCATTTGATGTCATTCTCTTTAAAAAGATCATCGAGGAAATTATAATTATGACGCAGCTTATCTCTATATAATTTTAAATAGGCCATTCCCTATTTCTTTAGTCGCATTTCTAAATAATCATTTGTGAATCCATATTTTTCATACAGATGTATTGCAGGGTTATCGGGTTCCACATGAAGAGCAATATCTCCGTCCGTTGCTTCAATAATCCGTTCCATTAGCTGTTTCCCAACACCCTCTCCCCGCGTTTCTTTATGAACTGCGATATAAACCAAGATATGTTCCGGTATATATCCACCCATATTAGTATGATTAATAATAACCACACCCATAATTCTTTTATTTTTATGAGCGACTAATATAAACCCATCCTGACATTCTTTATCTCCGTAAGCATAGCTTATGCAATTTAAAATATGTTTCTTGGCGTCACCGTATTCATCCAGATGTTCATATAAGAAATTGGTGATATCCTCCCTTCCAAAAGAAGTAGGGTTTTCTGCATCTGATTGTAAAATGTCAAAGCGCATAAAAATATTTAATTGTTAAATATTGACTGACTTATGATATATTGGACGATTCATTGTCCGGGAATAATAGCGATAATGATATAAACACAATGGCTGATACTGTAATTCCAAACACATTGGCATCAAGACCCGCAGGAAGCTCTTCTATAAGTAACTCAAGTAATAGGGTTGTTGTTCCACCCATGATCATAGCTCCAATAGCACCTATGCTACTGCTTTTCTCCCAATAGAGAGCACCTAAAACCGGAACGAATAGACCTGATACCATAAAGGCATACGAATATAGCATCAGATCCAGTACATTAGTCATTGTGGTAGCAATAAGCAGAGCAAGCGTACCGATAACCAATGTGGTAATCTGGGAAAACCGTAAAAAGGTATCACTATCGTGATCTACCTCCTTAAAATAACCAATAATATCTGAAACTGTATTTCCCGATGCCGCCATCAGGCAACTATCAGCCGTAGAAAGAATAGCTGAAAAATACGCACTCATCATGATACCCATAAGCCCGACCGGTAGTATTGTTCGTAATAACATCGGTAGGCCTGTTTCGGGATCAGTATCCGATACATCAGCTGCTCCGAGATATTCGAACATTCCCTGTGCAGCACCTACCTTTGCAAAAAGTCCGAGAGAAACCCCCATAAAAGCCATAATCGGCCATTCAAATACACCAGCCAAATACCACGCTCTTTTAGCTGTTTTTTCGTCGTTGCAAGCATATATACGCTGATAGAGGGTCATTCCAACAAACCAGATAGGAATAATGGTAGCCCCCCAATAGACTACTCGCTGCCATGTTAAGTTACCCATCGATAACAGTGCAGGATCTACATTTTGGGTTATCCCTTCCCATCCTCCCACGGCGGTGTAAGAGAGCGGTACCCCAATAAAAATCAGGCCCAGCATCAAAATAGTCCATTGTACCGTATCGGTATAAATGACGGCTTTGAGTCCTCCCATCACTGTATATAATACTGCCACAGATCCCATAATTATGAGTGCTGTTTGGAGATCGAGATCGGCAAAGGTCCCCGTAGCTAATTTTGCACCGGCTAAAATCTGAGAGCTGGTAAATCCGGCGTAACCAATTGCAGAAATAATTCCGGCAACAAGAGCCACTTCAGGGGTAAAATAATGTTTGAATATTTCCGGGAAGGTAAAAGCTTTATCGAAAACAGGATTTCCTTTCACTTTGGGAATAAGGAAAACGGCTGCCAGCCATGCCCCTACCAGACCGGTAAAAAGCATCCAGGATCCTGATATTCCCATCACAAAACCGAGCCCTCCCAAACCAATAGAAAACCCACCACCGACATCAGTAGCAACTACTGAGAGACCAATATGGAGGCTGTTCATATTACGTCCACCCACATAGTAATCATCTGCTCCTTCATTTCTACTCAGGAAGAAGAAGCCAAATCCCAACATCCCTAACATATAGCAGATAAAGATCGTTAGGTCAATCCAATGCATAATTATTTTAATCCAAATGTTGGATTTCCATCTAATAAAAAAACCCTTGAGCTTTACACCCAAGGGTTAAAATTTATTGCGTGTTAATATAGGCTTTCCTTAACAGAATATCCAAATATGATACATGGCCACGTTTCTTCTCCATCTACACAGGCTGTATATATTACTAAACAATATACCGAGGCAATGTTGAAGGTATTTGTACAAGAACTTCATAATTCATGAAATTACGCATTTCACTAAAAGAAGCAACGGTCATTTCCTGATCTCCCTGTTTCCCTATGATTACTACTTCATCTCCTTTTTGAACGTTTGGGATATCGGTAATATCAACAGTCAATAGATTCATATTCACTAATCCCGCTACGGGTGCTCGCTCTCCATTAATAAGTACAATACCTACATTGGTCAAATTACGACCGAAACCATGCGAATAGCCAATGGGCACAGTTGCTATATTTTGGTCACGACTGGTTAAATAGGTATTGCCATAGCCCACAAATTCACCCGCTGGTACTTTTTTCGTGCTCATCACTTTACTCTTCCAGCTTATGATCCGTTTTAGGGGATCCTGATGTTCTTCATCAACTCTCGGATGTCGTTTTACAAAATTCATATATGTTTCGCGGTTAGGCCAAAAACCATACTGGGCAATCCCGATCCGGACCATATCCATAATAGTATCCGGATAATTCAGGGCCGAAGCTGAGCAAGCCGAATGTATTTGCTTTGCTTCGATTCCCTCTTCTTTAAACCAGGAACAATATTCATCAAAGTTTTCGATCTGCTTTTTAATACGGACGTAATTACCCACACTTTCCGCGCCAGCATAATGGGTACATAACCCATCTACTTCCAGATACTTGTGATTTTCCTTCAGCATCTGAACCGCATCTTCAAATTTTTCAGGCGCCAAGCCAAGCCGATTCATGCCGGTTTCAAGGTGCAAATGGATCCGAGCTGACTTGCCCAATCGCCGCGCTTCTTTGATCGCAGCTTTAAGCCTGTCTAATTCAAAAATAAAGAACGAGATCTCATGCTCAATTGCCCAGGCAATCACATCATTGCTAATCATACCCATAATCATAATATGGGTACTGGAATGGGAAGAAGCTCTCTGTGCTTTACGTGCTTCATCTGAACTAAACACTGAAAAATGACGAACGCCACAATCCTCTGCCATGGGGACAAAATATTCGATGCCGTGGCCGTATGCATTACCCTTTATAACTGAGCTGAACACTACATCTTTACCAATATAATCTCTGAGGAAGGTAATATTTTTCTTAAAAGCCGCTTCATTCAATTCAATGTGTGAAGGGTAGAACAGATCTTTCATTACTCCGATACCGTTTCTTTAATAATTTGCATAAACATTTTTACTCCACTCACAATAATTTCATCAGGAAAATCATAGCTTCCAGCATGCAGAGGTGGATGCCCCTCCCCGCTTCCCAACCCGAACATTGCTCCGGGTATTTCCTTCAAAAAATATCCAAAATCTTCAGACCAATTAAATGGAAGTTCTTTCCTTAAAACTTTAAGATTCTGATTTTCAGCACTTTCACGTATAACTTTTACTGCTTTACTATCATTCACCAAGGCTGCAAAAGGCTGAACCCAATCATGCTCTATCTCTAAATCATAAGTTGAAGCCAGTCCTTCAGCTATCTGAACACATCGATCTTGGAGGTTATTCAAAACGCCATCATCATAGGTACGAAGGGTTACTCTTACGGTTGCCTCAGCCGGAGATGTACCATAGGCTTCTTCACCCAATTCAACATTGACAACCGTCACTTTGACTGCCTGATCCAGCGACGAATAGAATTGAGGTACTGACGAAAGTGATTGTATGAGCTGTCCTACAGCCAGTGCGGGACTTTTTCCTTCTTCAGGATGAGCAGCGTGGGATGTTTCGCCATAAAAATGAATAGCTAACCCCGCCGAGGCGGCTGCAAAAATCCCTTCCCGAATAACAACCTGGTGTTTTTCGTATCCTGGCAGATTATGAAGTGCAAAACAATAATCCGGATTTAGCTTTTTAAACTTTTGATTCTCCAAAACAGCCATAGCTCCTTCTCCTGTCTCTTCGGAGGGCTGAAAGAGGAGGGAAACTTGACCGCTTGAAAGCCCCTCTTCTCCTAAAATATTAGCCACTCCACATACAATACTCATATGCCCGTCATGACCACACTTATGCCCCACTCCCTCCTTCCGGGACTTATAGGAAGCGTCAATTTTATCCTTAATAGGCAAAGCATCGAGCTCACAACGCAGTAAAATGTGCGGGCCGTTTGCCTCTCCCAGATAGGTTGCTAATATTCCGTGTCCGCCAATATTAGACTGGATGTCATCTGGATTAGTATCCGATAAAAATTCCTGGATTATTTGAGCCGTTTGCTTTTCTGAGCCTGAAATCTCAGCCTCAGCATGCAACCGGTGTCGTAGTTTTTTTAATTCGGGTATGTATTGCTCTATCTCGAAAGGCATGAGCTATAATTTTATTCCTTAACAATTCATAGCAAAGGAATAATAAGTGCATTTTAATGCAGAATTGCCAACGATCTTTTTTTCGATCCTTCTCAAATACTTTTTTATAAAATTGGGGGGGGATAAAGTATTAAAAAAATATTTTCCTTCTGTTGTTAAGACGGTATCTTCTTAATGTCATAAATTTTTCAATCCAACAATCACTTACTGATGATTACCACCGAACAAGCAATATCCCTTGAAGATAAATATGGAGCGCATAACTACCACCCGTTGCCGGTAGTGCTATCCAAAGGAGAAGGTGTTTTTGTTTGGGACCCGGAAGGTAATCGCTATTATGACTTTCTATCAGCTTATTCTGCCGTTAACCAGGGGCACTGTCATCCCCGTATTATTAAAAAATTAAAAGAACAAGCCGAAAAGCTTACTTTGGTTTCCCGTGCTTTTTACAGCGATCAGCTGGGTGCTTATGAAGAGTATATGAGTGAGCTGTTCGGTTATGACAAACTCCTGCCCATGAACACAGGTGCAGAAGGAGTTGAAACAGCCATTAAACTTTGCCGCAAATGGTCCTACGAAAAAAAGAATCTCACTCCTGAAAAAGCGACCATTATTGTAGCCAAAGGTAATTTCCATGGCCGGACCACCAGTATCATTTCTTTTTCCAACGATCCGGTAGCCCGAAAAAATTTCGGTCCTTATACTCCGGGCTTTGTTTCTATTCCCTACAACGATCTTGATGCGCTTGAGCAGGCTTTACAGGAAAAGGATGTCGCCGGATTTCTGGTTGAACCTATACAGGGAGAAGCCGGTGTAAAGGTGCCTGATGAAGGATATCTTACAAAAGCATCGGAGCTTTGCCAGAAATACGATACCCTGTTGATTGCAGATGAAATTCAAACAGGCATTGCCCGCACCGGGAAGATGCTTTGCGTCGATCACGAAAATGTGCGCCCCGATATTGTAATCCTTGGTAAAGCCCTTTCGGGCGGAGCCTATCCCGTATCCGCCGTATTGGCAAATGATGATATCATGGAGTGTCTGCGACCCGGTGAACACGGATCTACTTATGGAGGAAATCCATTGGCATGCGCCGTCACCATGGAAGCACTGGATGTTATTCGCGAAGAAAACCTGGCTGAAAATGCTAAAAAACTAGGGGAAATATTCCGTAAGGCTATGGCAGATTTCATTGAAGACTCTTCTCTGGTTAGTCTTGTTCGTGGAAAAGGATTACTCAATGCTATTGTCATCGATGACAGTCCTGAAAGCGATACGGCCTGGAACATTTGCCTTCAGCTTAAGGAAAACGGTTTGCTTGCAAAGCCTACCCATGGGAACATCATCCGCTTTGCCCCCCCGTTGGTAATGACAGAAACCCAGCTTCGGGATTGCATATCAATTATTACCGATACGATCAGCACTTACGAACAAGAAAATGAATTAAATTAAGAGATGTCTAAAAATATGGACTGGGCTCAATAAAGAGGTCCCAGTACCGTTCGGGGATCGGGATAGGCTGACAGAGCCTCCTCAAGGTTTTCTTCCGCCACTACCCCCGGCATATCCGCCTCTCCCGGATCTTCTAGTGAAAGTTGTAAGTGGAGATGGGGAACCCATCCACCATTTACCTCCTCGCTGCCAAGTTCTGCAATTTGCTCTCCCGTTGAGATACTCTCCCCCACACTAACCTTTTCGAGTGATTCTTTTGACAAGTGCCCATATAATGCAAAAAGAGTCGTTTCTTCTATGGAATATTCGACTACGAACGTCGGTCCGTAATCACCCGGCTGGTCGTTATACCGTATATAGGCAACTTCTCCTTCATAAAACGAATAGACATCGGCTCCGGCTTTAGTCCATATATCAATGCCCATATGAATATCACGACGGCTCTGATATTGAGGAGCAACATACATCTCGCTTCTTTTCTCGTTATATCGACCTATCCCCCATTCCTTCGACCGAATAAACTCGGGGTCGTAGCCTTCCGTAAAATCAAACACAAACATCTCGTCAGGATAATCCATAACCTTGGCGAAATGCGTATTCGAAAATTCAAGCCCTACCATGCTTTTCAATGACTATTCCGGTTTCCAGCTTCTCATCTTTTCTCCAATCACCTCGCGTAGACGGCTTACCGGTACGCGGTCTTGGGTCATATCGTCACGATAACGAATCGTAACGGTATCCTCTCCCTCAGATTCTACCCCATCGAAATCAACGGTGATACAGAAGGGAGTTCCGGCTTCATCCTGGCGGCGATAACGTTTACCTATAGAACCCGACTCATCATACAGCACATTGTAATCTTCGCGCAGATCGTGCTCAATTTTGTGCGCGAGATCCTGCAGCTTATCTTTTTTGATAAGTGGGAAAATACCGATTTTCGTTGGTGCTATCTTTGGGTTAAGCTTTAACACTGTACGGCTATCTCCATCTACTTCCTCTTCTCGATAGGCATCACAAAGTACCATCATTACAGCCCGATCCAATCCAATAGACGTTTCAATTACATAGGGAGTGTAACGCTTCTGCTTCTTTTGGTCATAATACTCCAGCTTTTTTCCGGAATACTCATGGTGCTGACTCAAGTCAAAATCTGTTCGATTGTGTACCCCTTCTACTTCCTGCCATCCTATGGGATATTCATATTGAATATCGGCGGCAGAAACCGCATAGTGAGCTAGTTTATCTTCCGGATGGGGATGGGTACGCAACTTATGCTCACGAATACCCAGTTCTTTATGCCAATCCAATCGTTTAGATAACCATTTTTCATAATTTTCTTCATCCGTTCCGGGTTCCACAAAGTACTGCATTTCCATCTGCTCAAACTCGCGCATTCGGAATACAAACTGCCGGGCAACCACCTCATTGCGAAAAGCTTTCCCGACCTGTGCGATACCAAAGGGAATTTTTTGGCGGGCGGTATCCATCACGTTCTTAAAATTCACAAAAATCCCTTGTGCTGTTTCAGGGCGCAGATACACCGCATCATCATCGTCTCCCGAAGAGGTCGCACCAAATTGGGTTTTAAACATCAGATTAAATTGACGCACATCCGTCCAGTCAAACGCCCCAGATTCGGGTGCCCGGATCTCATTTTCTATAATTAACTTATGGAGATCTTTGCACAAACCTTCGCGTTTGCCCGTTGTATCCAACAGCTCTTGGAGTTCATCAGCCTCCTCTTCCTTACCGTCTTTACGAAGTTTTGCGATATGTTCTTCCACCAGCATATCTGCCCGATACCGTTTATTGGACTGCTTATCATCAATCATCGGATCGTTGAATCCCTCCACGTGTCCGCTGGCCTCCCACACTTTGGGATGCATAAAGATAGAAGCATCCAGCCCCACAATATTATCGTGATACTGAGTCATCACCTTCCACCAGTGATCCCGGATATTACGCTTTAATTCGGTTCCCAGCGGACCATAATCATAGACGGCCCCCAAGCCACCATAAATTTCTGATGATTGATAAATAAACCCGCGGGCTTTTGCCAGCGAAACAATAGTATCTAAATTTTCGAGTTCAGTAACGGACATGTAGCTACAGTTTCTTTGTTATTTGATGCAATTCAAGAATGCTCAAAGATAGAAAAAAATATGTCTTTAATTAATGATTAAGATTTAATGATTTTATTGCGATATTTAGCACCGTTAATCGCAGCAAAAAAATAACCTGATGAAAAATCTTAACGTTGGAATTTTAGGTGCCACTGGTGCCGTCGGACAAAAATTTATCCGTTTACTCGAAACCCATCCCTGGTTTACTATAAGTTCACTGGGAGCTTCGAAACGATCAGCCGGAAAAAAATACAAACAGGCCGTCCATTGGATTGAAAAAACCGAGCTACCTTCCAACGCATCAGACATTGTAGTTACCGAATGTATCCCCTCGGAATTCGCTGATGTTGACTTTGTCTTTTCAGGTCTGGATTCATCGGTAGCCGGGGATATAGAAAAGAGTTTTGCTGAAGCAGGAATACCTGTTATCTCGAATGCAAAGAATTATCGCACGCACGAGCAGGTTCCATTATTGGTTCCGGAAGTAAATCCCGATCATGCTGAACTCATCACAAAGCAAAGCTTCAGCAAGAATGGTGATGGGTGGATTGTCACCAACCCGAATTGCGTATCGGTACCGCTTTCCATGTCGCTTAAGCCTCTCGACGATGCTTTTGGCATTGAGGCTGTTGTTGTGACTTCTATGCAATCGATCTCAGGGGCTGGATATCCCGGCGTAGCCAGCCTGGATATTGTAGCAAACGTGGTGCCCTATATTGGTGGTGAAGAAGACAAAGTGGAAACCGAATCAACCAAATTGCTTGGACGTGTAAATGAAAACAGCATTGCCTACAGAGATTTCCCCATCCAGGCAACGGCCGTACGGGTTCCGACGGTCGACGGACATCTGCTTTCCGTTTCAGTATCATTAGAAACTAAACCTGAGAGCATAGATGAAGTGCGAAAGGCCTTTACCGATTGGAAAAATCCAATTGCTGAACTTGACCTACCGTCCTCACCTGAAACTCCGGTACGTTTATATGAGGAAGACCGTCATCCTCAACCGCGACTTCATGCAGATCGTGAAGGCGGCATGCAAACAGCTGTGGGTCGTCTGAGAAAAGGAAAAGTAATGGACATAGGATATGTAACCTTGGCTCATAATACAATCCGCGGAGCAGCTGGTGGAGCCATCTTGAATGGCGAACTATTGGCTGCCAAAGGCTATTTTAAGTAAATTCACTCTTAATTTATCTGGATCGGAGTAACATGTATCCCTCGTGATAGCATTGCTCCGATTCATTTTTTAACGCTCTCCTTCCATCTTCTCAAGTTTATATTCGGATAGCCGCATACGAGCATGAGAGATTAAATTTTGTGCTTCATCCCGATCACTCCGCTTTATTTCAAGCGTACGACTCCCCGGCTCTGTGCCCGGAAGTCCGTTAAAAGCTTCCATCGAGTTTCCCTCCAATACAATTTTACCTCCGAACCAACCCTTCTTAAAGGTAATCTCCTGTAAATTATCAAAGGGAATTTTAATCGTTGATACTCCTGATTTGATCATTCCAAAAATACTGTCCTGTTCCTCGTACTCAATCTTCAGGCCATTCTCTTCCAACCCAATGAGTCCCTGAATCTCTTTCAGGCCATGAAATATATTTGTGATTTTAAATGGTACCGTCTGGCGATCAATCATAAGAATGCAAATTTATGCTTTTGGTTTCTCTACAAGCATGATATAAAAAAAATCTAAAAAATTTTGTAAGGATTTACCTCTGAAACGTACTTACTAATAGAACGTTTGAAAGAGAACGTATAAGCCGTTGAAATAGAGAGCAATCAAATGTCCTTCCGGGATGAGTCGGTTGAAAGCTGGCTCATCCCCTTTTTAAGTTCAAGGCCATTTTAGAGGGACTCTCCTTTTCTAGCTTTTACAAATCAAGAGATTTTAATATAAATAATATGTCCAACAACAAGACCCGACTATGTCTGTTGCTGATTCTCATTTTGGCGATTCCTTCAATCGGTTACGGACAATCTGTTAATTTTGAAGATGGCTTTGAAGATGGAGATTTTACAGAAAATCCCTCATGGTCCGGAGACGATAGCCTTTATACCATCACATCGGAAGAAGAGAATCATCTTCTAAAGCTAAATGGCAATGCAGGAGACAATCCTGCCTACCTCTCCGTTCCTTCAACCTCAATATCCGGAAGCTGGGAGTTCTATATCAAACTCGATTTTTCTCCTTCCAGTGGCAATCGTGCTGATATTTTCCTAATGAGCGATATTCCAGATCTGACAGGACCCGTTAACGGTTATGCCTTACGCGCCGGCGAAAACGGATCTGAAGATGTTTTTCGCATTGTTCGTTATAACAATGGAGCCGAAGAAGCAACTGTTCTTTCCGGCACCACCGATATAAGCGGTGGCGGTGCATTCAGAGTTAAAGTCAGCCGGGTCGCAAGTGGTGAATGGACCCTTGAGGTGGCTCAAGGTTATGATGGAATCCTATCTCAAGAGGGAAGCATCGAGACAGATAACACATATACAAGCTCCAGTTATTTTGGCATCCGATCCACATATACTTCTACCCGATCAGATAAATTCTTTTTCGACTTTAAAATTAATCTTCCCCCTTTTGCTATTACCGAAACAGTTGCAGCAGATAACCAGGTTACGGTCTACTTTAACCGGCCCTATGATCAATCAACCGTGGAGGTATCGGACTTTTCCATAAACAGCGAGATAGGATCACCTGCTTCCATAAGCCATACCGACTCGGTCACCGTAACCCTGGACTATAACAACAATTTCCCGTCGGGAGAATACATCCTCACGGTTGATAGCATAAATGATTTAAACGGAAAAACGATTACTACTACAGCTGGCTCTTTTATCGTATTTGGATATTCAACCCCCCAGGATGTCATTATAAACGAGTTTGTATACGACCCTCCCTCCAATTTTGGTGAATACATAGAAATTAAAAACAGATCGGATAAATACCTGAACCTTCAGGACTGGCTCGTCGGAGATGAAAGCGGTGCAACTAATATTGCAACCGAGGAGCTTGTGCTGGAACCAAATGAATTTATGGTGTTATCATCGGATACTACTACCCTATTTAATACATTCGGGAATCAGTCATATGTACAGGTATGGTCACTACCGGCACTGAATAATACGGGAGACGCAATCAAACTCATATCTGATGAGGGCGAACTAGTTGATTCCTTGTATTACATCTCGGCCTGGGGCGGAGAAGATATAGCATTAGAACGCCGTTCAGATTCAACACCAGCTATATACAAGGGAAACTGGGGCAATTCATCTGCATCGCTGGGCGGGACTCCAGGACAGTCCAATCAAATTTCAGCTGATACACAGCCCCCTGCTCTTACCCGGCTTAGTATAATCTCCGATAATACACTACAACTGACTTTCGATGAGCGAATTGACTCTACATTTTCCAACAGCTCTAATTATCAGATCAGCAATACCAGTATAAATTCGGTTACTGGATTAGCTCCAGATACAGTTCAACTAACGTTATCCCCTACCCTGGTCAATGCCCGGGAATACCAGCTCGAACTTTCAAGTATTGAGGATATTTTCGGCAATACTATTAGCAGCTATGATACCACATTCACCTATTTTGAAATATCATCCGCTGATTCCGGAGATGTATATATCAGTGAATTTATGTTTGATCCTCCTGAGGAAACACCAGAATATATTGAACTACATAATCCGACAGACCAAACTTTCGATCTCAGAGAATGGACTATAAATGACAATACGGGCAATCAAAGACCAATTACATACCATCAAAAGTTACTACCTCCGGATGAATTCATCGTTTTAACAACAGATTCGACCCTCCTGGAAATCTATCCGGATATTTCAATCATTGATATG
The DNA here is from genome assembly GCF_039545095.1 of Fodinibius salicampi. Classification (NCBI taxonomy): domain Bacteria; kingdom Pseudomonadati; phylum Balneolota; class Balneolia; order Balneolales; family Balneolaceae; genus Fodinibius; species Fodinibius salicampi. The sequence continues at coordinate 47,915 of NZ_BAABRS010000006.1, read as the reverse complement.
GCATCCCGATTCCCTGTTTTAAACAATAATGGAGATGCTATTGTGCTCCGAGATTCTTCGGACATATTGTTGGATTCCCTGCAATATTCTCAAACCTGGGGTAAAAAAGAAATTGCATTGGAACGACGCAGCGAAGAATTATCCGCCAAGTATAAAGAAAATTGGGAAAATGCGCCTAACGATTTTGGAACTCCAGGTCAACCGAATGAAATAGAACCGGACGCCACGCCCCCTTTGTTTACTGATTTATTGATTAGTGGAATTCAAACCATAAGACTTACTTTCACAGAAACCTTGGAACGTGCTTCGGCCAATGATGTAGCTCATTACTCTCTTTCAACTGAGCTGGAAATCACCGATGCCTCACTTTTAACTGATGATTCAATAGAACTTACGTTATCTGACTCCCTACGCAATAACAAAGACTATGGCCTCACCGTAACTGGCCTTACGGATCTTTTTGGGAATATTACAACTGAGCAGGACACCTCTTTTACCTATCTTTCAATCTCATCGGTGGATTCCGGGGGCGTATTCATTAATGAGTTTATGCCTGATCCACCGGATGAGTACTCGGAATACATTGAGCTCTATAACCCAACATCTTATTCATTTAATATTCAGGGTTGGACAATTAATGATAATACCGGCAATCTGAAAACTATCACGACCGAAAGGTATATTCTTCCACCTGAAAGTTTTATTGTTGTTGCACCTGATCAAAGGTTACTCAATCACTATAACAATATTCCAATTATTCCGATAAGTAATCGCTTTCCAGCACTTAACAATAGTGGAGATAACATTGTATTGCGTGATTCTTCGGGTACGCTATTAGATTCTTTACAATATTCAGGATCATGGCGCGTATCCCAACAAGCCCTCGAGCGGCGAAGCCACAAGCTATCAGCAGTATACCAAGCTAATTGGGGAAGTGGAGATATTGGTCCGGGCTCTCCGGGTTACAAAAATACGGTATCACCCGATACACAAGCGCCTGCTTTATTTTCTTTTCATATATCCGGGCCCAAATCCTTTCAACTTTCTTTCGACGAGTGGATTGATGCTACCTCTTTGGAGAATAGCTTTTCTTTTGCCGAACCTCATCAAATTGCAGATACCCGTTTCCTTCCACCAGATACGGTCAATATCACACTATCTGAATCATTTCAAAATGCTCATTCCTATACGCTTGAAATTGATGGAATAAAGGATCTTTTTGGGAATATACTCTCTAATTCTGACACTTCATTCACCTACTACGAGATTAGTCCGGCAGATTCGGGACAAATATTTATTAATGAGTTTTCCTATAATCCTGCTCCCGGAGAAACCGAGTATATCGAAATATATAATTCTACCAACCAATCCTTTAACCTGAAAGAATGGACGCTGAATGATAACCGCGGGACTCCCATCCCCTTAACTCCGGAGAAGTTAACCTTTCCACCGAAAAGCTATGTTGTTCTTGCTCCTGATAATACTCTACTGAATAAAAGTCCGAATATGAATCTTGTTGAAATGGGGAATCAATTCCCTGCTCTGAATAACAGCGGCGATGATATTGTTTTAAAAACCAGCGACGGTACTTTACTGGATTCCCTGCAATACACTTCCAGCTGGGGTGGAGATGAAACAGGGTTAGAACGAAAGGTAACTAATGTTTCCGGAACGTTTAGAGAAAACTGGGGGCCTGCCCCTGATGATGGCGGAAGTCCGGGTCGACCAAATAACATTCTAAAAGATCAAGAACCGCCGAAACTGGCAAAACTCTACCCGATTGATGAATCAAAGGTGCAACTGATATTTTCAGAAACCATTACCACAGCAAGTGCGGCGAACTTTGCAAATTATAAAATATCTCCCGCTCGGGACATTCAGCTTGTATCGGTAAAGTCCGATTCTGTTACATTATTTCTGTCTGAGTCCCTAATTTCAGGCCAAACCTACGAAGTTACTGTTTCAAACATCTCAGATATTTTTAAGAATTCAAGCACTTCAACAAGCCAGAAAATCGAGTACTTACATCTTGAAGAGGCGGTACACAATGACATCGTGATCAATGAAATCATGCATCTCCCCGCAGGTGATCAGGCTGAATTTATAGAACTCTATAACAGATCTGATAAAAATATTGATCTTACCAACTGGTCCTTCGGTGACGTTACGAGTGAAATAACCATTACGGAACCTATTCAGTTTCGGTCTCACAGCTATCTCACCATCAGTGGAAGCACTACTTTTGCTCAGGAAAATAACAATGCTATTAGCTTGGCGGCATTTCCGAACCTAAATAATGCAGGCGATGCCCTTTTTATGAGGAATGAAGCTGGAGAAACCATTGATTCGCTTTACTATGAAGCATTCTGGGGAGAAAACAGGAAAGGATATTCTCTGGAGCGAAAAGATCCGTATTCGGCTTCAAATGATGCTTCCAACTGGCAAAATAACACTTCAGAAAACAACCATTCAGCCGGAGTCCAAAACATCAGTTTTCAAGAGGACAATGTTCCACCAAAGCTTATATTTGCCAACGTTCGCGCTAACAACCAGATTGAAGTTCATTTTGATGAATTCATCAGGATAAATGACGATATTCAGTTCACTGTAGACGGCAAAACTCTTGTTTCCAATTCCTTTGACTCATCCAATGCCAATAAGCTTCTCCTTCAGGAATTCCCCACAGAGCTCAAAGGAAAAGATTCAAAACTAACGGTATCAAACTTCTCTGATTTTCGGGGAAATATAACCGGAAGCAACAAAATTTCTATTGCTCAACCGGTACAGTCCAAGGATCTAGTCATTAATGAAATTATGTTTGACCCGATAAATAATCCTGGTGATAATCAAGGCGATCAAAGTGAATACATTGAACTCTATAATACACGGGATTACGCCTTGTCTTTAGAAGGGCTCATATTTCACGACGCCCCGGATGAGAAAGGTTCGGTTCAAACACTTCAACCGGTTTCAACCACCGCCAAGTGGGTCCACCCACATGAAACCGTACTAATATATGGCGATCAGATCCAAAATTTTGAACAATCTAAACTGGCTGACTTTTATGATTTAAAATCTACCAATATGCAAGATATCGTTCGCATTGACCGAAACAGTTTAAGCTTAGCCTCCAGTAATGATGCTATCTATATTTCCGATAGTTTGGGAGCCGTAATTGACTCGGTTCACTACAGCGATGAATGGCATAACCCCAATCTACTTGATACCAAAGGAATCGCCCTTGAGCGTATTGATCCGGATGGCCCAACGAATATCTCATCAAACTGGAGTTCAAGTGTGGAATCGAAAGGAGGTACACCAAAGGCTCGAAATTCCATCTATCAGGATCAGCCTCCAAATCCGCAAAATACAGGAATTAATTTTGCCCCCAACCCCTTCTCACCGGATGGGGATGGCTATGAGGATAACCTGATTATTTCCTATAAATTGGATCAGTCAGATTACCTACTCCGCGTTAATATTTTTGATCGCTATGGAAGGCATATCAAGGAGCTTGCAGATGGCAAACCCGCCGGGTTTGAGGGAACACTGATCTGGGATGGCCGCCGTGAGGACGAACGTCGCAACCGCATAGGTATTTATATTATCGTTTTTGAGGCCTATGACAGTACCTCCGGTAAAGACAAAGCATTTAAAAAAACGGTGGTGATCGCACGAATACTAAATTAGCAATTATTTTTTTATTAAACTTATCCATGTCTGTCGCAATAATGTAATATTATTTGAAAGCATCTCTTTTTTCAATACTCTGCGGATCTTTCTACCTTTCATCAAATCTTTTTTAACCTTTCGACAGCTGCATGAATAATAAAGCTCCTATTGGTATTTTCGACTCCGGAATAGGCGGATTAACGGTGATGAAGGATATTGTTGAGCATCTGCCTTCATACGATTATCTCTATCTTGGTGATAGTGCACGAACTCCATATGGAAATCGATCATTTGAATCTATTTACCAGTTCACACTGCAGTGTGTTAAGTTTCTCTTCAAGCAGAACTGCAGCCTGATTATACTGGCCTGCAACACGGCATCTGCTAAAGCATTGCGTACCATTCAGCAGCGGGATCTTCCCACAATAGCGCCTGAAAAACGAGTTCTCGGGGTTATTCGTCCTACCGCAGAGGTCATTGGCCTCCATTCCGATACAGGGCATGTAGGGGTATTGGGAACCTCCGGAACGGTGCAATCAGGCTCGTATGAGATTGAAATTGCACAACAGTTTCCCAATCTGTCAATCTACCAGCAAGCCTGTCCGATGTGGGTACCCTTGGTAGAGAATCATGAACACAATGCACCCGGTGCCGATTATTTTGTGACCAAATATCTGGATCAACTTCAGCAACAGTCACCGGCTATCGATACGCTTCTGCTGGCCTGCACGCATTATCCACTGCTTTTGCCCAAAATCCGCCATACGCTGGATTCCAATATATCTGTACTAAGTCAGGGTCCTATCGTAGCGGCAAGCCTGGAAGATTATTTACAAAGGCATCCTGAAATTGATGAAAAATGTTCAACAAATGGAACGCACCGGTTTTTAACAACGGATGCTCCGGAACTTTTTGACCAACATACCTCTACCTTTTTTGGGCAAACAGTAGAATCTGAATTTGTTAAAGTATAAAACAGGCCGGTTTATTCAATGCATAAACGAAAATTAGCAGTTATTGGCGGAGGTGCTGCGGGGTTCTTTGCCGGCATTAACGCCGCTCGGCAATACCCAGAATTAAAAGTCACCATATTTGAACGAAGTCGGGAAGTACTCTCGAAAGTACGTATTTCCGGCGGTGGCCGGTGTAACGTAACTCACCACTGCTTCGATCCTGCAATACTGGCAAAGGCATATCCGCGTGGACAAAAAGAATTACGATGGGCATTTGAACAGTTTCAGGCAAAAGATACCGTAAACTGGTTTGAGCAACGGTGCGTGGAACTGAAAACAGAGAGCGATGGGCGCATGTTTCCGGTAACTGATGATTCGAAGACCATAATCCGCTGCTTGAAATCAGAAGCCCAGAAGCATGGTGTGGAAGTTCGCACCAAAACTGCTGTAACTAACATTACTCCTATTGATGATAATCGCTACCAGGTTGGCCTTCACGGCCAACAGTCAATGAGTAGTGATGCGGTCGTTATTGCTACCGGCGGATCTAATCGCAGCAATAAGTATGACTGGCTGCGTGAATTGGGTCATTCGATTGTTGAGCCGGTCCCTTCCCTCTTTACCTTTAATTTTCGACATAAAATATTCGAGGATCTGGCTGGCATATCTGTTCCTGATGCTTCTGTTGCTATCAAAGGGACAAACTTCCGGCACGAAGGCCCTATTCTCATTACCCACTGGGGATTAAGTGGGCCAGCTGTGCTCAAAACTTCTGCCTGGGCTGCTCGATATCTCTATCAGGAGGATTATCGATTTGTCATAAAAGTGAACTGGCTTCATCCAAAAACGCAGCAGGAAGTCCGGGCGGTAATAAACCAGCTTAGGAATCGTAATGCCCGGAAGAAAATTACCAAGCAAGATCGCTTTCCCCTCCCCAATCGGCTGTGGAAACGCTTTTTAGAACTGACAGAAGCCAATAACCAATTGCGCTGGGCCGAACTTTCCAATGAACAGGTACACCGGCTGGTACAGTACCTCACGAATGCGGAATATGAGATTCAGGGGAAAACAACGTACAAAGAAGAGTTCGTAACCAGTGGGGGCGTCCCGTTGGATGAAATCGATATGGGAACCATGGAAAGTAAACTTCGACCCAACCTCTATTTTGCCGGTGAAGTACTCAATATTGATGGTATCACCGGAGGATATAATTTTCAATCGGCATGGACTACCGGCTGGATTGCCTCAAAACATCTATAAATAGAATAACCGGTTTTTATAACAACTTACTTGCCAGGTTCGCAAGTTCAGAGCGTTCGCCCTTCTCAAGGTTAATATGAGCATACAGGTCATTATCCTGCATTCGATCTATCAGAAAAGAAAGTCCATTACTCTGCGTATCCAAATAGGGCGTATCAATCTGGTAGATATCACCGGTAAAGATAATCTTGGTATTCTCTCCGGCCCGTGTGATAATGGTTTTCACCTCATGTGGCGTCAGATTCTGAGCCTCATCCACAATAAAAATGATGTTTGACAAGCTGCGTCCCCGAATGTATGCCAGGGGAATGATGCGAAGCTTTTCAGTCTCTACCATTTCTTCAACTTTCTTATACTCCTTACTATTCTGTGTAAATTGATTCTTGATAAACGTCAGGTTATCCCATAAAGGCTGCATATAGGGATCAATTTTTGAATTAATGTCGCCAGGTAAATAACCAATATCGTTATTACTGAGCGGTACAATAGGGCGGGCCAAATAAATCTGTTGAAAGTTATGGCGTTGTTCCATAGCCCCGGCCAGCGCCAGCAGTGTTTTTCCGGTTCCAGCAGCCCCGGTAATGGTTACCAAAAGGTTTTCCGGATTCAAAATGGCATGCATTGCAAAAGTTTGTTCAGCATTACGGGGCTTTACCCCATAAGCGGTTTTCTTTCTAACCAGCTCGATTATCTCTTTTTGATCATTATAGTAGCCCAGAGCCGAACTGGAATGATTTTTCAAAATATAAAAATGATTACTGGTAGGTGCTTCAGAAGTGACAGCATCAATATCTAATATCTCTTTTTGATAGAACCGGTCAATAATATCGGTATCGTCATAGCAAATCTCCGTTTTGCCTCTGTAAAAATGATCGATATCCTTAATTCGAATAGTCTCGTAGTCCTCAGCATCTATATTCAACGCCCGGGCCTTAATACGCAGATTAATATCTTTAGAAACCAAAACAACTTTCTTTTCAGGCTCTTTCTCTATCAGTCTGAGTACGGAATTTAGGATCCGGTGGTCATTTTTCTTTTTGCCGAACACCTCTGCAGCATCCACCTCACTATTCTCATCACTGAGCACCCGAAGTTTCCCATGTGTTTTTCCGTTGAGTGGAATCCATTTCTGCAACAAATTCTTATCAGAAATCTTGTCCAGGTAACGACTAAACTCCCGGGCGTGGAGATTGATTACATCATTTCCCTTCTTAAAAGTATCAATCTCTTCCAATACTGTAATTGGAATAGCAATATCATTCTGCTGAAAATTCTTAACGGCATCAGAATCATATAAGAGAACGGAAGTGTCGAGAACGTATATCTTTTGCTTTTTAGCCGAAGGCATAGCGTATAACTTTAATTGAAAATAAGACCCGTAAACCAAACCCTTGATATTACAACATTATATAATCACTCTGTTAGAGTCAATATTAAATATTTGTTAACTGATTAAATCTTATCCACCCAAATTTCAATCTATAGTCAGGCTGTATAGGGCTATAGAAGTAGCAATAGCAGCGTTCAAACTTTCTACAGCTGGTTGGTCATGAAAAGCCGGTATTACGGCCTGTGTACGATCCTTTTTAATAAGTTTATTGTCAATGCCATGTGCTTCATTTCCGACTACAACAATCGTTTTTCTGTTTGCCTGTACTTCCGATAGAGGCGCCGAATCACTGCTTTTATTGAGCAATATGACAGACCAATCATTCTCTTCGAATTCCGGCAGGATATCCAAAAGATCCCCATTAAGATATCCGACCGCTCCTGTGGCTCCTGCCGTACTGCGTACAACTTTGGGATGAAAAAGATCGACGGTTCCTTTGCCGGAGAGAAGTGCTGCAGCGCCAAACCAGGATGCCGTACGAATGATAGTTCCCACATTTCCCGGATCTTGAATAGAGTCCAGCGCAATAATTATCCCCTCCTGGTCACACAATTTACTCACGGTGGTTTCATCCGGCATTTCACATAATGCCAAAACTCCCTGAGGATTTTCGGTATCCGTAACCTCATGAAATATTCCGGTATCCAGTTTCCTTGCATCAAGCCTTTTGATCCATGGCAGCCATTCATCCTGCGTCCAATAATGTTGGGAGTCATCAAAAAATAATGTTTTAATCGTTACCACCTGATTTCCGGCAATTTGTCGAACAGCCCGATCGCCCTCCACAAAAAAGAGGCGTTCACTATAGCGGTGTTTTTTCCGATTTAGTTTTCTGAGAAGTGTTTGCTGACGATTAGAGGCTGATATCATTTTTTATTTCGTAGGAACTAAGATTAACGGAAACCCAATTTTAAATAACGAGCTTCTGCTTCAAAACTCAAAAAGTATCCTTATCTTAATCACAAACCAATCAAAAAAAGAGTAAAACCATATGGATTTTTTAAAAAAGCTAGGCATCGAGGGCACTAATCCGGGTACAAGCACCGGCCAGAAGTTTTACGGGTCAGGTGCAAAGGAAAAGCTATCGAGCTACACTCCTATTGATAATACCCAAATTGCTGATACTACCATAACAACACGGGAAGAGTATGACAAAGTAGTTGAAACAGCCCAAAAGGCATTTAAAGAATGGCGTATGGTTCCTGCTCCCAAACGAGGCGACATTGTACGTCAGATTGGCCTCGAATTGCGGGAACACAAGGAAGACCTTGGGCGTCTGGTGACTTATGAAATGGGTAAGATTTACCAGGAAGGTCTCGGGGAAGTACAGGAAATGATTGATATCTGTGATTTTGCCGTCGGTCAGTCACGCATGCTATACGGAAAGACCATGCAGTCTGAACGTCCCCGCCACCGTATGTATGAACAATGGCATCCTCTGGGAATAACTGGAATTATTTCAGCCTTCAATTTTCCGGTAGCCGTGTACAGCTGGAACGCCATGATTGCGGCTATATGTGGAAATGTCATGATTTGGAAAGGATCTGAAAAAACTCCTCTGTGTGGTATTGCCGTACAAAATATTATTGCTAAAGTTCTGAAGCGTAATGATCTGCCGGAAGGAATTTTCAATCTCATTACCGGTGATCGCGAAGTAGGAGAATGGATGACCGAAGATGAGCGGATTCCCTTAATCTCTGCTACCGGTTCCATCCGGATGGGACGGGAAGTAGCTAAAACTGTGGGCGCACGCCTCGGAAAAACGATCCTTGAACTAGGGGGAAATAACGCTATCATTGTTTCTAAAGATGCAGATCTTGAAATGGCTGCCCGTGCGATTGCGTTTGGCTCTGTAGGTACCTGCGGACAACGCTGTACTTCTACCCGTCGACTAATTATTCATGAAGAAGTTTTTGACCAGCTTAAAGAACGACTGGTTGAAATTTATAAAGATGTTAATATCGGTAATCCCCTGGATGAAGATACACTGGTGGGACCGCTCATTGATCAAGACGCTGTTAACAGTATGCAATTCGCCCTTAACGAATTAAAAAAACAAGGTGGCGAAGTTGTATACGGTGGAGAAAAACTTGATGATAATCATCTGGAAGGAAATAACTATGTACGACCAGCAATAGTCACAGCTAAGAATGAATGGGATATCGTTCAGGAAGAAACGTTTGCTCCTATCCTTTATCTTATAAAATACCGTGACTTCGACGAGGCTATTGCGAAGCATAATGGCGTCAAACAGGGACTCAGCTCCTCTGTTTTTACTCTTAATCTCCGCGAAGCGGAAACCTTTTTAAGTGCTCGCGGTTCTGATTGTGGCATTGCTAATGTGAATGTCGGTACTAGTGGAGCCGAAATAGGAGGAGCCTTCGGTGGAGAAAAAGATACCGGAGGAGGACGAGAATCAGGTTCGGATGCCTGGAAGGCCTACATGCGCCGCCAGACCAATACTATCAATTGGAGCGATGAGCTACCATTAGCCCAGGGGATTGAATTTGAGGTAGATTAAAACTGGTTATTATACGTCTACATCCCAATAACAAAGCCCCGGAATGGGGCTTTGTTATTGAAGAAACATAATCGAAATCATTATAAAATAGTTACAGATACCCCCGCTGACAGAACTTGTTTAATCTGTACTTTTTTGGAATAGTCATCGTCATAGATAGTTACATATTGAAAAGACATATTCATAAAATTATTAATCTCTCCGATAATTTCATTAGAAAAGTGCACATCTGTACTTGAAATACTACGCTGCAGGTTCGTAAAAGTTTCTACCGAGCTAATAAGACGAATATTACTAAAAAGCTCTTTCTCAAAGTACATGGCTGCTGAATATCCCGGTTCAAAACGAAACCTTTCTCCTGCTTCCAATCCATAGCGCTCTGATAGCGATGTATCTTCAATAATCGTTTCTTTCATAGCCATACCCGCCTGAGCAGAAAAATAGTCTACCGGTGTAAATGCAATACCTAACACCTGTGTAAAATAAGCGGGAGCAAAAGTTTTAGAAATTAATTCGGGCTCTACCGTATCCGGAACACTATAGTTAAAGCCTTTATCAAACTGCGTGCTAAAGTTAATATTTGCAAAAGCACTCCACTTTTTATTATCGAACAAATAACTAAATTTATTATTGATGGCAAAGCGATCATCCGTTTTGCGTGTCCCCTCATTTTGTATTCTTGCCTTCCCATATTTCAGATTTGTATCCAAAGCATAAGCAAATCGATCATACCGGTATTTAAGGTTAAAAACAGTAGAGGCAGTAACACTAATGGTGTTGGTCCCTCCCTGACTCCAATTATTATAGGCTGCCTGGGCACCATTTAATCCACCGGACCATCGAGCATCCCATCCATCAAGCGTATCTGCAACAACTACTGTATTATCGATGCGTGACATATCCCGAACGGAAATATCGCCGTCATCTTCCAGCAACTCACTTATCTTTATTGCCTCTTGGCCGAGAGCTGGAACTGAGCTAAATAATATTAGGAATAAAATGCTTACAAAGCAGACTTGTTTACCCATCAAATGGATAGAAATTATATTAATAATAAAAGTTGAATTTAAAATACGGAAAATAACCTCAATAGAAAAGGAGTCTCACCGGCGATCGAGTTGAACTTCCCGAACCTTTCCATCTGTTACAACCACTTTCACATGTTCATTTAGTTTAGTTGGTAGCTCCATACCATAAAATTCAGCTTTGACCGGGAATTTGCGATGTCCACGATCTACGAGTACCGCTGAATGAATTTCTTGAAGTTCCAGCTCCTTAACAATGGTCGTCAATGCAGAAAACATCGTTTGCCCGGAAAAGATGACATCATCTACAATGATAACAAACAAATTCCCATCGTACTCTTTTTGCATCCACTCCGGATCTGCTGATATTTCCTTATCTAATCGAAGATGTTCAATCGATACTTCTTGTTCGATAACTTCATCTAAATGCTTAGCTAAGAGGTTGGCCACTGCTAAGCCCCGCTGGTTGACCCCGAGTAATAATATAGATCGATCAGTTTTGTTCGCTTCATTAATCTGATGGGACATCCGTTTCATTGAGCGCTGAATACGATCGAAGGTCATAAGCGTGAGCGTGTCTGAAATAGGCATATTACTTTTTAATACTAAAGTTAAATTGAATTCTTATTGTAGTTATATTCCTTTTTATTTAAAATACATTTTATATGATGACTTATAATCATTCCTGATAATTAAAGAAAGAGGGTACCAAAAAATATTCATTCAAACAGGGAATTCCTTATTTTTAGAAGCTACGGATTATATCCCCAGAGATAAAGACGCCTTTATCGATGCCAAATAACAGACCTACATATCGGGAAGAGCTACTCCATTGGATTTGGGAAAACCGCCAATTTTCCAGCCAAGACCTTCAAACGACCCACAAAAATAACGTAGCAATTCATTTTCCCGGATATCATAACAAATCTGACGGACCCGACTTTTTGAGAGCTGAAATTACGATTGGTCAATTCCGGTGGTATGGTGATATTGAAATACACTGGAAACTGTCCGACTGGCGAAACCATAATCACCAACAGGATTCACGATACAATAATGTCATTCTCCATGTAGTATTTGAAGAAACAAAGGAAAGAATACAGCGGCAAGATCAAACTAAAATACCTACTCTTTGTCTCTCTCATTATGTATCTCAACCATTGGAATCCTTCTTAGTTGAATACCTGAGACATCCCCAGCTTCCCTGTGCCAAGCACCTTTCCTATATATCAGAAGAGGCTTTTTTAAAACAACTAAATAAGGCACATAAAGAATACTTCGAGCAAAAAGTTGAAGATCTGCTCGAATTCTATGATCCTGATCTCCCTCCCTCTCAAGCGTGGGTTAAGCTACTTGTTATTTCTCTTTTCGACGGGCTGGGTATTTCTCATAACAGGAAGGCGATGCGTCAGCTGGCACATATTCTTTTACACGAAGAAACCCATTGCTCCTCTGCAGAATCTTTAACAAATCGCGCACTGACAATTTCAGGTCTGCACGAAAAGGAACATGACCGTGCTCCGGATTTTGAATGGAATCACAAAGGCTGTCGCCCCAATAATCATCCCGAAAAACGTGTCCCTCAAGCCACATTGGCTTTATATCATATAATAGACCAACCTTTCAAAAGGTGGATGCAAGAAGATCCCAAAGAATTGTGGAAAGAGCTTATCAATACAAAAAATGCAAATCCTTCCATCGGAAAAGAAAGAGGTGAGATTCTATTTGGAACAGTTTTTCTGCCTGCCTTATATTTACTTGGGCAGTTATTTCATTCAGCAAAAATAAAAAACAGAAGTTGGTCTTTATGGAAAACCCACCGCGTATCGTTGCCAAAATCGTTACTAAAAAGATTAAACGATACCGATCTAAAGTCTTCTGTCTATAAAAGAAAACTTGGTACCATCCACCAATTAAGGCACTACTGTAAAGCCGGACGGTGTCAGAAATGTTTTGTATTCAAAAACGAAATTTCCTCTTGATTTGAACTCAGCAAATCCCTATTATCTGTCTCTCTTAAAAAGAGAGAACAAATTGCCCGGTCGTCTAATGGCAGGACAGCGGTTTTTGGTGCCGTCAGTGGGGGTTCGAATCCTCCCCGGGCAACACTCCAAAGCATTTAAACAGAAAGGATGACTGCAAAGCCATCCTTTTCTTTTTATTTTAAACTTTTGAAATAGGTTTCGTTGGATACGCCTTTAGCCATATTTGCCGGACGCAGCAATATAGCTCTTTCGCGAGCTGTAGCTGAGCAATACGGCACTTCGTTAGGTGAGGTAACCATAAAACCTTTTTCAGATGGCGAACTTTATGTAAAGTATGAGCAGAGTATTCGTGGAGAGGATATATTCGTAGTACAATCCACAACACCTCCGGGTGATAATATTATTGAACTCTTGCTCATGCTGGATGCTGCAAAAAGGGCCTCTGCAAAGCGTGTAACGGCTGTAATGCCCTATTTTGGATATGCCCGGCAGGATCGGAAGGATCAACCGCGCGTTTCCATTGCTTCCAAGCTCATGGCCAATTTACTTACAGAGGCCGGGGCTGATCGTATATTAACTATGGATCTGCATGCAGCTCAAATACAGGGTTTTTTTGATATTCCGGTTGACCATTTATATGCCAGCCGGCTTTTTATAGATCATTTTAGCGAGCACCCAATCGATAATTTGGTTGTGGTTGCTCCTGATGTAGGAAGCCTTAAAATGGCTCGAGCCTACGCCAAACAGCTTAATGCACGGCTTGCATTTATTGACAAGCGTCGCCCAAAGCAAAATGTGGCGGAGGTAATGAATATAGTTGGTGAGGTAGAAGGTAAAAACGTGCTGATTGTTGACGATTTAATTGATACAGCAGGTACTCTCACAAATGCGGCCTCCGCACTAAAAAAACGAGGGGCACTAGATATAAAAGCAACCTGCACGCATCCCATTTTATCGGGACCTGCGTTTCAACGTATTGAAGATTCTCCAATTGATGAACTTTTGGTAACAGATACCGTGCCATTGCGAAAGCCTTCGAACAAAATTAAGGTATTGAGTGTAGCAGGGATTTTTGCTGAAGCAATTCAGCGTATCCATACCAACGATACAATAAGTGCACTATTTGACGATTAACTTGGTAACCACAAACACGAAAGCACTAACTCTAATATTATACACTTTAACAAAACGTTACTGAATTATATACCAATAGCTGGAAATACAGTTTTTCTTGGTGTTTTGTGCTTTAGTGGTAAAAAAACTTAACAGAATTATGACTACGCCTGAAGTTATTACATTAAATGGGAAAAAAAGAGAAACCGGCCGTAAGGCTGCAGATGCGTTGCGAGATGCTATGCGCGTTCCAGCTGTATTGTACGGGCCGGAAGTGGATGAGAATGTTCACTTCTCTATTGACGAGCTTGAGTTTGAAAAAATATTAGCAGATAGTAAGCGTCAAATTATTGAGCTGGAAATTGACGGAGAAACCTATCGTACGCTACTTAAAACGACAGAATTTCATCCGTTAACAGATCGACCCGTTCATGTAGATTTTTACGTGCTTGCCGATGATCATAAAGTTACTATCAGCGTACCCATCCATCTGGAAGGGACTCCTGTGGGCGTAACAGAAGGAGGCGGACGTATTTTCCAGCCCATGCATATCCTTCGTATCCGAGTTACACCAGATCTTATTCCGGGAGTATATACCGTTGATATAAGTGATCTCAAAATTGGAGATTCATTGCACGTCAGTGACCTCGAACTTGAGGGTATTATTCCACTGGATGATCTTGCCCGAACAATTGTTACCATTCGTCCTCCAAAATCCGAAGAACTCCTCACTTCCTCTCTTATTACCGAAGAGCCAGGCGAAGAAGAGCTCGAAGAAGGCGAAGAACCTCTTGAAGGAGAAGAAGCCGAAGGTGAAGGAGAAGAAGCCGAAGGTGAAGGTGAAGAAGAGGACACTGAAGAAGGTGGTGAACAATAATACTTCTCAAACCGATGCTAGTTTATTATGCCTATCATTGTAGGTTTAGGGAATCCCGGACGTAAGTATGAAGGGACCCGACACAACATCGGTTTCAAGTTTATAGATCAACTGGCAGAATCACTGTCTGTACGAATGGGGCCCGGTAAGGGCCCTTTTCATATAGGTAAAACAAGTCGTGCTGGGAAAAATATTTATCTGGTTAAACCTACTACCTATATGAATAACAGTGGAGATGCTGTACAACAGGTTCTCAACTGGTATAAAACAGATATAGATTCCTGTATGGTTTGTTATGATGACCTGAACCTTGATATTGGCACGATTCGGTTACGGCCCGGAGGCAGCGCAGGAGGACACAATGGTATTAAAGATATCATTCAAAAACTGGGCACTGAGAATTTTCCGCGTTTACGTTTGGGTATAGGTAATGAGTTCCCAAAGGGACAGCAGGTAAATTATGTCCTCTCCCCTTTTACTGATAAGGAAGAACAGGCTATCAATGCTGCCATCGATAGAGCAATTGACGCCGTTTTTACCTACGTTAGGGATGGTATTGAGCAGGCTATGAATGATTATAACTGATTAAAAAATCACTTTTAGTATCTCGCATCCATTTTCATGATCTCTAATATAACAGGCTTTTAATAACCAAACGGTATCGGTCATGGATATATTCAAACTGTTTTTTAATCATGATCAATCTCTTGGAGACCTAAAGGAAAAAGATACTACCCAGGAACAGGATTCCAGACTGGCAGACTTCATGAAGCCCTCTCCTACCTACTCCACCTTTTATATTACCGGTACAATTCTACCAGAAGAACAACTCGGGCTGAGTACCCTGCAGCAAAGCTCCCAAATAATTGATCAGCTGGGAAAAGTTTTTAAAAATCGAACTATTCATACTGCTGAGGATACGTTCCAAAAACTGGATATGGCCTTAAATCATGTACAAACCGGCCAAACTTTAATTTTAAATACTAATACTAAAAAGAGTACATATAACTTTCCGGCCCTTGCTTCCGATGATCAATCAGCCCCTATCCTTGGAGAATTACTACAAACAGAAGCATGGGTTATATCAAAGGTTCAGGCACCCCATGGTTATGATCTCTACCTCTATTCAAGAAAGAATATTTATCCCGATCTTTTTGCGGCATTCAAGCCCTTGATAGGTGAGCAATTACGATTTTTTAGCATTAATCGTAAACGCATCAGAACGGATCGACAATTCTATTTTGAGACTAATTCACTTAAAAAGCCACCTCACGGAGCCGAAGAAGTTTTTCCGGATACGACGCTATAATTTATAAACTCCATAACACTGCTTAATAATGTTATTTCTTATCCCCACTTTTTCCATCGGCCTTCAGGTGGCTTATAATCAATAGCCTGTCACTTTTTTCGGGATCAAACTCTTCTCCCTTATAATCCCCAAACACATCATCTATTATCAAGTTGTTTGCAGACATTTTTTCCTGAAACCAATCCAGATCATACAACTTAACGCGTTCTGAATAATGACGGGTTTCTTCGATATTATCGCCTGAAAAAGTGATATCTTTATATACAGAATCTTCTTCTATATACCGATGTATGCGATAGTTAATGCTTTTCAACCTGCCTTCATCAGAGGTTTGAAGTTCATTTCGAACTTTAGCCGCATTAAGATAATCGATTACAAAAATTCCATTGGCAACCAGCATTTGCTTCACACTTTTAAGTACACTGATGTTTTCCTCATCAGATTTAAAATATCCGAAAGTTGTAAATAAATTCAGTATAGCATCGAATTTTTCCGGGAGTGGATTGCGCATATCACGAACCTCAAAACGTATGTTCTCAAGGCCTTCCGCTTTGGCCTGCTCTCTGGCGGTTGTAACCGCACGTTCCGAAAGATCAACCCCCGTCACCTGATATCCATTCTCATGCTTTTTAGCTGCTTTTTTATATAAATGAATCGCATGGCGTCCCCTTCCGCATCCCAGATCTAATACTTTTGCCCTTTCCTGAAGGGAAAGATAGTCTTCAAGAAAATCAACTAATAAAGCAGCCTCCTCTTCATCTCTGTCGGCATACAGTATTTCATAAAATGGACTGTCAAACCATTCTTCAAACCAATCCATGTAACTTAAATTATGTTCTAATTCTAATATATGATCATAGAATGAAAAAAAAATCCACCCTTATTGCAAACTTCACTTTTATATTTGTCAAGCTTTTAGTTATTTAAAGTTAACAGCGTTAAGTGAACCAATAGGTATCATCTGCAAGTATAACAAAGTAATAATGGAATACATTCTTATTCCCTTTTAAATCCAACCTTAATTATTAACGGAGGTTTTATGCGAAGAATAATAGCTACACTATTCATCCTTTTTATGTGTTCGGGCTCCGCTTTTGCCAGCGGATTCTCGATCTATGAAGCCAGCGTCCGGGCAAATGGAATGCTTGGCGCTTTCTCTGCCTATGCTGATCATGTATCTACCATCTATTATAATCCTGCAGGATTAAGCGGCCTCGATGGGTTAAGAATTAGTACAGGTGCCACAATTATTGCCCCACGATCCACTTTTAGAGGTCCTTTTGCAAGTTCTGCAGCCTTTCCGAGCAGCAATAGGAGATACGATATGGAAAAACAGAACTTTTTTGTTCCGAACTTTTACGCTTCTTACGAAATAAAAGAGGGATTAACGGCCGGCATTGGCGTTTATGCCCCCTTTGGGTTAGGGACAAAATGGAATCAGAACTGGGTTGGACGAACAGAGGCCATTAACAGCTCTATTGAGACTATTTTTGTTCAGCCCACTATAGGATATCAGCTGCCCGATTTTGGTATTGGGAATATTAAAGTTGGGGCAGGGCTCATGATTGCTGCTCATGGTAAAGTTGAACTCTCGCGTGCTGTCGAAGATTTTGCCGTAGAAGATGACATCTTTTCCCTGGATGGTGAACTTGACAAACCGGGGATTGGCTATAATTTAGGTCTCCTGTATGAGCCAGACGAAATGGTAACCCTAGGGTTTACTTACCGAAGTAAAGTAGAGACCAAATTTAGTGGCAGTGCTGACTTTGGTGATCTGCCTACTGCGCTCTTCCCTTCGGATACCGAGGGAGGCACCACCCTTGAGTTACCCGCCAATTGGGTTGCGGCCTTAAATGTCCAGGCCTCCGAAAACCTGAGCCTTGAAGTAGATTATGTATGGTGGGGCTGGTCGAGCTATGATGAACTGGTCATTGAATTTGACCAGCCGATACCCGCTTTTGGGTCTAATCAGCTTGCAAACACAAGAGGATATGAAAATTCCTGGCAGCTGCGTGTTGGAGGAGAGTATTTAAATGCCGGAGTTGAAGGGTTGGATCTACGGGCTGGCATAGCTTATGATGAATCTCCCCTGCCCGCGGAATATATGGACCCTACTCTTCCCGATTCCGACCGCTGGCTCTTTTCCGGTGGGGTAAGCTATGACTTGACCGATTATCTGACAGTGGATGCATCTTATATATTCATCCGCGCCAAGGAGCGTGTGAATCGAGAATCAGAAAATGGATTCCATGGCATTTACAATACCCATGCCAATCTTCCCTCTCTCGGTTTAACGATGAAATTTTAAGTATAAAGGAGTTCAACTATGAAATTACGCAAACGATCACTTCATTTTGTTCTGACGCTCGTTATAGCGTCACTGACACTATATTCCTGTAAAGATTTTAATGATGTAACCTTTGAATCCAACAGCGGTGATGCCGATTTTTCTACGGTTGCAGCAGTAGGTAATAGCTTGGTTGCCGGAACGCAAAGTAATGCTTTATTTGAAACAGCCCAGCGATACTCTTTTCCCTCTTTAGTAGCGGGACAAATGGAATCTGTTCAGAATTTCGAACAGCCATTGATAAGCAATCCCGGTATCGGTGGACGCCTGGGACTTTCAGATGATCTTTCAGGTCCCACCCAAACAGACGAACAAGGTCAGCCTATCAACGCAGAACTTGATCGCCCCTATAATAACCTGGGAATTCCGGGAGCTATTTTGGCTGATTTCCTGGGTCAAGACTTACCCAATGCCCCTTATTCTGCCCGTCAACAGAATAACCCTTTTTTCGATATCGTATTAAGAGATTTGGGCAATACTCAGGCTGAACAGCTTGCCGCCCTCCAACCCTCTTTTGTAATGTTCTGGCTGGGTAATAACGATATCCTCGGTTATGTTACGAGCGGAGGAACGCAACCCTATGTTCCTCCCAGCGACTTTCAGGGGTTGTACCAAGCTTCTATGCAGAGTCTTGCTCAAACAGAAGCTGACGTGGTACTCTATAATATCCCGAATGTAACTACTATTCCTTATGTATTTTTTCTCAGGGAACAATTGCTGCAACAAGAGGTCATTACTTATGATGAACCTACACAATCATACCGACTAATAACTCCACAAGGAAACCTCCCCATATATATAGAGACAGCTAATGGAACACGGATCATGAGCGAAAATGACTTCCTCTTACTTCCTGCATCTGACTATTTTGCAGGAATTCAGTCTGGAAACACGCCTCCTCCCGTAACGCCGGATAATCCCGTGCCAAATAATCTGGTATTGGATGGGCCGATCACTTCTCCCCCTACGGGACAGTCTGAGCTTGCCCAGGCTACCAGTGTTGTTCAAGAATACAATAGCATCATTACTTCAGCTGCATCAAATCATAACTATGCCCTGGTGGATATCCATACCGCTTTCCAACAAATACTCAGTGAGGGCGGAAGAGAAATAAATGGAGATATGATGCGTCCCGTGCCCGGGGAACTCTTTAGCTTTGACGGCGTACATCCCAGCAATCATGGCCATGGAATCGTGGCTAACCTTACTATTGAAACTATCAATAATACATATAACGCTAATCTTCAGTCTATCGACCTTAGTACTATTCCCCGTGGGCTTCCGATCAACAATTAAAAAACTGTTAATGCTTGCTTATTAGATAAAAAAGGAGCCGTAAGTTACGGCTCCTTTTTTATGCACTAAACATTTCGAAACCCTTAAATGAGTTTGTATCTTCTGCTGAACTTTAAATTATACGCAGCATGACTTTCAGAGAAAAACTAAAGACAGCCATACAAACCTCTAATTCTACCCTCTGCGTAGGGCTTGATCCCAATCTCGACCGATTACCTGCCGACCCTAAATGGATTAGTGATTCTCCTGCTCAAAAAGTTGAACAGTTTCTTAAAACCGTAATTGATGCAACCTCAGATTTTTGTGCAGCTTATAAACCCAATCTTGGTTTTTTTGAGGCATTGGGTCCTGACGGATGGGATACTTTCGAAGAAATTCTGGACTATATTCCCAGTAACAAGATTATTATTGCTGATGCTAAACGAGGAGATATCAGTTCCACGGCCGAACACTATGCAAAAGCATTTTTCGAACAATTTGATATAGATGCTATTACATTAAATCCGCTCATGGGCTTTGAAACCCTGGATCCTTTTCTGTCTCATTCGTCCAAAGGAGTTTATGTCCTTACCCTGACCTCCAATCCCGGAGCCAAAGATATTTTGCTTCAGGAGCTCTCCGACGGACAGACCGTTTCAAGCTATATTTCAAAGCAACTAAGCAAAAAACAAGCCTCGAGTGATACATCCATTGGAATGGTTGTAGGTGCAACTAAAGCACAAGATCTAGGTCCCGTTATTACCCCTTTTCGAAAGGCTCCCTTACTTATACCCGGCATCGGCAAGCAGGGCGGTTCAATTACTGAATTAAAAAATGCTTTACATCAACATCAGGGGCTTCCCCTCGTCAATTCCAGCAGAAGCATTATTTATGCAGGTGAAGGTTCAGCTAATTGGGAGAAAAGTGTGGCCAGAGCTGCAGAGAATTATAAAAAGAGATTAGGTCCAATTACAGAACAATATGTCTAAGAAAAGAAAGAAAACAGTTATTGTCTTTACCGATGGAGCCTGTAGCGGCAATCCTGGTCCAGGCGGTTGGGCGGCATTGCTGCAATGGAACAGTAAGGAAAAAAAGATTACAGGGGGAGAATCACACACAACCAATAATCGCATGGAGATGCGCGCCGTGATTGAAGCCTTGAATGCCATTAATCAGCCGTGCCACGTAAAAATTCACAGTGACAGCGCACTTATAGTCAATGCTTTTAAACAAGGATGGATTGATGCCTGGCTCAAACGTGGATGGAAAAAGGCCAATAAAAAGCCGGTAGAAAACAAGGATTTATGGGAAGAGATGCTTACTGCTATGCAACCGCATGATGTGGAGTGGATCAAAGTGAAGGGACACTCCGATAATGAACGGAATAACCGAGTTGATGCGTTGGCGGTAGAGGCCTCAAAACGGTTCCAATAACCCTATCTTGCAGGGATTTATTGCAATAAGCCCCTGCTTCATGACCACCTTACTTATTAATAGCATTCAAATTGGCGAAAGGTTTCAGGTTCATACCCGCAAACATTTTGCGCTGAGCCATCATATAGCCGGTAATGGCAATCATTGCTGCATTATCTGTACAATAAGCCAGTTTTGGGATATATAATTCACAATCCTCCTCTGCGGCTAAATCCCTTGCTTTCTTGCGCAACATAGAATTAGCCGATACACCGCCTGCCAACACAATGGTTTTTACTCCGGTATGTTCAATGGCATTCCGAAGTTTCTTGATAAGTACCTCAGTAATTGCGTAGCTAACACTGGCACAAATATCGTTCAGGTGCTCGGATAGAAATTCTTCCTCATCTTTCTGGTCTTGCAGGTAGTACATTACAGACGTTTTTAATCCGGAAAAGCTAAACTCAAAATCGTTATCCAGCATTGCTTGGGGAAAATCATGAAATTGGGTATCACCATGCTGTGATCGTTCATCTATAACAGGTCCCGCAGGATATGGGAGGCCCAATATTTTCCCGATTTTATCAAATGCCTCTCCGGCCGCATCGTCGCGTGTCTGGCCTAAAAGAGCATGCTCAAAAGGAGCTTTCACGTGAACCAGCTGCGTATGCCCACCAGAAACCGTGAGCGAGATAAATGGATATTCTGGTTGGTTATCAATGAAATTGGCATAGATATGAGCATCCATGTGATTGACCCCCACCAGTGGAATATTACGAGATAAACATAACCCTTTAGTAAAACAGAGTCCTACTAAAAGGGATCCCATCAAGCCGGGTCCCTGGGTTACGGCAACCGCATCAATAGCATCCAGCTGGATATCGGCTTCATCCAGTGCCTGTCGCACCGTCCGCCAAATGGTCTTGTGATGGGCGCGAGATGCCAGCTCAGGAACAACCCCTCCATACTGTTCATGAACTGCCTGAGAAGCTATTATATTCGATTGTAGCCCATTATTATCATAAACAGCGGCAGCAGTTTCGTCACATGAGGACTCAATTCCAAGAATCTTCATACTAGATATTTTTTTGCAAACACAGCTTGCCTACCCCTACTTTAATCTTAACACTTAACATACTTATTTATTGGATTAAATCATGCGATACTCAGCATACGCTCTATAGGCAAGTGAGCCTGTTCTGCAAGTTCAGCAGACACTTTTACTTCATGCTGCTCGTACTTTAGGGCGTCATGGAGTTTTTCAAGCGTTATCATCTTCATGTATTCGCATACGGAGTTTTCGTTTGCAGGATAAAACTTCTTTCCCGGGTTCTCCTTCCGCATCCGGTGCAGAATTCCCGTTTCTGTGGCTACCACAAACTCCTCCGCATCCGATTCGCTGGCCCGATTGAGCATACCACTGGTTGAATGAATATGTCCGTCATCGCAATCAAAGTACATGGCCGATTTCATCATGCAGGATGTAGAGCAGCCGCATTCGGGATGGATCAGAATTTCAGCCTCGGGATACTCTTTTTGTTTCTCATTCAGATTCAGCTCTCCTATTTTTTCATGCACGTGGCAGGCTCCGTCCCAGATATTCAGCTCCCGCCCCGTTACCATTTCGACATAAGAGCCGAGGAATTTATCCGGCAGAAACAGTATTTCTCTCTCTTCCGGAATTGATTCTACTATATCAGCTGCATTAGATGATGTACAGCAGTAATCACATTCTGCCTTTACAGCCGCGGTCGTATTTATATAAGTGACCACAACCGCATCGGGATGCTCAGCTTTCCATTCCCTAAGTTGCTCTACTGTAATGCTGTCGGCCAGCGAACAGCCCGCATCCAGATCCGGAATTAAAACTTTTTTCTCGGGAGAAATAATGGAAGCCGTTTCCGCCATAAAGTGTACACCACAAAAAACAATGAGTTCAGCCTCTGTTTCTGCAGCTTGATGCGATAGCCCCAGTGAATCACCGATATAATCAGCAATGTCCTGTACTTCCGGCACCTGATAGTTATGAGCTAAGATTACTGCATTTTTTTCTTCTTTTAACCGTTTAACTTCGGTTATTAATTCTTGGGTATTCATAATTTATCCCAGATAATTGCGATTTAGTTAAGAAATATGTTGTAAAGTTTGACTGATATCAAATGCCTGTACTGAGTGGGTAAGGGCTCCTACCGAGATATAATCGACTCCGGTTTTAGCTACCTCGCGCACATTATTAAGTGTTATGTTCCCGGAAGCCTCAACCCGGGCCTGTCCGTCAATACGGGCAACCGCCTCCTTCATAAGTGCAGGAGTCATATTATCGAGCATAATAATATCAGCCCGTGCTTCCAATGCTTGTTCAACCTCTGAGAGGTCCTTCACCTCAACTTCTATTTCCAGGTTGGTTTTTTTTTCTCGTACTTGCTTGACCGCCTTGTTAATACTTCCTGCTGCAACAATGTGATTATCTTTAATCATCGCCAGATCATAAAGTCCCATTCGGTGATTCTTTCCTCCTCCTGCCTTAACAGCGTATTTATCCAGAAGACGAAGTCCCGGCACGGTCTTACGCGTATCTAAAATATCAGTTTCCAATCCTTTTATAGCACTTACAAAACGATTCGTTTTAGTAGCAATACCAGACATTCGCTGCACGATATTCAAAGCAATACGTTCTCCTGTTAAAAGTGCCCTCCCGAGTCCGCGAAAGCCTATAATTTCCGTTCCCTCTTTAATCTCATCACCCTCTTCAATATAGGGATTCCACTTGAGATCGGGATCCAATTTCCTGAATACAGTTTCAGCTATATCAAGCCCGCTTATGATTCCCTTGTCTTTAGCTGTCCATACGGCATGAGCCCGACGTTTATTATCAATAATGGCATTGGTCGTCACATCTCCGCTTTGGATGTCCTCCTCGAAGGCACGTTCTACTAAATTGGCAATAGCCTCATCCATATTTTGTGTTTCTGATGCAAGTACCATCTGTAATTCAGGCCTGCCCTGTATATTTAATGGAGTTTTCAAACGATAGATGTTTTGCTTTTGTCCAGCGATCAGGAAAATCTGTTCTTTGATGAACGCCCCGGCTTTCTTCTCGTTTCAAAGCCGCCTTACTAATAAAGTATGCAAGTTGTAATAATCCTTGAGAACGTATTGAAAAATATTCTTCGGATGTCTCGGAAAATGAGCCAGAAAGCTGATCAACCTGTTCTATAATATACTCAAGGTCCCCTTTATTTCGCTGGATACCTACAAAATTACTTAATAATGAGGCAATCTGCTTCTGCAGTTGCACAAAGTCGTCTTTGTTTGCTTCGTCAACATAAAAATTTGCCACAGGTACATTATGCTCAGGAGCTTCGACATCTACCGCATGCTCAATAGCCCGTTTACTAAATACCAAGCATTCCAGCAATGAATTGCTTGCCAATCTGTTTGCTCCATGTACGCCGGTTGCCGCGACTTCGCCACAGGCATATAATCCTTTTACTGAGGTACATCCATCCAAGTCGGTAGCCAGTCCTCCAATGCAATAATGAGCGGCAGGAGCTATCGGGATACCTTCTTTCTCGATATTGATACCCTGTGCCTCAATTCTGGATATAATATTCGGGAAGTGTTCTCGGATACGACGGGCATCCAAATGGCGAAGATCCAGATATACATAATTTTCTTTCTGCTGCCGAATTTGACGAAGTATTTCTCCGGAGACTATATCCCGGGGCGATAACTCTTTTCGGGGATAATCCTCCATAAATCGGGTTCCTTCTTCATTATACAGTCGGGCTCCTTCGCCCCGTAACGCTTCACTAATTAGAAATGTAGATCCATCATCGGTATAGAAGGCGGTAGGATGAAACTGAACAAACTCCAGGTCTTGCAGCTTTGCTCCGGCATCTAAGCCGAGCCATAATCCATCCCCGGTGGAAGTATGAGGATTGGTGCTCCGTTGAAACAATCCTGAATATCCGCCGGTAGCTAATATAGTAGCCGGGCTTTCGATACTGATATTTTTATCCTCCTCAAACAGATAGGCCGCTGCACCACTGCATTCAATTTCATCAGCGAAAAGCTGATAGATGAAGGCGTGCTCGACCACGGTTATTTGTTCCTCTTTTTTTACGAGTTCAGTCAAAAATTCCACAAGCGCTTTTCCAGTAGCCGCTCCATTCGCATGCAATACTCTGCGGTTAGAGTGCCCCCCTTCGAGTCCAAGGTCCAACTCCCCATTCGTTAAATCAAATGGCATCCCCAAGTCAATATACTTTTTTATTTCGTGAGCTCCTTCCCTAACTAACAGCTCAACGGCTTCGGTATTACAGAGACCACGTCCCGCCTCAAGCGTATCTTTTATATGACTTTTGTAGGAATCATCTGAATCTAACACAGCAGCAATTCCACCCTGGGCCCAATAGCTACTGCTATGCTCCAAATTGGATTTTGTTACGAGGTGGACTTTACCATATCTGCTGGCATGTAAAGCAGCACTCAGTCCGGCTGCTCCACTTCCAATAACAAGAAAATCAGTGCTAATCGTTGTGCTGTTCACAATAGTAACCTTTCTAAAATCTGATGCTAATATAAGACATAATTAGGAGGCTCCCCAAGATAAAAAAAGCCCTCCACCGATCGGTGGAGGGCTTTTACATTTTTCAGATGTGTAAAGCATTATTCCTTATCGTCTTCATCGACGACTTCGAAATCAGCATCTACTGCATCTTCTTCATCCTCATCTTCTCCTTCAGCCTGACCAGCTCCATTTGCTGCATTTGCAGCACCTGCAGCGGCGCCTGGTCCGGCTCCGGCAGCGCCAGCACCCGGCTGACCTTGTTCTTGGGCAGCAGATTGATAGATCTCTTGTGAAGCTTCAGACCATGCGTTATTTAACTCTTCCATGGCATCATCAAGCTCATCGACCTTTTCCTGATCGTGAAGCTCTTTAACTTTTTCAAGTGCGGCTTCTATCTTCTCTTTATTTTCATCAGAGATCTTATCTTCGTGCTCATCAAGCTGCTTGCGCGTGGAGAAAACCAAGCTGTCAGCTTTATTCAGTTTCTCAGCACGCTCGCGAATACGCTCGTCTTCCTCTTCGTGCTTCTCGGCTTCTTCCTTCATCTTTTCGATTTCTTCCTCGGAAAGACCCGAAGAGGCCTCGATACGAATACTTTGTTCTTTGCCTGTTCCTTTGTCTTTGGCACTTACGTTGAGCACGCCATCAGCATCAATATCGAACGTAACCTCAATTTGAGGCACGCCCCGTGGTGCCGGCGGAATGCCATCTAAGTGGAAGCGGCCAAGCGTTCTATTGTCCTGAGCCTTGGCGCGCTCACCTTGCAGCACATGGATTTCTACGCTGGTTTGGTTGTCGGCAGCAGTAGAGAATGTCTCCTTCTTACTAGTCGGGATAGTAGTATTTGACTCAATCAGCTGTGTGGATACACCGCCCAGCGTTTCGATACCCAATGAAAGCGGCGTAACATCCAGCAAGACAACATCATCAACATCACCGGACATTACTCCACCTTGAATAGCAGCACCTACCGCTACAACTTCATCGGGGTTTACGCCCTTGCTTGGATCCTTGCCGAAGAAATCTTTAACAATTTCTTGGATTTTTGGAATCCGGGTAGAACCACCGACCAAAATAACCTGGTCGATATCATTCTGAGACAGATCCGCATCATCCAGCACTTTCTTGCACGGACCAAGCGTCTTCTGAACCAGATCATCAATCATCTTTTCAAACTGTGAACGAGTGATGTCAATGTTCAAATGTTTAGGTCCGGAATCCGTAGCTGTAATAAACGGCAGGTTTACATTTGTTTTTTGTGAGCTTGAAAGCTCTATTTTGGCCTTCTCTGCAGCATCTTTGAGTCGCTGCATAGCCATCGGATCATCCCGGAGATCGATACCCTCGTCTTTCTTAAACTCTTTAGCCAGGTGGTCGATCAGACGGGAGTCAAAGTCATCACCGCCGAGATGGGTATCTCCATAAGTAGATTTTACTTCGAATACACCGTCACCGAGCTCCAGAATAGAGATATCAAAAGTACCACCACCGAGGTCATACACAGCAATGGTCATATCCTGATCTTTCTTATCAAGACCATATGCCAGTGAAGCAGCGGTTGGCTCGTTTATAATTCGTTTTACATCAAGACCGGCGATTTCACCCGCTTCCTGAGTAGCTTTACGCTGCGCATCGTTAAAATATGCAGGTACCGTAATAACCGCCTCAGTTACCTCATCTCCGAGGTACTCTTCAGCGGTCTGCTTCATCTTCTGAAGCACCATAGCTGAAATTTCCTGAGGAGTATAGGTGCGGTCCTCAATTTGAACGCGGGCCGTATTGTTATCACCTTTTACAATCTCGTAAGAGGCTTGTTTGGCTTCTTCCTCCACTTCATCGTAGAAGCGGCCCATAAAGCGCTTAATTGAGGAAATGGTTTTTTCTGGATTTGTGATTGCCTGTCGTTTGGCAGGGGCACCGACCAAACGTTCTCCGTCTTTAGAAAATGCTACAACAGAGGGCGTTGTACGTCCGCCTTCAGAGTTCTGAATAACGGTCGGTTCGCTGCCTTCCATTACAGCAACGCAGGAGTTGGTAGTACCTAAATCAATTCCTATGATCTTTCCCATAATAGTAATCTATGTTTTTTGTTAACTGTTTTAATTCTTTAAGAAATATCTTTTTATCCGAAAGCTCGGATTTATATTCGAATTATTTTAAATTTCTTGAAGCAACATTCTTATTTAATCGGTATAGAAGTCGCATCATTGGGCACACCGGATTTTGGCATGGTAATCGTCAATACTCCATGACTACTCCGTGCATCTATTTCGGCGGTATTGACATTTTCCGGCAAAGCAAACGAACGTGAGAAAACACCGGTAGAGCGTTCCTGTCGCCGATACGACTGATCGTCCACATCATCAGCACGTTCTCCTTTTACCGTTAACACACGATCTTTTAGTGCAAGGTTTATTTCTTCTTTAGATAAACCGGGCAAATCAAGCTTAATTACAAATTCTTCTTCACTTTCAATAATATCACAGTCGGGCGTAAAGTCATGCCCTTTATCTTCAAGCGGTACAATACGCTCAACAATATTCTGTATATCCTTGCCCAGCCGGGTTAATTGCTTTTCAATGTCAATACTAAATTCACTCATGGGTATACCCATTTGTTATGGTTCGCTCTTATATGAGCAATGACAATGCCAAGTTGTGTAGGAGAGATAATTTTATGACGTATTGGCATTATTGTGCCAACAAAAGAAAGGAATTGTCAGATTTGCGGACTATAAAATCAATTCGTCAGCATTGACAGGTCATCCCAAAATCCGGGATATGAAATAGCCGTACATTCTCCGCCTTCAACGGTTGAAGTGGAAGTCCCCATCAAACCAAGTACTGCTGCTGACATTGCAATACGATGATCGTGATAACTTTGGAACGTTGCAGCATCAGGGATAAAGTCTGGATCTCCCTTAATTTCCAGCCCATCCTTGTATTCTTTGAAATCAGCTCCTACTCCCTCCAGAATTTCTGCTATGGCTGTCAGACGGTCTGTTTCTTTATGACGCAACTCTTCCGCTCCTGAAATTTTTGATAATCCGTCAGCAAAAAGCATTGCCACCGAAAGAATGGGAATTTCATCTATACAGTTGGGAACGACCTCTTCTGTAATATTAATAGGCTGAAGTGTTGAAGAATAAACGGATAAATCGCCGATAGGTTCGGGGCCTTCAAAATGCCGGTTATTAATTTTTATATCGACATTCATCTGCTGCAATATCTCCAGCGCTCCTGTGCGAGTGGGATTGAGACCTACTTTAGGTAGCACAATCTCGGCATCAGGATGAATAGCACCCGCTACCAACCAAAATGCCGCGGCCGAAAAATCATTAGGCACGCGATAGGATTGCTCCGGCACCTCATCTTCTCTGCTGGAGAATATTCGCTTTTCCCCATTTTCTTCTTCGATAGGCAAATTGAGCAAACGTTCTGTATGATCACGACTGGGCAAAGTTTCAATAACTTTTGTAGGTTTTTCCCCATACAATCCAGCTAATAGCACACATGACTTCAGCTGTGCACTGGCAATAGGAAGCGGAAAATACAAGGGATTGAGTGGGATATCTCTCCTTATATTCAGCGGGGCAAAATCGTTATCTCTTGCTTCTATTACTGCTCCCATCTCGGTAAGCGGATCGATGATTCGCTTCATGGTGCGAGACGAGAGTGATTCATCTCCTGTCAACCGAGCTGGAACCCCGGAGCCGGCAATGATGCCGCTGAGCAGCCGCATTGTCGTTCCGGAGTTTCCACAGTCCAAATCCTCGGAAGGATGCAGGAAACCGTCACGTCCCACGCCCTCCACCTGGATAATGTTCTTATCCTTAATTTGTATTCCGACCCCTAATTTACGGAGGCAGTCCAGCGTACTGTGAGGATCAGCGGCCTCTGAAAAATTTTTTATAATTGACTGTCCCTCATGCAAGGCAGCAAACATAGCCGACCGATGTGAAATCGACTTATCAGCCGGGAGTTGAACATTACCATGAAGTGTATCCGCAGGTTGAATATCGTAGTTCATTAATTGATAGAATCCAAGAGTTCTTGTGCTTCCTGTGCTTCCGGCTTATTGGGATAGTTCTGAATCAAGTTTTCCAAGGTTGACTTCGCTTCACCCGTTTGTCCTAATTGAATAAAGCTTTCGGCTCTTCCTAACTGGGCCCGAGCAATCCATGTATCAAATGCTCCATATAAAACACTTACTCGCGAATAATTTTGAAGTGCTTCTTCATAATTTCCACTTCTTTGATTCACAACACCCAAAAGGTACTGTGCCTCTGCTCCAACTTCCGAAGTATTTGCCTCGGCAACCAAGCTAAGCAAATCTCTTGCGTCCTGATATTCTCCATTTTCAAGCTCAACTTTTCCTAATCCTACATTCGCGGAGGCGTAACTGCTGTTAATTTGTAATGCGGACCGATAGGCCTCTTCAGCTGCATCGATATTACCCATTTGAAGCTGGGCGTTACCTCTGCCAATATGAGCCTCCAAACGATAATCATTCCTGCCTTCTTCCAAAAGCTGGCTAAAATATTCATGCGATTGCTCAAAATTACCTCTGTTATAGTAAATTCGGCCCAATGCCGCAAGCGAGGGACCAAAACGATCCGAGTCGGGAAATTCCTGGACTACGGTCTGATATGCGCTGATAGCTTCTCCAAGCTGATCTGTTTCTTCGTATGCATTAGCCAAGTTGAAGTGGGCATCCGGTAACAACTCTTCATTATTAGTAATTCGGATGTACTGCTGAAATTCCTCAATTGCACTATTATAATCTCCGGATTGCATCAGGTTATCCGCCTGACGGAAACGAAGACGATCTGCCATTGAAGTCTGTGGATTCTCTTCCAGAAACTGCTCCAATGCATCTGAACTGTTATCGGCTCCTCCCACTGACATTTGGGAGTATTGAATCCCATTGACGGCCTCGATAACATATTCGCTATCCGGATATTTTTCCATGACTTTTTTATAGGCGGCAATAGCCTGCTCATAATCGCCGGCGTTATAATAGGTATCTCCTATATTGTATTGCGCGCGAGCCGCCCAACTCGTACCGGGATACTTACTGATTACCGTTTGAAATTCTTCCACAGCTTGAGAATAATTTCCGGTATTTAAATAGATATAAGCAATATTATACTGCGCCTGCTGGCTTAACTGACTATTCGGATACTCTTCCAGAAACCGACGAAATGTGGTCACGGCATCATATGTTTGGTCACTTCTATAATAACTGTTTGCTATCTGAAACAGAGCGTAATCTCCACCAGGTTCTGCTCCTAATACCTCCCTGTAAGTAGACATAGCATTACTATAGTCCCCAAGTGCAAAGTACGCATCTCCAATACGAAGGCGCGTATCAGTATTATAGGGATAGAGAGCTGTTTCAGGCGGGTCGTATTCCTGTAGAAAGGTATTCAACGGACCAATGGCCTGCTCAAATTCACCCATTTTAAAATAACTCCATCCAAGGGAATAACTCGCAGGGCCTACCAATTCATGATCGCCATACTGCTGTGTAAATTGTCTAAACTGCTGTGCGGCCGGACCATATTCTTCCATATTATAATATGCATCAGCGCTCCAAAACAAGGCTTCTATTCCAACTTCTTCTTCAGGCACCTCTTCATACAGGGATTCAAAATTTTTCTGCGCCTCCTGATAGGCCTGGTTGCTATATTGTACCCATGCTTTTTGGAAACGTGCTTCACGCTTTACTTCCGGATCGATATTTGCCATCCCTTCCGCTTCTTCAAAAGCCTGGATAGATCGGGTATACTCTTCATTCGCAAAATAGGCTTCACCCAACAGGGTATACACCTTACCGCTCCACTCTAACTCATCTTCATTACGGACGAGGGACAAAAGAACTTCAATAGTTTCCGGATGATTGCCCATTTCATAGGCCGTTATTGCCCATTCGTAATAAGCCTGCTCTACCCAGCTTCCTTCAGTAAATCGATCCCCGAAATGACGGAATGTGTTCATTGCTTCTTGGTAGCGAGACCCCATCTTTTCATTTACCGCTTTATAATAAAGCGCTTTCCGTGCTAGTTCGTCGGATCCATTCGCAGCTTTTTCAAACTCATCGGATGCCCAATGATAAATTTCTTGTTTATGATATAGCCATCCTAATCCATAATGAGCTGCCCGTTCTGCTTCTGTTCCCTCCGTACGATTTATATATTGCCGATAATAAGTAGAGGCTTCATCAAAGTTTTCTAAATAGTTATAACTTTCGGCAATGAGCAATACGGCTTTGGTTTCCATCTCCTCATCCAAGTATGGCATGGCATTCTTAAATGCCTCTATAGCCTGCTCATAGCGCCCCTGCTGGTAATAAGATTCGCCAAGGGCCATTGCTGTGCGACGGGTTATATCCGCATTGGGATATCGTTCTTTTAATAATTCGAAAGCATCGGTCGAAGCGTCATAACGTTCCTCCGATAAAAAGAGCTGTCCTCTTTCATAAAGTGCCTTCGGGGCCCAGTCCGTATCCGGATAATCATCTGCTAATTTTAAAAAATAATTTCTCGCCTGTTCAGGCTCATTGTTAGAGCTCGCTGTTCTTGCCATCCAGTAATATGTTTGAGCTGCCTTTTTTTGGGGTAATCCCAAATCGATCGCCCGCTGGTAATAGGCCAAAGCTTCATCATAAGCCTCGTTCCTTTTTGCCCGGTCCGCAAGATCAAATAACAACTTCGAGGAAAAGTCAGAGTGGGGATGCTCCGAAATGAACTGCTCATAATAGGCTTCTTGATTTACAGAATCTGTCTTACCGCGGGCCCGAGACAAATAAAAACGGGCGGAAATAGCCATTTGATGATCTTCGTGATGTTCAAGAAACTGCTCTAATTCTCCTGAGGCCTCTTCGTAAAGTCCTTCCTCAAATAATTGAATACCATTTTGGAAGGTCTCTGTAGCAGGTTCCTGCACGCTTTGCGCCACAGATTCATTGGTTAAGCCGATCAGCAACAGGAAAACTAGACTGAAATGTTTTTTCATTATCATCATGGATACAGCAACCGATTATTTCTTTTAAAAATATATAAAAGGTAGTATAACAGGTCTAAATGTAAAAAATAAGTATGAGTTGACCTATTTATTTAGCAGTGATTCTGCACGTTTTATCATCGGACCTACAGCATACTTAAAAGCCGTTATACTCCTTGTTTTGGTATACAAATAATTTAAAAAAGTTCCCTTGGATGCACGCTTCATTTAAGGAGGGAAAATAAACAAGTATTAATGCTTTCGTTAGACCCGTCTATAAACGCACTAATAGCTTATTTTATTTACATATCAATATATTTAATTAACTCATCTGCCCGGTTTTCGAGATCATCCCGTAAAACCTCATTTTCAGAATCAGTTGCAACGATGTAGTCGTACCGTCGAAGCGCTGCCGCAACGCGACTCACGTCCTGTATATCAAGCACAAAAGATATAGTAAATGTCTGCTGGGATTCACTGGGTTTTTCAACCGTCATACCCAATATCTTGGCCCCTTCCGTTTCAATTATATTAACGATTTCTGAAATTGAAAAATCAATACGATCAAGTGTTACGGTAATGGCAGAACCTGTTTCCGCTACATTTAACAACTGTGCCAAATGCTCTAAAATCACATCTCTGGTTATCACTCCAAGCAGCGTCCATTCCTCGTCAATAACCGGCAAAATTTCTCGCTCATACTGGAGGAAGAGCCGTGCTGCTTCAAAGATATGCTGGCTTCTGTACACTTTTACCGGCTCTTCGAGTTCAAGATCGGAAACAACCTGCCCTTCTTCTGCTCCATCCAACTGACGTAAAGAAACCTGGCCAATTAAGGCATGCGTAGTGCTATCTACCACTGGAAGAGTATATATACCAGACTCTTCCATACGCTTCTTAACCGATTCGAGAGACGTATCTCCCTTTAAGGGTTCGAACTTAGACGTTATGAGTTTTTTTGTTACCAGCATAAGCAGTGACCTGTTTGGATATTTACTCTATAACTGATTCAGCCGTATCGATATTATCCAGTAATGATTTTAACCGCTTTAAATCGGGCTTTGCTATACTAAATGTGAGTTCTATATCTGATCCTACATATTTCTTTTCCAAAATATTCGCCTCGCGATGTAAAAATGCCACTCCTTCGTACTTTGCGGCCGGTATCCTCATTGTTTCGGTCACAAAATCCTCTTCAATGAGGTTCTGTATTTGCTCTTCGAGCTTTCCAATTCCGATCCCCCGTTCTGCTGAAATAAATACAGCATCCGGATAAACACGGCGCAGTTCAGTAATCTTCCGGGGATCAATTGCATCAATTTTATTAAATACCAGCAAGAGCTTCTTATCGTCCGTTACCTCCATATCTTTTAGGGTATCATCAACAACTTCAATATAGTCATCAATCATTCGAGCGGAGGCATCAACAACATGAAGTAAAATATCTGCTTCCCGCACCTCGTCTAAGGTTGATTTAAAACTTTCAATCAAGTCGTGCGGCAATTTGCGAATAAATCCGACTGTATCTGAAAGTAATACTTCATATTCTGATATTTCGCACCGTCGAACCGTCGAATCAAGCGTCGCAAATAACCTATCTTCTGCCAACACCTCGGTGTTGGTTATGGTATTCATTAGTGTTGACTTACCCGCATTCGTATAACCCACCAGGGAAATACGGATATTATCTGATCGCCTTTTACGTTGAGTCTGTCGCTGACGATCCAACTTTTCCAACTTCTCTTTTAGTGTGGCAATGCGTTTGTCAATCAGCCGGCGGTCGGTCTCAATTTGGGTTTCACCGGGCCCTCTGGTCCCGATTCCACCTTGCTGCCGGGAAAGGTGAGTCCAAAAACGGGTAAGGCGAGGTAACAAGTATTGCAACTGGGCAAGTTCAACCTGGGTTTTAGCCGCGGCTGTTTTGGCCCGTGAGGCAAAAATATCTAGAATGAGCCCGCTGCGATCCAGTACCTTTGCTTTTGTCTCCTCTTCAATATTCCGGATCTGGGTAGGCGACAAATCATCATCAAAAATAAGCGTTTCGACGTTCTTATCAGATGCCATACGCTTTAATTCTCTCAGCTTCCCCGAGCCAACATAGGTAGAGGGATCCGGATGAGTCCGATTTTGCAGAATCTTATCTATGGTGATCCCTCCTGCTGTATGAGTGAGCATTTGCAGCTCATCCAAGTATTCTTCGGCCTGAATACGCGGAGTTTGCGGACCATAAACTCCTACCAAGAAAGTCCGCTCTTGAACTATATCTGAATTTTGTATCTCTTCGAACAAATGCCTAGAACTTTAAATTAAAATTAATCAGATGCAGAATTACTCAAACTGTTCGACGTTGATGTCGTCATCATCCTTTATATAACAACGAATACGGCGTCCAAGTTTATGTGAAATCAAATTTCTGAACGCTTCCTTCTTTCGTAACGGAACCTGAAGCTCCAAACGAATAAGTTTGGAAGTACTGTCATAAATATCACCACTATAAATGAATATATAGTGAATATGATTTTCTTTTTCTTTTTCTACAAAATCACGTATCTGGTGCCATGCTATGGTCTGCATCGGCTCATTTACATTTTTCACAATACCATGATCCGTTATATATCTCTTTGTGGCAACAAAACTGGTAAAAAACCAGCAACCGCCCATCCAACCATACAAGCCGGCAGCAATTATTTCTTCTACTGAACCATAATAAAGAGCTATCCCTGCGACAATTAAGGTAGAACAGACAAATAAAGTTGAAAATAGCGGATATCCCCACACCTTACCAGCTTTCCAACTGAGCCGTACATTGCGTAACCGTACAACATTAAATAATGTCGCAGTGGCCATAACTACTGATCCCAGGGTAAATAATCCCAAGATAAGCCAAAATAAAATATGTAAATTGATCTCACTCATACCTCAATGGATATGGTTATAACTTTAGTCTCAAGTTCAATTCCCAACGGTATACAAGTAAGTAAAGCAATACGGGACAAATAAACCAATTCATCTTATAATTCTTAACATTTATCTATTAACGGATACACATCCATTCCATTGCATATTATTCTATATGCCCGTTTCTGTAGAGGGAACTTCTCTAATTCCAAGCAGTTAAAAGGAAGCACTGATGCTCCTCGAAAATTAAAAGCATTCATTTATCCTAATAATTATTACTTTTGGCTCGTTACAAATATTTTAACGGCTACCTGCATAATTCAACAATTAGAACTAGCTTGCTGCAGAATTTTTGATACCATTTATGAGAACTGAGTTTTTATTTATGAATAAGCTAAAGTACTTTTCATTTCTACTGCTGATTCCCATAATCCTATTATCCTGCTCCTCCTCTGAAGATCGTCCGTGGGTGAGAGCCGTACCCGAGAAAGCCCCCTTTATAATTGTACCAGCTGAAAATACGACGCTACGATCTGTTATGGAGGCTCCCTATTCTTCCCTGGTGGATGGTGTTACGGCCTCCGCAATTACACCGCTTAAAGCTATTGACTCTACCACGACCTCCAACTTGGATCTAAATGGATTGATCCTCTACCCCGGTGCGGAAAACAGGCTTGAAGCTATTTGGGTTGGTCAAGCCCCGGATGGCTTCAGCGAAAAATTATTCAAAAACTACTATCGGGACTTTGCCCAAAATAAATACCACTTCCAGGAAACCACCATTCATAAACTCCAAATTAAGGATCAGATTTTATTCACTGCTACACTCAATGACCTGCTTCTGCTTTCCGAATCAAGTTTGGGACTTGAAGATGCAATTCGGGCCTACTCCAATAATGACAGAAGAGCTGATTTAACCCATATCGAATTGCAGCCGGGCCATGTTGTTATGAATACCCCTTCTTTGCGCGAGATTTCGCGACAAATTGCAAAAGTGACCTATCATCCTGCTCTTAACCAAGCGTTTCAGGGTACAAAACCGGCTTTGCTTTCAATATCTGATCCAAACGAAAAATATGATTTCCAACTTTCCGGAACAATACCACTCGCACAGGAAGAAAAAAGTGCCTTTATTGAAACTATTTCTGATGCCAATGCTCCTATTAGCCTGGATCAATATATTTCATCCAGTGCTGCTGCTTTTGGAATTTTTCGTCAAAATCCAGCTAAAGATTTGCCCGACTCTTTACCCGATACCTCCCACACCGATTCGATGCTTATTAGTCAACCGGATCGTTATGCTACGATATCGGAGTCTCTTGAATCTGAATTTGCCGTTTCGATCTATGCCGAATCGGGATTTCTAACAAATGGCGAACATATTTTTGTTCGTAAACTCGATGACCCTGCCGGATTTAGAGAAATACTTAATAATTTAGTTGATGATGACCACGCTGAAGTCCAGAATGGCATCTACTTTATTCAAAGCAGAATACTTGCTCAACTTATCGGGAGCTCTCTTAACTCCTCTCCCAGTTTTTACCTTTCAGTTATTGATGATGTGGTAGCCATATCCAAACGCAGAGAGCTCACAGAAATTATTTCAGATGACAAGGAACGCAGAAGGACAGTCTACTATGAACGAACTTTTCGAGATATAAAAGAAGACCTGCCTGAAGAAATAAGTGGACTATTTATTACAAATGAAAACTTCGGTTCTTTAATAAACCCTTTTACCTATCCGGATAGTTATCTCAACACGATATTGAATAGATCCAGCTTTCTAACACTATCAACTTCTCTTACAGAAGAGGGGGACAGTCTTCAATTTTATGCTACTTCTTATAAGGGAGATGAGGAAAGCGATCCCTATGAAGAAAATTGGGTGTTTCCCTTGCAGTCAGACCTTTCTGGTGAAGTGGTCGTTGCCGATATCAGCGGCAGTAGTCGCGATGAAATTGTATTTGCATCTCCATCGGGTAGTGTCTTTGCACTTTCTGCTGATGGGAACCGTATTCTGGAAGCTAATACCGGAAATGACACGCCGGTTGGATCTCCAGTAGTCTATGACTGGTATGGAACCGATAAAAATGTGATTCTTTTAGCTGCCGGTAATAAAGTTTACGGTTGGGATGAAAATGGCGACTTACTGCCAAGGTTTCCATTTACGCTTGATGAAACCATTACTTCCCCACTGGTTGTCTCAGATGTAGATGGAAATGGACTGCCAAATGCCTTGGTCGCCACAGCCGATCGAAAGCTTCACATCCTGAACGGGCGTGGAAATAATATAAGCGGATGGCCGGTAACGACCAATACTCAAATTACTGCTCGACCCATAGTCGAAGAATACATGAATAGTAAATCAGTTATTGCCTTTTCCGGCAATGGTGTGCATGCTTGGGAGATTAACGGGAGCTCAAAAGAGGGTTTCCCACGCTTTGCCAATGCTCCCATCAATGGTTCGCCTCAAATATTTGAGGACTATATTTTGGCCAACGCTGAGGATGGTAATCTATATGCTATGGGAGCTGGCCAGCTTTTCCCGAATACACAACAGGACTCAAATTCCTCCGGATCAAGTTTTATTAATATTTCAAGTAGTGCCTTAACCGGAACTCCTTCCCTCAGCGATATGCGTGTTCGAAGTGATGGACAATTAGCAGAGGGAACAATGATTATTACCGCAGATGCTAATGGTTCTTTTTACATCTTAGACAGCACTGGACAACTCCTATTTACTCAAAATATTGGCCAGCCTGTTCAACAAAACTTCTCTCCTCTTATAACTGATATTAATGAAGATAGTCGAAAAGATATTCTCATGCTGACAAATGCCGGAAGACTTTTGGGATGGCAAGTAACGGATGGAACATCACTTAATACACTGCCCTCTAACAGCATGCGATACCCGATAATTAATGATGTGAATGGAGATGGTTATCAAGAGTTGATCGCTTTTACTAATGAGGGGGTCATTTCCTGGACGCTTTTCGAATAAAAAATCCAGTCATAAAATATCTCCCAGGGCGTTAGTCAGATATTCATATTGAAATTCAAAGCCGTGTTGCTGTAATTTTTTAGGCTGCATGCGCAGGCTTTCGGTTAGTGGCAAAGCCGCTTCTCCCAAAGCCAATTGTAGGACAGAGGTGGGAACTCTGAAAAGGGACGGACGATTAAGCTGCGATCCCAGCTCATCGGCAAATTCTCTCATCGTAACGGGATTCGGGGCATTCAAATTAAAAGGACCACTAAAGTCTTCTTGTTGGATCGCAAAGAGTAATCCCCTGCACACATCATGCATATGAATCCAAGGAAAATACTGTTCCCCACTGCCAATAGGTCCGCCCACAAACATCTTAAATGGCGTTAACATTTGGCTAAGTGCCCCCCCTTCCTTTTCCAATACAATCCCAAGCCGTGGAATAGCAACTCTCACTCCTACCTCCTCTGCACGACGGGCTTCTTTCTCCCAGTCAATACATACATTAGCAAGAAAGTTATCTGCTCGTTCGGCCGACTCGTCCAGCACTTGATCTTCCTTGCCCTTATAATAATTAGCTGCTGAGGTTGAAATAAAAGTATCGGGAGGATTATCAGCTCCTTTTACAGCTTTTACCAAGGTGCGGGTACTTTCTATTCGGCTGGAATAAATTTTTTCCTTGACTTCTTCGGTCCATCGTCGTCCAAAAATAGAAGCTCCAGCCATGTTAATAACCACATCCGACTCCTCCATCCGGGATACCAAGTCATCATCCCAGGATACAAATCGCTGATTCTCAGCTGATTCATCTTCATATTCATCAGGATGACGTGTAAGAACTGTCAACAGATGCCCCTCTCTAAGCAACATCATACGCAAATAGTCCCCTATAAATCCTGTTCCACCAGATATAAAAATATTCATAAAATGATTTCTATATTGTACTTTGCATCAACTACATTAACAAATAAATATTCATTCCATAAAAGCATAATAAAGATAATGAAGCCCAAATATAAAAACATAGCATTAAAGACCATCCGTATTCTATTGGGAATTATCTTTATGGCTTCCGGTATTGGCAAGCTTATCAGTGGTT
This sequence comes from Fodinibius salicampi, assembly GCF_039545095.1. Lineage (NCBI taxonomy): Bacteria > Pseudomonadati > Balneolota > Balneolia > Balneolales > Balneolaceae > Fodinibius > Fodinibius salicampi. The sequence continues at coordinate 8,218 of NZ_BAABRS010000006.1, read as the reverse complement.
CAGACGCCCAGTACCTGGTAGAATTAATGGCAACGGAATTTTATTGGCTCATAGAATACAGCAGTTTGATTGTTATCTCCACTTCTATACTTGAGCTTATTCTGGCCGTTTTTTTGCTTTGGGGACGGTACCTCAAATGGGCACTGTCCGGGACTCTGTTAATGCTCATCGGCTTTTCTTCGGTTCTCTCCTACTTTTATTTCCAGGGAATGAGCGTAGAAAATTGTGGCTGTTTCGGTGCTTTGGGCTTTGCTTCGGGACTGGAGTTTACGCTTTTGCGAAACATGGTACTGATTTTTCTGATTGTCGGAGCTTTTTTGTTGATACGATCCCAAAACGAATAGCAATCCCAACATCAGCATGAGAAAGCTTAATTCTATTTTGCATGTATCCCCAATCCGGGTTCGTTACTCAAAACTACTCTCTTATCCTTATTTAAACTTACCCCTGCAAAAGGATCATCTTTTATAAGCAGGTTACCATCCAGATCCACATAATCAGCTTGCGTAGCCAAAAGAGCTCCGGCTGCGATTCCTAATGAACTTTCGATCATACAGCCGATCATGACTTCTAAATTCTGCTTTTGGGCATGTTCAATTACTCTTTTTGCTTTTACTAAGCTTCCAATCTTCGCCAATTTTATATTAATCCCATCAAAAGACTGCCCAATTTCTACAAGGTCTTCATCCCCTTTAAAACTTTCATCGGCAAATAATGGCAGTCGGGACCACTGCTTCAGCTGCTGCATCTCTTCCTTCATAGCCACAGGCATCGGCTGCTCTACGATTTCAATATTCTGGTCGGCCAAAAAAGATATCTGTCCTTTCGCTTCGCCCAAGGTCGTCCATCCCTCATTGGCATCCACGCGGATGGGCTTATCCGTAATTTCTCGTATGGCCCGGATGATGTCGCGATCCTTATCTGTACCCAGCTTTACTTTTAGGATGGGATAGTCTGAAGCGGCACGTACTTTTTCCTGCATAACTTCCAGCGTATCAAGACCAATAGTGTAGGAGGTCGGCGGAGTGGTATTTGATGGGGCCTTCCACAACTGCCAGAGAGGGCTATCCTGCTTTTGACCCCACCAGTCGAGCCAGGCCATCTCTACCGCTGCCATCGCAGATTGCACTTGGGGACGACGGGCGGAAAGCTTATTCGCAAGAGCTTGGGCGGTTGATATGTTGTCGAAGAAATCGTTTGAAAGGCTTTTCGTAAATGCCGAAACTCTTTCCGAATCTTCATTATAACGGGTATTCGGAGCAGCTTCACCATATCCAGTAATACCATCAGCAGATAACCGCACGACTACGTTTTCAACCGTTTCTTTGGTGCCCCGTGCTATGGTAAAGGGCTGAGCCAAGGTTAAGGGCAATCTCTCAGCACAAATGTCAATATGTGGCATAATCAAAAATCCTTAACAGCTCTAAATAAAAATAAAAAGCAGGTGCCGCCAGAATCAACGCGTCAAACCGGTCAAAAAAGCCTCCATGTCCGGGCAGTATATTTGAAGCATCTTTCAAAGAAGCGGCTCTTTTCAGGCGGCTTTCGGTCAGATCCCCAATGGGACCAAAAACGCTAACCAGTACTACTGCCGGTAACATTAGTAACAATGAAGTCGGAAAATCGATCGGAATCGTGTACACGGCAATAAGTAAACCAACAAGCCCCCCAACTATGCCAAAAAAGAAGCCCTCCCAGGTTTTATTCGGACTTACCGTAGGAGCCAAATGATTTTTACCAAACTGTTTGCCTCCAAAAAAAGCAAAAATATCATTTCCCCAGACCATAAGCAGAAGCGTCAGAGTGAGCAGAAAGCCCGTCTCCGAGTTTCCCAGCTGACGAACTAAAATCAACGCTAACATTCCCAACGGAGCGTATATACCACAAAAAAAGGTTGATATGAGTGATTTAAGTCCTATGTCACCGGTCTTAAACAACTGAATAGCCACAAATAAAAGAAAAATCCCTAAGCCAATAATTAAAACATGTGAAAGAAAAGGAGCTAGCAGTATCCATATTCCAATAGTATAGGGGAAATAAGGATCAGCTTTAAAGCCGGCTCCCTCGCTGATATCTATTAATTCATATTGTATTAAGAGGCTGACAAAGATAACCAGTCCTACAAAGTAAAATCCACCTAAGTAGGTAATATACAGGAAAAACGCAGCGGCCGGAGCAGCAAAAAGAATACGTTTAGTTAGTTCACTCACAAAAGAATTACTCCTCTTCCTGATCTACATTCGAATCGCTTGGGAGATCCAGCTCCTCAATAGCCTCCCGGGCTTCCTGCTCATATTCCTTTGGAACGTATAAATAAACCAAGGCCGTTTCGCCCACATTCAAACTAAAGGCAGAATCTCGTTTGGAAAGAATATTGGAAGGAATATCGAGGCTTGAAAGATAATTCTTGGCCGCTTCTACCTCATACTCTGTCCCCCGTTCAAATACACAAACCCAATCTTCGATGTCGTTTGGCTTTGGACCATCAAACATAATAAGCCTCCCCGTGCGGATTTTGTTGATACTGATTGTACATCCAATATACAATATATGTACAAATTAACAGACTAATTATTACGGCCCAAAGCGGGGGCATCGATTCCGGAGTCATCTCTGCAAAAGCCGATTCCGGGTAATGCGTTCCTACTAATACACTACCGCCATTATTAATAAAATGCGCAGCTATTGCCGGGAAAATACTCCTTGAAACCCAAGTCAGATAGGCAAAAAGCATTCCCAGCGAGGCCAAAGGCAACAGATTACTCAATTGTACATGATACAAGCCGAATAAAAGTCCTGAAATTACAATAGCGGGCCATATTCCCCAGCTTTTCTCAAAGGCACGAAGCACATAGCTGCGGTATAATATCTCCTCACAAAAGGCCGGGACCAGGGCTACATGAAACAACGTGAGCCAAACTAGATGGTCGCCCCTCAAATAGTTTTCGATCATCTCCATTTGCGAACTCTGGATATTTGAGAAAGCCTCCGGCATTGGGATCAGGGCATTTAGCCATGACAAAAACCAAATAGTGGGCTGGACGGCTATAACCAGCAGCCCTGCCAAAAGGACAAACTGTAAACTGTCATCCCGAAACTTAAATCGCATAAAAGAGCGATGAGAATCGGAGGAGGTATGCAATCGGGCAAAAAACCAAGTGGCTAATCCCAGAAAAAGAATCTGGCCGACCGAATTACCGATGAACATAAGATCCAGATACTCGGTTAGAGAGGCCATCATCTGGGCGGGATCAATATCTCCCTCAGACCGACTCACAATTAAGACTCCGGCTACCACCATAGCGGTAAACTGAAACAGAAAGAAAGCGGCAATAATCCACAATAATGCCAGAGCCCAATCAGAAAACCCATTCCGTTCTATCCAGGAACGATGATTATTATGTTCAATATGCGAAGGATCATGCCAATTAACTGAATCTTTTTCCATTAACAAGAATCGTTAAGTTATTCTTCTTCTTTTCCAAAAATTTTAGCCCCGATCATGCCCGTAATCAAATTGAGAATGCCGTACATAGGAATTCCCCAAAGCAGTTGGCTGCCAATATTTTGCTGGCTCCTGATATTCTCGGCGGTCATGTCAATCATCTGCTGTTTTTGCTCCTGAGGTAACTCCATTGCCTCCATTTGTGCAATCGTACTTTCAATAAGTTTTTGGGTCATATCCGGATCTATAAGCTGCCATAACTGACCTAAAACAACACTTATAACGGTAATAACTACTCCCGTTAGAAAGCCAATTAATGCCCCTCTCCCCAACTTTATTCCAACATTAAATTCCTTCGCATAATGCCAGGTTGCCAACATTCCCCCAAAAGCGCCAGCCAGACAAACCAATACCCCAATAAACTGTACCGGTGAAAACATTGATCCACTGGGTTCTGAGTTGATTGTAGCATAAGATGTTATTAAAGACAGCACGAAGGCTAAAATCCCAAATATCAGACCGGCAACCGTTACAGAAGTCCAGTATGAGGGAAGTTCTGCATTTATGGTTTCTTCTCCCGGATTATTAAATCCCTTCGTTTGTGATTCTTCCATAGTATTTCCCTTTTGATTTATTTTTTATTAATGAATTCTCCCGTAAATAGCATGGCTGCTGCGCTCCCTAGTAGCATTCCCAGTACTAAACGCGAGGTTAATGTATTTTCCCAATAGTTAATAAAATCACCACTGATATCTACTAAATTTACCAATACTATTCCAACAAGTATTTTAACTAAAATATTAAAATCTACGATTCTAAGTATATTTAGTATTGGCAAGAGAATCCACCCCAAAGCCCAACCTGTGTAAACTCCCAGACACCGGCTGCATACAGCCATAGGTTGCCCATTAAGATCAAAAGACCGATCAGGGATCTGATGACAAAAATGCTGAAATAAACTATGTTGCCACTGAAATTGCCAAGGTTGACTCTGTCCCCACACGCCTCCACCAAGCGCAATAACCATTAAGGCAAGAGAGAAGAAGAAAACAAGATAATAAAGAATCATCTTTTGACTTTTCATAATCTCTCATGATTCCACAGCAGCTGTTAGATTCGCTATAAAGTCATCCGGTGCGCGACAAGGTTTACGACTTCCTTCATTCATAAAACACAGAACAACTTTACCCCGCGAATGTGGTTTTTCCCTGCGTTCTGTAAACACCGTATAGTAGGTTTCCAGTTTTACAGTGGGGATTTCAAACAAACTTACCTCAATTCGCATAAGTTCATCATAAAAAATAGGAGCTTTATAATCCACTTGTGCATGAACGACTGGTAGCATTACTCCATTTTCTTCCAGGCGGGAATAGGGAAAACCGAGGGAACGAATCATCTCAGTTCGGGCTTCTTCAAAATATTCCAAATAACGGCCATAATAAACATATCCCATTTGGTCTGTTTCACCATATCGGCTACGGAGTTCGTGGGAATAATGGTAGATGGGGGTTTCAGCAGGAAACACGACTATTGTTCTGTTTTGGCTTTACTGGCAATTTCCCACTCTCCCATTTGCGAATATTTATCGATACGTGCTGCCACCAGTTCATTTTCACTCATCTCCTTAAGTCTACTTAAGGATGCCAAGAGCTGATTTTTAACGGCTTTGGCCGAACGATCGGGATTTCGATGAGCACCCCCCAATGGTTCTTTAATAATGCCATCTATCACTTTTAGTTCATCAAGATCCTCGGCGGTAAGTTTTAAAACGGCCGCAGCCTGTTCCTTATAATCCCATGTTTTCCAGAGAATAGAAGAACAGGACTCCGGAGAAATAACTGAATACCAGGTATTCTCCATCATATACACTTCATTACCCATTCCTATGCCGATAGCCCCGCCACTAGCCCCTTCTCCAATAACTACTGATATAATAGGAACTTTGAGCGTAGCCATCATTTTCAGATTTTTGGCAATAGCTTCTGCCTGTCCCCGTTCTTCTGCCTCAAGTCCGGGATAAGCGCCCGGGGTATCCAACAGCGTAATAACAGGAATATCGAACTTTTCTCCCAGTTTCATGAGCCGATAAGCCTTGCGATAGCCTTCGGGATTTGCCATTCCAAATCGACGGAATTGTCGGCTCTCGGTATCCCTGCCCTTTTGATGACCCATGATAACCACAGATTGGCCTTCGATAGTGGCAAACCCACCTACTATGGCCTTGTCATCACTTTGATAGCGATCTCCATGGATTTCGACAAAATTATCGGTAATCCTTTCAATATAATCGAGCGTATAAGGGCGCTCTGGATGCCGGGCCAACTGTACTCGTTGCCAGCGGGTCAAATTTGAAAATATTGATTCCCTCAGTTCATCCACCCGATTTTCGAGGCGCTCAATTTCCGGCGACAAAACCTCTTCATCGGCAATTGAAAGACTACGCAATTCTTTAATTTTTTCTTCCAAATCAGCAATAGGTTGTTCAAAATCTAAATACTGCATAATTATAATATCAAACTGTTTCGATCATTGAATGCTCAAATATACAAACTACAGCGAAGAGTTTAAGGACTTTCTTAATCAGAGAAATATGAGTTTTTAGTTAGCCTATTTTTAATGAAATTAATCTATAAAGCACCAAAAATACTCTTAATTTTTAATGCCCATACACGCCAAATCGCTTCCCATACAATGGATTTTGACATCTTGGATACCCCCTCTTCACGTTCTCTAAAAATAATGGCCACTTCCTTGAGACGAAATCCGGCAATCCAAGCCCTAAAATGAAGCTCTATCTGAAATGCATAACCGTTAGAACTAATTTTATCAACGGAAATACCCTCTAATACTTTACGATGGATACATTTATAGCCAGCTGTAGTATCAAAGATTGGAAGCCCCGTAATAAATCGGGCATAAAGGTTAGCACTATATGATAAGATGAGCCTGCTTAACGGCCAGTTAATAATACTTATTCCGTTTGCATAGCGCGAGCCAACCGCTAGGTCCGCCCGACCATCTTTTACCTCATTTATCAGTATCGGCAAATCATTAGGATCATGAGAGAAATCAGCATCCATTTCACATATATACTGATAGTCATGCTCCAGGGCATATTTAAAACCTCGCACATAAGCAGTACCTAAACCAAGCTTTCCCGGCCGCTCTATTAATAAAAGATGATCAGAGAATTTCTTTTGCTCTTCTTTAACAATTTCAGCTGTTCCATCCGGCGATCCGTCATCTATAATTAATAGATCAATATCCCCCAACTTCATTACCAGCCGAATAAGTCTCCTGATATTATGAGATTCATTATATGTTGGTACAATAACTAATGAGGAATGTCTTCCCATAGAATAATGATTTTAAAATCGACTTTGCTAACACTATTTAGGTTTTAAAAATCTTATCCCTCTTCTGCCAAGGGATTAAAGTTACAGTAAGAAATTCATTATTTTAAGTTGAATTCGTTAAATAAACAACCATTTTCATTTTCTAAAAATTCTATTTCATTGTTTTCATTACATAAGACGGCTGAATCAACCAAAGCCCGCCTGGGCACACTTCATACAGATCACGGAAAAATTGAGACCCCGATATTCATGCCGGTAGGCACACTGGGATCGGTTAAAGCAGTAAAACAAGATGAATTGATAGATAAGGTAAAGGCTCAGATCATTTTAGGGAACACTTACCATTTATATTTACGTCCGGGTTGCAACATTATAGAAAATGCAGGTGGACTACATCCTTTCATTAATTGGGAACGTCCCATACTTACTGATTCCGGCGGATATCAGATATTTTCGCTCTCTGACAATCGAGAACTTAAAGAGGAAGGCGCTCATTTCAAGAGCCATTTGGATGGTTCTAAACATCTCTTTACGCCGGAAAATGTTGTAGATATACAGCGCACCCTTGGCTCTGATATCATCATGGTATTGGATGAATGCCCTCCGTACCCCTGTAGCTATGAATATGCCAAAGAATCGATGGAGCTCACCCACCGCTGGGAAAAAAGGGGGCGGGAACATTTTTTAAACACCCAACCAAAATATGAGCATAAACAATTCCAGTTCGGAATTGTTCAGGGGGGGACTTTTTCTGATTTAAGAAAAGAGTCCTCAAAATATGTAACTGATCTCGATTTTGAAGGTATTGCTATTGGTGGACTCAGTGTAGGAGAACCCACGGACCTGATGTATGAAATGACTGATTTAAATACTGATTATTTACCCGAAGAAAAGCCACGCTATCTTATGGGCGTTGGGAAACCGGCCAATCTTTTGCACTGCATTGCCCGTGGTATTGACATGTTCGATTGTGTACTTCCTACTCGTAATGCCCGGAACGGACAAATTTTCACAAAGAATGGCTACATTAACATTCGCAACGCTAAATGGAAAAATCATAACAAGCCTTTGGATCCTGATTTTCCCACAGATTTATGCTCAAAGTACAAAATGTCCTATATTCACCACCTTTTCCGCAATAATGAGCTCTTAGGTTTACAGTTATCTTCTCTCCACAATCTTACCTTCTATTTATGGTTAATGGATGAGGTAAAAGAGCGGATTAGCAATGACTCCTTTCATGAATGGTATAAAGAAAAGGCAGAGATATTAGATACTAAGATTTAATGCATTGTATCTAATAAAAAAAAGAGGTGACTCCCGTGGGGAATCACCTCTTGGTAAATAAAAGAGCAGTCGGGGACCTACGCTCCCGGCCGGTCGGCCAGTACCATCGGCGCTGCAGAGGGTCACGTCC
>NZ_BAABRS010000005.1 GCF_039545095.1 Fodinibius salicampi | reverse complement strand
TCAGGGATAGGGGAATAGTAGTCAATAGCAGTATGGAATTATTCAATGGCAGGTGTCCTAGCAACCACTCAGGTAGGATCAAAGGAGAAGTATGGAGTGAGTTGACTTTCTAATGCATAAACGAGTTAATGCGCGGTTAGGTTGCTACTCACAATTGGGCATCTCTAAACCATAGTATGACTCTGATTTCTTTTCTTTTATCCAGAGGTGCTTAATTTTGTCATCTTTCATATAAAATTCCATCCCATTTTCCCAAGATTTCCAAACATCATCAGGAATGTAGCCCTTCTTTTTGAATAAATATTCCTCAGCACAAAGATTAAAATAATCAACTAAGTATGATTCATCCTCAGAGCAAAGTTCTTTTTTATTCTTAATTCTTACCAAGGATTCGTTCATTGCATCGTAACGGTTATTAAAATCCTTAAAAAGCTTATTGAATAGTTTAGTTTCTTGAAGCTTTTGCCTTTGGATAAGAAAAGATGAAGTTACAATTAAGCTTAGGATAGTTATAGTTACTTGCCATCTAAACTGATAACCAATAAAGTCTAAAACAAAAGCACATATAATTATAAGTGAGAATAAAATTGCTGAAATATAACCGAAGTAATTAAATAGAAATTTTTTCACTACCCTCAACTTTTATTTAGCCTATTCCCAAAATAGAATCGGATAATTTTCGGTAGTAACCCATATTTCATTCCAATTAAATTCTGGCATATTGTTTTTAGCTTCATTTCCTGACATTTCTGAAGTTGATAAACCTGTTACCCCACCAGAACTACCGCTACCAATACCATTATTTTGGTTTGTTGTTTCTGTGTTCCAATACGTTGATGATATATTCCCATTATTAATTCCAATTACACCACCAACATTTGTTGTGCCAGAAATACTACCAACTGAATATGAAGTACTCAACTCAGTGGCATTTTCACTTCTTCCAATTATTCCCCCAATATTTTCTGATCCAGAGACATCTGTAGTTGTATATGAGTTTCTAACTTCACCGTCACGATGCCATCCAAGCAAGCCACCTACTTTTTCATTGCCAGAAACTGAGCCTTTGGCATTTGACTTTAAAATAGTTCCTTGAGATTGTCCGACCAGCCCACCTACACTGTGACCATCACTTGATACTCTGACATCAGCTGAAGTTTGAATAATTTCACTTCCACTATTTTGACCAACAAGACCACCAGTATAAGTGCCCCCCGAAATATTTCCTGATATATGAGAGTTGCTAAATGTACTTTGAAAAATATAAGCGATGATTCCACCTACTACTCTGTCTCCATTTATATTTACATTCTCGAGAATAATATTTTTAATATCAGCATTTTTAACTTGCCCCATAAAACCTACTGCATCTTCATTAATACGGTCTATTGTTAAGTTACTAATCTTAAAGTTTTGGCCATTGAATGACCCAGTAAATGGCTTATCACTGTTGCCAATTGGATTAAATCCTTTACCGTTATTCCAACTTTCTGTTGCATTTGCATCAATATTATTGACTAGTTTGAAGTGCGCCTCAGGATATTGGTTAACAGCTTGCAATTGATTAAGAGTAGAAACTTTATTGGGATAAGTTTGGGTTCCATTTCCACCAGCAAATTTACTGTTTTCAAAAATAGCAGTTACTGACATAGAACTGTCTATTGATAAAGAAACAGGATTTTCTTGACCTGAATAATCGCCTTTCCATCTACTAAAACTCCAGCCATTTGGTGGATTCGCCGTAAGTTCAACAGACTTTTCATATTTATATTCTACCTGATTAGGATCAAGTGAAACATCTCCTTCACCAGAAGTGGAAATGTTTAAAGGATAACTCTTACGCTCAAAGACAGCAGAAATTTCCATTTTCTTATCCATTGTTATTTCCAATGGATTTTGGGCACCTGTTTCTGCTCCTTGCCATTCTAGAAATTGCCAATGATTGGAAGGGTCAGCAGTCAATTTTACAATAGTTCCATGATTATAATCCTTTGATTTTTCTTCTAATACTTCTTCATGAACTACACCTTGTCCATCCGTATTTATAGCTAGTTCATAACTTTTGATTTTAAAGTTGGCGGTAATAGAATAACTCTGATCTATAGTGATTGAGAGAGGATTAGTAGATGTACTATCAACATCTCCGCTCCAGTGTGTGAATAAATACTTTTCGTTTGCATCAGCACTCAGACTCAATTGTTTGCCTTCTTCAATTGAAGTATCAGCGGGAGTGGTGCTACCTGCATCTACGGGAGAAGTAGAAATATTAACATCATATATTTGTGTATCATTATTCGTACTACACGTAATAATTGACAAGCTTAACAAGCAAATGGAAATAAGTAGTAACTGTCTCATCAAATATTTACCAAACTTCAAATTAACACTCGGCCCAAAGGTAATTTCTGGTTAGTAGTAAAGCAACCTAACGACCTTGCGCATAAGCTGCAGGCGCCAACGTGTTGAAATTGTTTGCAAAGTGAAAGGTTAAATAATAAATAGCAGGCGGGCAAGAATCGGCGAGGCCTGTCCGCTTAATGCGCGGGTTAGGTATTTTTATTCATTTCTTTGAACTTCTCATAATAGTAACCTTCTTCTGGTTCGTTTCCTGTAGCTATATCATGAATCAATTGAAGCATTAATACTGAGCCTGGGATTACATCATCATTTTCGGTTGGTCTGGGACCAGAGTGGAATGGATTAGTTGGAATATCAATTTCGACGATCCACCATTTTTCAATTTTTGCAAAAAGCTCAATCAACTCTGTAAATAAGTTCGCATCAAATTCTTTGTCTATTTCAGCTAGAAATTTATTCAGATCATGTACAAGCTCATTTCTATGCTTTCTAATTTTATGATAAATATCTATATCTCCTTTTTCTATTGCTCCAAGCTCTGCAAACCAAAGTAATGATGCTTCTGTTAAATAATTAGATCTCGATTTGACCTCACTTTTATACTTTTCGCTTTCCTTTGGACCATCTTGATCGTATTCGTTAGCAAAAAAATTTAAAGGTAGTTCTTCAACTCTATCTTTAAATAGTTCAAAGGACGTAATAAAAAGAGAAATATAAATAAGGTTACTTTTTAGACTCTCTGGATTGAGAAACTTTTCCCAAGATTGTTTACTGCTTGACATTTTTTTAGAGATTGTAGGATACAAATAATAGTAGAAATATTACTCCGCTAATAAATAGCACTGATGTAATAAGAGGGAAATGAACTGCAAGAAATGATAATACGGAATTTAATTTCTTCTTAATTTTTTCACTCCATCTAATATCACCTAAAGCCTCTCTAATACTTTCTCTATTAATTTCTTCAAACGCCTCATCATAGCGCTCGGGCGGATCAGTATTAAACATATATTCTAACTTTTGGTGTTTATTTCTAAGAGAACTTTGAACGATCTTGAAAAAGAATAAACAAAGAACAGTAGCAGCGAGAAGTAGAATCCAAGAAGTCCAAAGAAGACCCTTAAGGGCAAGTCCTCCATCTTTTACAAAAAGTTGCATAAAAGTTACAGAAAGTACTAAACCACCAGCAGACAGGTTCATTAAACTTTTATTGAATGCTAAGTCAACTTGCAACTCAGAATTCAAATAGTGAATCTTTTTAGACTGGTACTCTTCATCCGAAACTTGTTCATCTAATTCTGTTTTTCCTTTTATCATCTCATTGATTGGTAGAATTTAAAAATACCTAACGACCTGGCGCATAAGGTGCGCACGGACAAATGTTGAGTTGATAAATAATGAACGAAAATTTAAAAAACCAAGAACGGCAAAGAATTGGCGAGGTGCGTCCCCTTAATGCGCGGGTTATACGGCATTTATACTTCGTTTTTATATTATATCACTTAGATGTACTACTTCTATACCCATCATTTCTTTGAGATATAAATCAAGAAATGCTTTATGAGAAGCCCCTATGGTAATCAAAACACGTCCGCCTGGGTCACGAGCAATTGCAGAACGAATATGAGCAGCAATTTTCAGGTTACGTTCTTCCCACAGAGCAAGCCGAGAGCGCAAGGGTACGTTAGAAGTTTCAAGAAAAATATTTCGCCATTGTTTTTCTTTGTCTTGGTCGTAATAAGCAGGTGAATTCATATACTTATATAAAGGAAGCCAGGTACTGTCTTCCATTCCTTGCTCCAAAAGATCTCCCTGCTTGACTAAATATGGAGCATTCTTTAATGCCTGCACAGTAGAATCATCTAATGCTTTGTCAAGTTGAGTGTCATTTTCCGAATAAAAGCTATCTTTATCCAAGTGATCATCGATTGGATATAATCGCTGTAGATTCAATTGATGAGCAAGCCGAAGTGAAATCGATACAGTTTCATCTGCGGAGTTGAGGATATTAGTGAGTCCCTTTACTGTAGTTTTGGGAATAATTGATTGATTCGATTGATTTTCTTCACTTAGATAAGACCATTGTAAGGCAGCGGTATGCAATCGGTAAGAAGCAATCAGATGATTGATCAATTCTAATCTTGTACTGTCTGCAATTTCTTTTGCACTTTGCACTTTCCCCAACAGGGAGTCGGCTACCATGTTCGCTTTTCGCCAAGAAATATCAAGAGCTTCTTGTGCTTGCGATCCATATCTGAGCTGCTCTTCTGCAAAGCTAATAAGCCATGAGTCATAAGGTCCGCCCCGTCGTTCCATTTCTGCAATCTGGACACCTGAAAGTACTTCCATGCCAATTATAGTGGGCGAATAGTCTTTTAAAACATTGATTAATGAGTCAAGAAGCGTTGGAGAAAAATCATCCTCATAATGGCTAATGTGATGCGTTGCTAAAACAAGGACTTTAGTTTTTTTAAAGTCGTCTTCTTTGGTCGATGATTTTCCTGAATATTGGGCAAGAGCGGAATCAGTTAATACTAAACTAAAAATTGATAATAGTATTAAAACGAAACGCATAGAATTTAAGAATTGGGTTTAAAAATTATAGTATCGATTTGTGTTAGGCTGATATAGGTATTAATGATGAATGCACGTATAACCTATAATTATATCAAGGTGCATATTTGATAATATATTATCTTACATACGATAATACTCTGAAAAATCCCATTTAAATCCAAATAACGTATTATCTGGTGATATTATCACACATAGCATTGCGATAATAGGTTGATATAATATTTTTTTGTAAGGATTGGTCTTTTTTTGGGTCTTACTAATAACATAAGGTTCAATAAGAGATCAAATATTATGTCAAAGCTTTCATTACTTGCCCGGCTAAGAACAGCAATCCGTCGCAGAAATTATAGCTACAAAACGGAACAGGCGTATGTTAACTGGGTCGTTCGTTATGTCAAATTTCATAATCTGAAACACCCCGGTAAAATGAATGAAGATGATCTGGTCAAGTATTTGAATTACCTGGCAGAAGAGCGACAGGTAGCCGGCTCAACCCAAAACCAGGCGCTCTGTGCAATTTTGTTCTTATATAAACACGTTCTGGATCAGCCTCTCGAAAAAATGATGGACTTTCAACGAGCGAAAACTCCTAAAAAACTGCCAGTAGTGTTAACTCCTGGAGAGGTGCGGTCTCTACTACAGAAAATGAAAGGGACATCCAAACTGATTGCCCGGCTGCTTTACGGTGCAGGTTTTCGCATATCTGAATGCCTTCGCCTAAGGGTATTGGATCTGGATTTTGAGTACAATCAAATTCAGGTACGTTCGGGCAAAGGGAATAAAGACCGGGTTACTATAATGCCCCAGATAACCAAAAGGAAACTAAAAGGACAGGTCAAAAAGGTAAAAATGCTTCATCAAAAAGATGTGCAAGACGGTTATGCCGAAACGTTGCTTCCAAAAGCCTTGTCACAAAAATATCCCAATGCAGCTAAAAAATTTAAATGGCAGTATCTTTTCCCTTCACCTCAGAGAGCAAAAGACCCACGTTCGGGATTGGTACATCGACATCATATTTCCGATACAACCATACAACGAAAGGTCAAGAAGGGGGTAGAAAAAAGCGATATCAATAAGCATGCAACATGCCATACCTTACGACACAGCTTCGCCACGCACTTATTGGAAGCTGGATACGATATCCGAACCGTTCAGGAACTGCTGGGACACAAAAATGTTAAAACAACAATGATTTACACACACGTTATAAAAAACAAGGGGAGTGTTATTAAAAGTCCGGCGGATGTTTTACACAAATAAGCTTTCGTGTTATAGTGGTCCGAATAATCAGGAATGGGAAAGCGATACTCAAGAGGTCAACAAAAAAGCTTCGCGATAGGCAAACAATCTCCCGATCAGAGCCTCTAAAAGGAGATCGCTTCTCCGCTGGCGGATCGCGTTGACAGCTCGTTAAGGAGAAATTTTTACAAAATTCCCTCCTAACTGGGTAAAGTGATCTTAGTGAACCTTTTCCAACAGTTCATCCGGCACGTCAATATCCATGCGGAGCAGGGTATAGGCATGGGTTTTTCCCTGGGCGTCTATCTTCAGTGAAACGGTACCCCCGCCGGCCAGGCTTTCGTGGAGCACAAAGTTAAGGGCCCCGATATTGGGCAGCTCATACCGCTCAACCTCTCCTTTGCAGATATGCTTCATCTGTTCTTTAACGACTTCTGCGGTAAGTTTCTCTTTCAAAAAAGGATAGATATCCGGGTGCCGGGCGATAATCCCCACATTGCTGCCGTCCCCTTTGTCTCCGCTTCGTCCATGCGCTATGTCGATGAGCTTAACTTTTGGCATATCTTTTTGGTGTCTCCGTTTTTTGATCTGTTGAATGCAAGATAGACCGAAGCAGCAATGACTGCAAACAAAAAAATGGCGCTCTCGGAAACTTTTTCACTTTTAGCTCCGTTATACCATCTCACAAATACTTCAATATTAAACTAATATTATTTTTATGAGTTATTTAGACAAAATTAGCGACATTTACGACCACATTGCGCAGGGAACAGCCTTGGATGCCTTCGAAGAATATTATGCGGAAAATGTAGTGATGATTCTTGAAGACGGTACCGAAGTGGAGGGGAAAGACACCAATCGCGAACGCGAAAATGAATTCTTTGACAGTGTTGAAGCCTTCCACGGCATCGATATTACCGCTATCACTTCAAATGAAGAAGAGGGAACCACGGCTGTTGAAAGCGCAATGGAGGTAACCTTTAAAGGCGGCGATCGCGTTACACTCGAACAAGTAGCCGTTCAGGAATGGGATGGAGACAAAATCATTCGTGAACGTTTCTATGCCACCCAAAACAGCTAAAATTACTTTATCTTTTTGTTAGAATAGCCCTCCTTCCACTGGAGGGCTATTTTTTTCTCCCCGGGTATATTTTTCCTTTATATTCCTTTTTTCCAATTCGGTTGGGTTTATTATTTACCATTGATAACTGAGAAAGTTATATTCACACACACTGATTAACAGGCTATTTTTTAATAATCACACAATTGCGCCTGGTACTCAACCTATACATACTTTAATAAATATTTATCCATACCAATGAATAAGCCGAAGCGAGTTGTAGTCACAGGATTAGGGGCCTTATCGCCCATAGGAAATAACGTAGACGACTTTTGGGATAATCTAATTAACGGGGTAAGCGGGGCCGGTCGTATTACACATTTCGATCCCTCTCAATTTCGAACACACTTTGCCTGCGAGCTCAAAGACTATGATGTTACCGAACACCTGGAGCACAATATGATCCGCCGCTCCGATCCCTACAGCCAATACGCACTGGTTTCCACCGAGCAGGCGGTACAGGATTCGGGCCTCGATTTCGACAAGATGGATCCCTTCGATACCGGCGTCATCTGGGGGAGCGGACAAGGGGGTATGTATACCTTTGAGGAGGAAGTTAAAAACTATGCTGATAATGACTATACCCCGCGATTCAATCCATTTTTTGTCCCCAAGCTGATTATTAATATGGCACCGGGACTTATTTCCATGAAATATGGACTTATGGGAATCAATTATGCCACAGTTTCGGCCTGTGCCACATCTAACACGGCCATTATGGATGCGCTCAACTATATTCGGTGGGGCAAGGCCAAAGTAATGATTACCGGTGGATCCGAAGCGGGTATTACGGAGGCTTCTTTTGGAGGATTTTCGGCCATGCGGGCCTTATCGCAGCGCAATGACGATCCCAAGACTGCTTCACGTCCTTTTGATAAAGACCGCGACGGCTTTGTGATGGGAGAGGGAGCGGCCACGCTTGTACTGGAAGAATATGAACATGCTAAAGAACGGGGCGCCCATATTTACGGCGAAGTTACCGGGGCATCCATGACGGCCGATGCCTATCACATGACAGCCACGCATCCGGAAGGAAAAGGAGCTACAAAGGCAATGAACCAGGCACTTAATGACAGCGAACTCAATGCCGAAGAAGTGGATTATCTCAATGCCCACGCCACTTCTACACCAGTGGGCGACATCAGTGAAATGAAGGCTACCGTTAATGTTTTCGGTGACAAGCCCGATCATCTTACGATTGGAGCTACCAAATCTATGATGGGTCACCTGCTGGGTGCCGCCGGAGCGATTGAAGCCATTGCCTGTATTAAGGCTATTAATGAAAATATTATCCCCCCGACCATCAATACGGAAACCATTGATGAAAAAATACCATCATCGCTGGATATTGTACTTGGCGATGCCCGGGAAAAGGAAGTGGATGTAGCCATGAGCAACACTTTTGGCTTCGGGGGACATAACGGCATTGTGGTGTTTAAGGGAGTCTGACTGAGCGATGGATAGCGATAAAAATAAACTAAAAATTGTTTACTGCACGCGATGCCGGTGGCTTTTCCGGGCCAGCTGGTTGGCGCAAGAGTTGCTTACTACTTTCGAAGAAGACCTGGATGAAGTGGCTTTAAGTCCCGGCAGCGGCGGTACTTTTGATATCACGCTTAATGGAAAAGTCCTTTTTTCCAGGGCAAAAGAGGGGCGCTTTCCCGAATCAAAAGAACTTAAGCAGTTGGTCCGCGACCAAATTGCTCCCAATCGCGATTTGGGACATAGCGATCGGTAAATATTCCTAACCTTACCGGTTAAAAGTAAATTCAATGCTAATCACTTGTAAGTAAGTACATTAGCCTAGTTTTTCCGCTCACTTCCATAGCCCTTTATTTTACGTGACCGCTCATTTGTATCCTTATCCCGTGCTGCCTCAAAGAATTCCAGCAGAGAAGGAATCAATACATCTATATTGACTTCAGAAACGGGATGTCCGGTCTTGGGTAATACTGCCAACTCCGAATAATCCATCTTTTTATACACTTCTACTGTATTTTCTATTCGGGCCGTATTATCCCGATCGCCTACATGAAAACGAACGCTGCTTTTTATCTTCTTCCAATCTTCTTTTCTAATTTGTGGATGCATCCCCAAATACTCTAGCATATCTCTTGTTCTGTCTACTACGCGCTCCCAGCCAGACAAATGCCGTTCTTTTAACTTTTCAGCAAAATGAGGTACTTTCTCTTTTATTTTTTCGGGGTGTAGATAATGACATTCCTGTTCTGCTATTTCCGGATTCCATTGAAGAATAGTTCCAAGAGTAGCTATTTTGTGGATACTTTCGGGATATTTATTAGCTAATGCCAAGGCGACATATCCCCCCATGCTGTACCCAAATATATTTGCTTTTTTAATTCCGTGTTCATCCATATATCCCAGTACATTTTCTACAAAATACTCAATGCGGAAAGGACCACCCGTAGGCCCCGCTTCTCCATGCCCTTCAAAATCCAGCCGATACAGGTCAAAATAGTCATCTAAGTGGTAAGCAAAGGGATCCAATTGATTCTTATTTCCAAGAGCACCGTGTAGTAATAGAAGCGATTTCATATTTGACTACCTATGTATTGTTAACTATTAAAGGTATTAAAAGCTAATCATTAAATTTTAATGCTCTTTATTGAAAATCGGATATTTCTATTTTTTCATGAAGAGAGTCGGATGGGTGCATATTTAATGATTAATTAAAAGAGATCATAATCGATCATTGCAGCTCATTTTTAAATCATACCTTCTTTATAAATTAATAGTTATATTAAAATTAATTAATGTTTATTGATAGTCATCTGCTGCTCTAATTTTTTTTGTTAGTATTTCCAATATATGGAAACCAACAACTCTGATGATACTGATAGCTCCATAGCCGATTGTATTAAGTCTGCTGATTGGACTGATCATCCTTTAGGCCCCTCTGATAAGTGGCCGGACAATTTACAGGCAACCATAAGTATCATGTCAAATTCGACATTGCCCATGGTGCTTTTTTGGGGATCCAACCACTTCTGCTTCTTCAATAAAGCATATAGACCTTTTCTTAATACTAGTAGTAACTATCTGAATGATTTAGGAAAAAAAGGAGAACACCTATGGTCCGAATCCTGGGAAGCTATGAAAGACAAGTTAGATCAGGTTTTCAATAACAATAAGACTGTTTGGAGTGAAAAGGTTAACAACAATATTGTTAACAAATATGAATATAGCCCGGTAAAAGATCCGGTTGGCGGTGTTGGGGGAGTTTTAGTTATATGCCAGGTAGATATGGAGATTCTTTCTAAAAAACCGGGATTAGAGTACCCTTTTCAGAAAGAAAATCACATCTTGGAAAGTATCACTGATGGTTTTTTTGAAATCCAGGAAGATTGGACCGTTATACAATGGAATAGGGAAGCTGAAATACAGTTAAAAATGACCCGGGAAGAAATTGTAGGCAAAAACCTGTGGGAGGTCTTTCCGGCTGATAAGGCCCAAAAATCTTATGTTGAATACAAAAAAGCATTAGAAACAAAACGTCCCTCATCATTTGAGGAATATTTTGAGCCACTGGGAAAATGGTTTAGCGTTAATGTACATCCATCAACAGAAGGCATAACTGTTTATTTTCAAAACATTACGGAACAACGCAGGCTGCAACTCATAAATGAGCGAACGGAACAAATTTCGGGGGTTGCCGGATGGGAGTATGATGTATCAACGGAGAAGGTATTTATGACTCCTAAAGCATTTGAAATTTATGAATTGCCAAAAAGAAAATTTTTAAGTCCCCATATAAACCAAAAGCTTTATGATGAAGAATCTCTTGACAAAATTAACAAAGCGCTGGAACGGGCAATAAAACACAAAGAATCCTACAGTATTGAACTTAACTTAACTCGAAAAGAGGGAGAAAAGCGAATTATACAAGTCAATGGCTTTCCTCTAGCTAAAGAAGGTAAGGTTACCAAAGTATATGGCACTTTGGAAGATATTACCCAAGAGAAAGAAGCCCAGGAAGAATTGGAAAAAGCATATACTAAGTTAAAAACAGCCCAACAGATAGCTAAATTAGGTTATTGGACCCATAATATCATTGAGGATAAATCAGATTGGTCCGAAAACGTTTATAATATTTGGGAACGAGATCCCAATAATTTTTTTCCTAATTTTGAAAATCTATTAAAGACAATCCATCCAGAAGATAGAGAAATTTTTATGGGTGATGCTGCAGAGCCTTTTCCCGATAAAAATTTCTATGATTCTGAACACCGCATCATTACCCCGGATGGCAAAGTAAAATGGATAATGGAGCGTATAACACTACACCGGGATGAAGAGGGGAATCCAAAAATGCTGGAAGGTATTGCTCAGGATATAACGCAACAAAAAAAGCAGGAGGAAAAAATAAAGGAGGCATTAAAAGAGAAAGAAACCCTTTTAGCGGAAATACATCATCGGGTTAAAAACAACCTGGCCGTTGTATCGGGTATGATGCAGCTTCAGGCCTTTGATGAAGAAAATGAGGAGTTAAGAGCGAAGCTTCTGGACAGTGTCATACGCATCGGCTCAATGGCAACTATTCATGAACAACTGTATCAATCCAACAGTTTCTCAAAGCTGGAATTTTCACAAAATATAAAGACGCTGGTTGAAAAAATATTAAATACAATGCCGGTACAGGCAGATATTTCCCTTGACCTTAATTTGAGTTCCATCCAACTAAATGTTAACCAGGCCATTCCCTGTTCTCTCGTTGTCAATGAAGTGGTTACCAACATCATAAAACACGCCTTTAAAGAAAGAAAAAAGGGGAAAATAATGATCGATCTGGCGGAAGTTGATGAACAGTTAAAATTGGTTATAAAGGATGATGGAGTAGGATTTCCGGAAAACCTTGATATCTCCGAAACCAATACATTAGGATACCGTCTCATAAATACGCTTGCCAAACAATTAGACGCTACCTTTAGCTACCGCCCATCTCCGGAAAAAGAAAAGGGTACGATTTTTTATCTCCAATTTGAAAAATCTGAGATAAAAGGGATAGGAAGCGCTTATATCTAAAAGCAATCTATTTCTTTACTCCTTTTTTCCCCAGTCTCTATTTTTCCTTTTTCTATTCACTCCAGGGTGGTACTACACCATTCATCCGGGCATAAGCGATTGACTGTCCCACATGCTCACTCTTATGGGTGATGAGCTGCATTAGAACGGCTTGACCATTAACGGTTCTTCCGTATAATTCAGTCTCCTGCTTTAACTTTGATTCATCCATTTTTCTTACTATTTCCTTTACATATTCTATGGAGCGCTCTAAAATAGCTACCACCTCCTCTTTACCAGTAATCGACTCTATATTCTCAACATCTATATCTTCCGGGGCCGGAATACCCAGCGAATTCTCCGGATAGTAAAAGTTATACCGTGCAATATGAGTATAAACTTCCTCCACAGAACTTACTCCCTCCTCGGGTCGCCAGGAGTATTTTTCGGCCGGCATGGCTTTGGCCAGGGAAAGAACCCGGGAAGCATAATCAAAATGTTGACTGAACTGTTGTTTAAAGCTATTACTATTATCTCCTTCCTGACCCTGTACCGGTTTTATTCCTAAAGCTACCACTATTAAAGCGGACAGGGCGATCGTTGCTAATTTCTTCATAACCTTTTTTTAAAAAATTGACTGTATGTTAATTAAGCTTCCTTCTCAAAAAGTAAGGTGAGAAGCCTTGGTATTTTTTCATCTTTTCTTTGTTTTTCTCCTATTTCGCACAACATAAAACCCGCAGTTAATGCCTCATTTATATACTCCGATACCGGATGTATAAATGCATCTACCAAGATCTCTTCTCCGGTTTTCTGGCTCACAAACTTAGCCTGCGATTGCTGTAACTGCTTGTATGGATGCAATTCAGCTACATAAAGTTTCCCTCCGGGCTGCAGGATTCGAAAAGCCTCCCTAAAAACATGGGATAAATCCTTTATATGTTCCAACACAAGGTTCCCCACAACAAGATCAAGAGTTGTATCTTCTAGTTGCCAGGGTTTCGCAATATCTGCGTTTATAAATGTTACATTACTTTCTTCTAAACGCATCCGAGCTTTGGCAAGCATTTCTTCTGATATATCGATCCCAATACCTTTTTATTCACCAAATCCAGCTGTTGTTGACGAATACAGCGGTAATTCAGATCACGCGTTTTATTTTCATTGGTATCGTAAATTTCAGCCCACTCGTCATATGCATTTTGTATTTTATTCGTTGGGACAGACATACTCTCAAACTATGCTATTTTTCCGATCTCTATAACTTCTTCGTCCATCTCTGAAGCTATCTCTTTTACCTTCTCCACAGATTTTTCATCTACTACTGCTATAAGCCCAATCCCCAGGTTAAAAGTCGCCCGCATATCATCTTCGGGTACATTTCCCAGGTCTTTGATAAGTTTAAAAATGGGGGGGCGTTCCCATCCTTTCCAATCTAACTGAATAGTTAGTTTATCCGGTACTATCCGTTTTGTGTTTCCCATAATTCCCCCACCGGTTATATGGGAGAATCCATTTACTCCATTTTCATTCCTTAGTGATCTTATAACAGGCAGATAGGATTTGTGAACTGCCAGCATTGCCTCCCCGACTGTGGCCCCCAGTTCATCTACGTGATTGCTTACATCATATTCTGAGAAGAGTACCTTTCGAGCCAGGGAGTAACCGTTGGTATGCAGACCCGTACTGGGAAAACCCAACAGTACATTACCTGATTCTATCTGCTTTCCGTCAATTATTTTCTCCCGATCAACCATTCCCACAATGGTACCGGCCAGATCAAATTCTCCTTCGCTGTAGATATCGGGCATTTCGGCCGTTTCCCCGCCAATAAGGGCCACTCCATTTTCTTTACAGGCGACAGAAAAGCCTTTTACTACCTGGTAACCGACTTCCTGCTTTAGCTTTCCGGTCGAAAAATAGTCCAGAAAGAATAGGGGATCAGCACCACAGACAGCTATATCATTTATGCAATGATTTACAAGATCCTGACCTACGGTATGGTACTTTTCAGTTTTAAAAGCGACAATAAGCTTGGTGCCCACCCCATCTACACTGCTTACAAAAACAGGATCCTCATAGTCTTGCAAGTCGGGTCGAAAGAATCCACCAAATCCACCAATATTGCTCAATACAGCATTGCTGTGGGTTTCTTTGACCATTCCTTTGATTGATTCGACCATTTCTTCCCCGGCTTCAATATCAACGCCGGCGTCTTTGTAGGTAAATTTCTTTTTAGACATCAGTTCCAGTCTTTTTTCTCTTTGAGATTAACGATGTGAGCCAAATGGTGTTTGCCGTGCCAGGCATATTGACCAATCATGCTTTTTAAGACCAACGTCCCCGACTCCGGGTGAATAAGTTCACGGTTAAGTTGATCTTCATCCAGTGATTTTAATAATACGACCCAACGTTTATGCAATGACTCAATCAGCTGAAGGGAAACAGCTACCGGCATCGAAGTATCCGGTAAATTAGCCCATTCATCCTGCAAATAGGGTTTAATCGAAGGACGATCTTCCGTCAGTGCCAATTTGAACCGGGTATAGGAGTTAATATGACTGTCGGCTATGTGATGTACCAGCTGTCGTACGGTCCATCCGTCTTCTCGATAGGCCGTATCGAGCTGCTCATCGGTAAGATACGAAACTTCTGATCGTAATTTTACAGGGAGCTCCTGAATATCATCAATCCACTTTGCGACATCTCGCGTACTGATGGTTTTCTTTGCCTGGTACGACCCGATAGGATACCTGCTTTTATCCATTTATTTACTTGAGAAGACTAAGTGGTTTTGATTTAACTGATATGAATATAGCCAACTTGGATCTCCTTTTTAAGAAATATTTCTCCACATTATCCACCGGAAAACATTAATAGTATTAGATAATAAATATTTGTAGTACATAGTAGGTGCTGTGGAAAAGTGGAAAACTTTTTGGTACACATTAATTTACGAGGCTATTATCAATTGTGGATAATTTTGTGGATAATTAGCCCATAAAAAACAAGGACTTAGCGGGATTAAAATCTGGTTATCCACAATCCACAACGATTTGAATGTCAAGAAAAAAATGTTTTATACAGTACTTTTTAACTGTATAACTTGTGGATAATGAATATTGAATGTTAATGGATGTGGAGAATTTTTATTGGTTTTAATTGTTTTATTTTGAGAAGAAGTTATGCACATACTTTTCCACATAGTTATAAACATGATTGAATATGAAAATTGTTCTCCAGCGGGTATCGGAAGCGAGTGTTTGGGTAAATAATGAGCAAATTGGATCCATAAAAGACGGCTTAATGCTATTGGTTGGGATACACGAAGAAGATACTGAGCAGCAGATGAAGTGGTTATCTGATAAAATTTTAAAGCTGAGAGTGTTTGATGATGCGGAAGGAAAAATGAATTTATCGGTACAGGATATTGAGGGAGAAATATTGATTGTACCTCAATTTACGCTGTATGGTGATTATGAGCAGGGTAACCGGCCCAGTTATTTTGAGGCGGCGGGACCGGATAAAGCAAAGAAATTATATGATAAAATGGTCCGTTATATAAATAATAATTGTGATCTGAATATAGAAACCGGAGAATTTGGGGCCTATATGGATGTACAATTACATAATGATGGTCCCGTAACTCTGGTTTTGGAAAGATAGTAAGAGTAAAAACATGTCAGTTATATTTCTTTTTATCGATGGGGTAGGGCTGGGAGAAGAAATTGAAAGCAATCCCTTTTATCAATTTGAGTATAAAGGATTTTCTGCGCTAACCGGTGGAAAGAACTTTTTAAAAAGTACAGAAGTAGTAAATAGGGTGGATCATGTGTTTAAGGCAGTTGATGCAACCCTCGATGTAGAAGGACTGCCTCAAAGCGGTACGGGACAAACGGCACTATTCAGTGGTGAAAATGCTGCAAAAGAAATAAATAAGCATTTTGGCCCCTTTCCTCATTCAGGAATTAAACCCATACTCAGGAACGATAGCTTGTTTATTAAAGCCCAAAGGATGAATAAAAGCTGTCATTTCATAAATGCATATCCAGAAATTTTCTTTAAAAGGGCCCGGAAACGCAACCGTTGGAGCAGTACCACATTGATGGCAAAAAGTGCGGATCTACCGTTAAATAGTGTTACTGAGATAAAAAAAGAAAAGGCGTTGACTGCAGGTATTCTACAAAAAGCCTGGAGAGAAAAGTTAAGTATCGATGTCCCTGAAATAACGGCAGAAATGGCTTCAAACAGATTGATTAATCAGTTAATAAATTTTGATCTGGTTTTATTTGAATATTACCTGACGGATAAGGCGGGACATAGTAAGGATATGGAGGTCGCAAATCACTATTTGAAAATATACGATCGCTTTTTATGCCATTTAATTGAGAATAAGCCGGATGAGGCAACGATCGTTCTTTGTAGCGATCACGGAAACGTGGAAGATCTTTCGGTAAAAACACACACGTTGAATGCTGTTCCCCTTTTTGTGTACGGGCCTGGAGCCAGACACTTCACCCATGCAACAAGCATTATGGATGTAACTCCGGGTATTTTAAGAGTATTGAAGGAACAGAGTTAGTTTACTAATTAATTAGTAAATATTTTAAGAAGTGTTTTGTATGTATTATAGAGCAGAGTTCTAAAGTCCTAATCAGTTAATTAGTCTTCAAGTGCTTTTTTAATTCGCCTAAATATTTCTTCAATTGAGCCAACTCCTTCCACTTTTCTAACCACATCCTGCTCTTGGTAGTAGTTAAGAACCGGCTGGGTTTCCTCCCAATAGACATTGAGTCGGTTTTTTATTTTTTCGGGCGTATCATCTGATCGTCCTTCACCGCGGCTTAATATACGGTCAATTAATTCCTCTTCGGGCACTTGCAGCTGAAGAAAGGCGTCCAGAGATTTGTTCTTTTCTTTTAAGATCTTATCAAACGCCTTAGCTTGAGGGACGGTGCGGGGAAACCCATCCAGAACGTATCCATCCTCATATTTTTCCTTTTTAAGCTCCTCTTCAACCAGTCCCACCACCTTTTCATCGGGAACCAAATCACCTGTATCAAGGATTGATTTAACTTCTTTTCCAAGAGGAGTCTCGTTTTTGATGGCGGAACGAAAGATCTCCCCTGTTGAAAGGTGAGGAATATTGTACTCGTCACTAATTAATTTCGCTTGTGTTCCTTTGCCCGCGCCGGGAGGTCCAAATATGATGATACGCATGATGGTAGTTTAGGTATTAATCTTATGTAATTAAGAAACGCTGAAAATACCGTAATCCGCTGCTATATTCAATATTTAAAGGGAGATTAATTGAACTGAATAGCAAAACACTGGGACCAATATTTGGTGGTGTTGTGGTAGACCCGCATTTTTTGAATATGGGCGTATAGTTATATTGGAAGGAGAAACATTTTTCATTATAGTACTACTACTCTTTATCAATCAATGAAGATAGATATGTATGGACTGGGAAGAAATTATTAACTACACCCGTGAGATTCTAAGCTTTCAGCTATTTTCCATAAGCGAGACTCCGGTAACGGTAGCTTCAATTCTTATTTTTTTATTACTCCTTACCTTTTTTGTACTGGCGGGAATTTTTGCCCGCCGGGCGCTGAACAGGCGGGTATTCAAGCGTATTAAAATTGATCCCGGAACTAGTTATACCCTTTCTCGAATAACCCAGTATGCTATTATAACGATCGGAGTTTTAGTCTCTTTGAACTTTGTAGGGATTAATTTAAGTAGTCTCACGGTTATTTTTGGTCTTCTTTCGGTAGGAATTGGCTTTGGACTGCAAAATATAACGGCCAACTTTATATCGGGACTTATCATTCTATTTGAGCGGCCGATAAGCGTAGGAGACCGGGTGGTTGTTAGTGATATTGAAGGAGACGTTACCGAGATTAATATTCGCGCGACGATGGTGCGTACAGTTAATAATATTTTTATTATTGTTCCTAACTCCGAGTTCGTATCAAAGAATGTTATTAACTATTCACATGGAGATCCCAGTTACCGTCTGGATATCAATGTAGGCGTTTCCTACAAGTCAGATCTTGATACGGTCTTAGAAGCACTTGAAGAAGTTGCTGAAAAAAACAAAAGCGTAATGAAAAATCCCGATCCGGAGGTACATCTCATTGAATTCGGCGAATCCTCGTGGAATATGGAGCTGCGGGTATGGATTCCCGATGTTAAGCATTATCCGCGAATTAGAAATGAACTTAACCAGGCTATCGTACGGACTTTTCAAAAATATGGCGTTGAGATTCCATTTCCGCAGCGTGATTTGCACGTGCGAAGTTCCGTAAAGCTTCCCGTTGACAAAAACGTGGATTAACACTTGGTAAGGGAGTTTATATAACAACTGGTAGTCGTTTGCTCATCGGGATATATATCATCAGCTGTAATCTTTCTGTATTATGGTTATCTTGGATTTATGAAAACAACTGGATTTATAGCGCGGCGATATCTTTTTTCAAAGAAGCATATTTCACTCATATCTACCCTTACATTAATAAGTATTGCGGGAGTGACCGTCGGAACAGCACTATTAATTGTCGTTTTATCCGTATTTAACGGTTTTTTTGAGGTTATTCAGGGTATTTTGTTGCAAAATGATCCGGATATCCGCATAGAATCTGTAGAACGTAACTCTTTTCTCTATACGGGTGAAATGGAACAGAAGCTATCACAGATTCCGGAAATTACAGCTGCCGCTTCCTATATAGAGGGAAAGGCTTTGCTTGCCCACAGCAACAAAAGCGATAAGGTGGTTGATGTAAAGGGAATAAATATAGAGGAGTATTCTGAGATTAATAATTTGAGCAAGAATCTGACATCAGGAGAGATTGATTTGGGGGTTCGAAATAAAAACCCCGGACTGATAGTAAACGAACAGCTCATGGGTGAACTGAATCTAAATGTAGGAGACGAAGTGGCCCTCTTAAGTGCAAACGGGATGAGAAAATCTCTTACCCAGTTTTCTCTTCCCCGGCAATTTCGGTTTGAAATACGGGGTAGCTACTCCCAAATACAGATTGTGGATGGTCCTGCCGTGTTTATTGACATGGAGGCGGCACAGCGTCTTTTCGAGGTGAGGAATCAAATTTCAGGTATTGACCTTCGTCTTGAGGATTCGCAAAACGCAGAAGAAGTGAAAAGTACCCTAAGTGCGAGCCTGGGGAATGAATATTCTGTTTCTACGTGGTACGATCTCCAGCAGCCGCTATACGATATTATGTATCTTGAAAAATGGAGCTCCTACCTGATCCTCATGATTATAGTACTGGTCGCTGTCTTGAATATTATAGGTTCGTTAACAATGATCGTTATCCAAAAAAACAGGGATATCGGGGTCCTGTTGACAATGGGATTTACGCCCTCTGATATAAAATCTATTTTTATGCGCCAGGGACTGTATATCGGAATCATCGGCTGTGTGATTGGTGGTGGACTTGGATTACTCCTGAGCTGGCTGCAGAAGCAATATGGATTACTGGAGCTTTCCTCGGCTTTTATTATAGATGCCTACCCAGTGAATATAGAGGGGGGAGATGTGAGTATTGTACTGATTGGCAGCCTTATTTTATGCCTGTTAGCCAGTTGGTATCCTGCCCGCAGAGCAGCAACCGTTGAGCCGGCCGATGCAATCCGCTATGATTGATGTCCACAAAAAGGGGATGGACGATAACGCCCATCCCCGGAGGGTTATGAAGCTACTCTGTAATTGAGATATTATTCTCAATACCCACACTCTATAACTCAGATTAGGGATTACTTATTGTCTTCTTCCTTTCTCCCTATTTTTTTGCACATTTCAGCAAGCTTTTCCAGCTCTTTGCTGGTTAGAGGCTCAAATTCCTTCATTATGTGCTTAAGGTGCTCAGGAAAATAGGAGCGAATTAATTTTTCACCTGCCTCGGTAAGATGAATAAGCATAGAGCGGCGATCTTCGGGATCTCGCTGTCGTTCTACCCAGCCGCTTTTTTCAAGGTTATCAATGACTAAGGTTATGTTTCCGCCGCTTTTTAGAAGTTTTTCTCCCAATGCCTTTTGGTTGAGGGGCCCCAAGTGAAGGAGTGCTTCCAAAACGCCAAACTGACTGACTGTTAAATCTTGCTCTGCCAGCTGGCGGTTAAGTCTATTATTAATTGATTCGGTTGCACGCATCAGCTTGATAAATGCGTTCAGTGTTTGTTCTTCCTTTTTCGTGCCTTCGTAATGCGTGCCCATCAGTTAGATAATAAGGTAGTAAAAAGATTACGATGTTTTATAATATAGCGAATATACAATATTGTTGGCAAAGCCTTAAGGGTACTTTAAATACTGTAACTGATCGTTACAGGGGCATGATCGGATAAATCCCATTCTCTTTCAATAACGGCCTCTTCTGCGGCCTCAAGCAGGGTAGGGCAGGTCATGTGGTAATCAATTCTCCAGCCCTTGTTCCGCTCCTTGGATGCGGCGCGGTAACTCCACCAGCTATACAAATCTTCCTCTCCTTCATGCAGGCGCCGATATGCATCCTCAAAGCCGGTCTCTAAAAGCTGGGTCACCCATTCCCGTTCTTCAGGCAGGAAGCCCGAGGTGTTTTTGTTTCTTTTGGGGTTATGAATATCGATCGGTTTGTGACAGATGTTATAATCTCCACAGAAAACAACAGGCTTATTTCCGGATAAATACTTTTGGGCAAAGGGGAGAAAGTGATCCAGAAATTCCATTTTCAAGTCCTGTCGCTCATCACCGGTGGTACCGCTGGGAGCATAAACAGAAAATACAATCAGATCTTCAAATTCGGACATAAGGATACGTCCTTCATTATCAATCCAGTCCACACCAATCCCTTTTTGTATTTGGATGGGTTTTTCCCGGGAGAGGATGCCCACCCCGGAATATCCCTTCTTCTCAGCCGTATGATACACCGAGTGATAATCCATGTTCTGGATAGGATCCGGGACCTGGTGCTCAAGGGCACGGAGCTCCTGCAGACAAATAATATCGGGCTTATTTTGACTTACCCAGTCCGTAAAGCCATGACGATGGGCCGCACGAATTCCATTTACATTGAGAGATGATATTTTAAGCATGGGTTAATTTCTTTTTAGAAGATTAATCTTAGAAGAAGGGTAATAAAAGTAAGGAGTAACAAGAATCAATTATTCTTACTCCTTACCCATTACGGAATACGAAGTTCTTGATTACTTGCTCTTCACAATCGCGTAGTTCCGTTTACCAACTTTCAGCGTAAACTCCGTATCAGCTTTGAAAGTTACGCTGTAGCCCTTGTCCGAAATCTTTTCATCGTCAATTGAAATGCCGCCCTG
Source organism: Fodinibius salicampi (assembly GCF_039545095.1). NCBI lineage: Bacteria > Pseudomonadati > Balneolota > Balneolia > Balneolales > Balneolaceae > Fodinibius > Fodinibius salicampi. The sequence continues at coordinate 177,940 of NZ_BAABRS010000005.1, read as the reverse complement.
CTGGATGAGTCGTTTTGTTTCCCCGTTACTAGAAGTAAATCCGGCATCGGAAACAATATCCAGAAGGCGCACTTCGGTGTCCGTTTCATAGGTAAGGGTAGGAGCATCATCGGGAATTTCATTCCCAATAATGGTTTGCTCGAAATGTTCACGTGCCTCCGTAGCCTTTTCCTCTCCGTGATACATGCGGGTAATAACCAGCGCTAATTCATGTTTAGTATTCCGTGGATCTTCCCTAGCCTTTTTCTTGTATTTGGGAAGCTCATCAACGGAAACATCGGAGAGTAGTTCAAACCATGAATAGATAAGGTCATCGGGAATTGAAAGGACCTTCCCGTACATGTCATTGGGACCTTCGGTAATTCCAATATAATTGTCGTAGGATTTAGACATTTTTTTACTGCCATCGGTACCTACCAGCAGCGGCATCATAAGTGCTGCTTGGGGCTCCTGCCCATCATCTTTTTGAAGTGCTCGTCCCACCAAGAGGTTAAATTTTTGATCGGTACCTCCGAGCTCAACATCGGATTGAAGATGAACGGAATCCTGTCCCTGTGCCAGGGGATAGAGAAACTCGTGAAGCGAAATAGGCTCATTATTCTCGTAGCGTTTGGAAAAATCATCTCGCTCAATCATTTGTGCCACGGTGAGCTTTGAAGAGAGCTTAATCACATCCTCAAAACCCATGGTTCCAAGCCATTCTGAGTTGTATACAATCGTAGTTTTGGATTCATCTAGAATCTGGGTAGCCTGATCGAGATAGGTAGAGGCATTTTCTTCGATTTCCTCGCGGCTAAGGGCCGGGCGTGTTTGATTCCTCCCGGTAGGATCGCCAATAAGTGCGGTGAAATCACCGATGATAAGAATGGCCTCGTGGCCCAGATCCTGGAACTGGCGCAGCTTGCGGAGGATTACTGAGTGGCCTAGGTGTAAATCCGGACGCGTTGGATCACATCCCAGCTTTATTTTAAGTGGACGGTCTTCTTTCTTTGATTCTTTGAGCTTTTCCACCAGCTCTTCTTCCGGCACAATTTCCACTGTGCCTCTTTTAATAACATCAAGTTGTTCTTCAACAGGTAAAAATGCCATGATTATCTAAATAATTACTGTTCTAAAAATGGAAAATTTTGAATGGGATTATGTTCGTCTATTGTTTTTTGCACTGTTTCCACAAAATCTTTAGCCCCCGGATAAACCGAAGCAACGGTATCGTATGCCCAGGGAGCCAGATAAATGACGTAGGGATAAGAGGCTGATTGTTCCCTAACATCCTGTGATGGCATATTAAAGCCCGCGGCGACAAGCAATAGAGCACTGATTGCAATACCGCTTTTAAGTGCCCCAAATGAAAGTCCGGCGATGCGATTAATAAAATTCAGCTGGATCGCTTCAAGCAGCTTGCTTGCAGCGTAGGCAATAATATTAACTACGACCAGCGTCGTAATAAAAATGAGCAGGGCAGCGATAAAAGGAATATAAGTTTCGTACTCTGAAAGATAGGGACGAAGATATTCGCCTGCCGGATGCATATATTGGAAGGTGAGGAACACCCCCAAAATAATGCCGACAATGCCTAAAACCTCCTGGACAAACCCATTTTTGAATCCCCGGTAGCCGAAAAAAGCAATAGGTAATAATATCAAAAAATCCAGGATATTCATGGGTGTTTAATGGTCAGGATAGTTCCTCTTTAACCACCTTGCTAACAAGTGAGCCTTCGGCTTTCCCCTTCAATTCCTGCATCATAACGCCCATTACCTTGCCCATGTCAGCCATATTCTCGGCGCCCAAGGCTTCTATCTTTTCCCGGGCAACATCGCGCACCTCCTCTTCAGAGAGCATCTTGGGCAGATAGGAGTTAATGATCTCAAGTTCGGCTTCCTCTGATGCAACCAGGTCCTCGCGCCCTCCTTCCCCGAATTGCTCGATAGATTCTTTGCGCTGCTTGGCAGCCTTCATCAGCACTTCGACAGTTTGTTCATCGGAAAGAGTAGCTTCGCCTTCTTTGCGTTCGCTTATTTCCCGTTCCAGAAGTTTCGCTTTCAGCGACCGCAGAACTTTAAGCTTATCTTGATCCTTATCCTTCATGGCCTGTTTTAGATCGGCCATTATTTGATCTTTTAGTGCCATAATCCAGATTAATATATTAGTTGAGGGTTAAACGAAGGTGGCAAAAAAAAAGGTTCCACCCGCAAAAACGAATGCAACCTTTTCCGGCAAAGGAGAATAAGTGTTATTCTTTGTTTTGCTTGATAAAATCCTGAACATCATCACGGTCGACCATTGCCTCTTTATAACCGTACTTATTATTGGCGGTTTTCTTAGCAACGATCACCTTTGCCATTTGTCGGTCCGATCCTTTTTGTTCGTCCTTTTTGCTACCAAATGTTTTCTTCTTAGCCATAGTTCTAATCAGTTCCTATTTAATTTCTTTATGAACGGTGTGCTTGCGAAGAACCGGATTGTACTTTTTAAGCTCAATTCGGTCGGGATTGTTGCGACGATTCTTGGTCGTAACATACCGCGAAGAACCCGGTTTTTCCGTGCACTCCAAAATTACTTGTACTCTGTTTCCTTTTGCCATAATGTTATACGTCTTTTAAAAGAGTTCCTTTTTTTCTGGCTTCTTTTAAGACGGCACTAATGCCTTTCTTGTTGATCGTGCGAAGCGTTTTAGCAGAAACTTTCAGCGTAACCCACTTGTCCTCTTCGGGAACGTAAAAACGTTTTTTCTGAAGATTTTGCTGAAATTTGTGCTTCGTTTTGTTATTTGACTTGGAGGAGCGGTAGCCGTTCTGCGCTCCCTTGCCGGTTATATCATCTTTACGTGCCATGATTGTAAATAAGAAAAACTCATTGGTTATATTTCGTAGATAGACAGGGAAAATAAGCTTAATACTATTAAAGGTCAATCTCTCTTTTTATGATAAATACCTCCTATCGAGAAAAAAGTATAGATGCTTAATAGCTCGAAAATCTAAAGCTATTAAAAAAGCTTAAATTTGATCTGCGGACAGATATGCGCTTTTGCCAATAACTCCCATCGCTCGCTTTGATTTTGCCTTTATATACAGTATTTTCAGGCGTCTTCATCACTATTTTAAACCCTATTCATATCTATTTTTATGGCAAAGAAGAAAGGTTCAGATTATAAGGCGGAAAACATTCAGGTATTGGAGGGTCTTGAAGCAGTACGAAAGCGTCCGGCCATGTATATTGGGGATACCGGACAGCGCGGACTCCACCATCTTATCAACGAGGTTGTTGATAACTCCATTGATGAGGCCATGGAAGGCCACTGCGATTTGTTGGAAGTCATTATCAATAAGGACGGCTCCATTACTATTACGGATAACGGCCGTGGTATCCCGGTAGATGAGCATCCTAAAATTAAATTGCCTGCTGTTGAGGTAGTTCTTACCAAGCTCCACGCCGGGGGTAAGTTTGATAAAAATACCTATAAGGTTTCCGGAGGTCTTCACGGGGTGGGGGTAAGTTGTGTTAATGCCTTATCTTCACACTTTTATGCAGAAATTCACCGTGACGGCGAAATCTATGTGATGGAATTTGAACACGGTAAAACGGTACAGCCACTTAAAGTCAAGGGCAAAACCGATAAGACGGGGACGATCATAACATTTACTCCGGATGCCGAAATTTTTAAGCAAACCACCGAGTTTAAGTACGATATTATTGCTGATCGGATGCGGGAGCTGGCCTTTTTGAATCCCCAAATTTCGATTGAGCTTCGTGATGAGCGGGACGATGATGAAAAGCTGGAACAAACCTTTCATTATGAGGGCGGCGTTAAAGACTTTGTTCAGTATCTGGATGAAGATCGTGAACCAATGATGAAGGAGCCTATTCTTATCAAGGGTGAAGTCGACATGGTACCTGTAGAGCTGGCTATTCAATATAATGGAAGCTACTCACAAAACGTCCATTCATACGTTAATAATATTAATACGCGTGAGGGTGGAACCCATATTTCTGGTTTTCGGCGTGCATTAACGCGGTCGCTCAAAAAGTATGCAAAGGATAATAATCTGATAAAGAGTGATATTGATGTTTCGGGTAGTGACTTTCGAGAAGGGATGACCGCTGTTCTGAGTGTGAAAGTCCCCGAGCCCCAATTTGAAGGGCAGACGAAGACAAAGCTCGGTAACTCAGAAGTTCAGAGTGCTGTTGAGGTGATCGTTTATGAACAAATGAACGAATACCTGGAGCGAAATCCCAAGACTGCTAAAAGAATTTTAGAGAAGGTTATTCTGGCAGCTGAGGCGCGAGAGGCAGCTAAGAAAGCCCGTAAGCTTATCCAGCGTAAAAGTGCGATGAGTGGAGGCGGATTGCCTGGAAAACTGGCCGATTGCTCGATTAAGGATCCCAAGCAAAGTGAGATTTACCTGGTGGAGGGCGACTCGGCCGGCGGTTCTGCAAAGATGGGTCGTAACCGAAGTTTCCAGGCTATTTTGCCACTGCGCGGTAAGATCCTGAATACGGAAAAGGCAAAGATCAATCGTATTCTGGAGAATAATGAAATCCAGGCGATGATTACCGCACTTGGAGCCGGCGTCGGACACTCAGAAGAGGATTTTGAGCTTGAAAATCTGAGATACCATAAAATTATCATTATGACGGATGCCGATGTCGATGGTTCGCATATCCGAACTCTCTTGCTTACGTTCTTTTATCGGTATATGAAGCCTCTTGTAGAAGGAGGACATGTCTATATCGCTACTCCTCCGTTATATAGAATTTCCTATACCCGCGATAATATTGAATATGCGTGGAGTGATGAAAAGCGTGATGAGATTATTAAAGAGTTGAAAAATTCTCGCACCAAGTTTGATGTTTCACGCTACAAAGGACTTGGTGAAATGAATCCCGAGCAGCTTTGGGAAACCACAATGGATCCTGAAACACGTACTTTGCAGCAGGTAACGGTAGAAAACGCGGCCGCTGCTGATAAACTCTTCTCAACACTTATGGGAGGAGATGTACAGCCCCGCCGGGAATTCATCGAACGCAATGCAAAATACGCAACACTTGATATTTAAAATACTCAGGTTGACAAGTGTTTGAGCTTAGTAATGAACTTTACCGCTCTCAGCTTAAACACTTTTAATAATCTATTTGTACAGAAATAAATTTTAGGAAGCTAAATTTTTAACACCGCACTAAACATTATCCATGGCTAGAGATAAAATTGTACCCATTGCAATAGAAGATGAGATGCAGTCGGCCTATATCGATTATTCGATGTCGGTTATTGTGTCTCGGGCCCTACCTGATGTTCGGGATGGTCTAAAACCAGTTCACCGACGTATTTTATACGGAATGAGTGAACTGGGCATGCTTCATAACAGGAATTATAAAAAGAGTGCCCGTATTGTAGGTGAGGTACTCGGTAAGTATCACCCGCATGGTGACTCTGCGGTATATGATTCTATCGTGCGGATGGTGCAGGACTTCTCCCTGCGCTACCCGCTCGTCGATGGGCAGGGAAACTTTGGCTCCATTGATGGTGACTCTGCGGCGGCTATGCGTTATACAGAGGTTCGTATGGAGCGTATTGCCGAAGAAATGCTAACGGATATAAATAAGGAAACCGTAGATTACCAGACGAACTTTGACGATACCCTTCAGGAGCCGACAGTACTCCCGGGTATGTTGCCTAACCTCATTATAAATGGGGCCTCAGGTATTGCGGTGGGAATGGCTACCAATATGGCTCCCCACAACCTGACCGAAACCATTGACGGTATTACTGCTTATATCGAGAATCCGGACATCGATTGCAAGGGGCTGATGGAGCATATTTCTGCACCCGACTTCCCGACCGGAGGTATCATATATGGTTACGGCGGGGTTAAGGAAGCCTACGAAACCGGACGCGGTAAGATAACCCTCCGGGCCCGTTGTACAACTGAGGAACTACGGCGCGGACGTGAGCAAATCGTTATTACTGAAATTCCATACCAGGTAAATAAAACGACGCTTGTTAAGAAGATTGCGCGTCTCACCCAGAACGAAAAAATTGACGAAATTTCTGAGATTCGCGATGAATCAGATCGCGATGGTATGCGTATTGTGGTGGTGTTGAAGCGAAATGCCAATGCCGGCATCGTCCTTAACCAGCTTTATAAGTATACACAGATGCAAACGACGTTTGGTGTCATTAGCCTTGCATTGGTTAAGGGACGTCCGAAGGTAATGCCCCTCAAGGAGCTAATTTATCATTTCGTTGAGCACCGGATTGAAATTGTAATTCGCCGCACGCTATACGATCTGGATCAGGCAGAAGCGCGTGCCCATATCCTCGAAGGACTTAAGATTGCACTTGATGATCTGGATGAGGTTATTAAAACAATTCGTGCTTCCGACAGCCCAAAAGAGGCAAATGCGGCACTCCGTCGCAAATTTGCTCTGACCGATATTCAGGCAAAAGCTATACTGGATATGCGCTTGCAAAAACTTACGGGGCTTGAAAGAGATAAGGTAGAGCTTGAGTACGGTGAGATAGCTGAAAAAATTGCTGATTACCGGGATATCCTATCTAATCGTGATCGTCAGAAATCGATTATTAAGGATGAATTGCTTGAAATTCAAAACCGGTACGGTGACGAGCGCCGCACCCAAATCGTTCACTCGGCGGAAGACTTCAGTGTGGAAGATATGATCGCTGATGAAGATGTGGTTATTACTATTTCCAATAAAGGGTTTATCAAGCGAATGCCGGTAAGCGGATATCGCCGACAGAAACGTGGCGGTAAGGGAATGAAAGGCACAAACACAAAAGATGACGAATACGTTGAGCATCTGTTTGTGGCTACGAACCATAATTATATTCTTTTCTTTACCGAGAAGGGACAGTGTTACTGGTTAAAAGTTTATGAAATTCCTGAGGCCTCTCGAACAGCACGCGGACGCGCCATTGTAAACCTGATTGAGATTGATAAGGATGATACGATAAAGACGTTCGTTCCTGTTAAGACACTGGATGACGAAGAGTACATCAATAACAATTATATTATGATGTCTACTCGCGAAGGAAAGGTTAAGAAAACCACCCTTGAAGCATATAGTCGTCCACGCCGCGATGGAATTATTGCAATCAATATTAATGAGGGCGATGCGCTTCTTGAAGCCGCTCTTACCAATGGCGAGAGCAATATTATCCTTGCTAACAGAAAGGGACGGGCCATCCGCTTCCATGAGGATGAAGTTCGGGATATGGGGCGAAATACTTCTGGTGTTAAGGGAATGGATCTGGATAAGAATAATGAACTTGTGGATATGGTTGTTGTTAAAAACACCCATGAAGCTACAGTTCTTGCCATTTCAGAAAATGGATACGGAAAACGATCACTTGTTGAGGATTATCGCGAGCAAAGCAGGGGCGGAAAAGGAGTGATTACTCTTAAGGTCACTAAGAAAACCGGTGAACTAATTGCTCTTAAGGAAGTTTCTGATAAAGATGACTTGATGGTCATAACAGAAGGCGGTAAAGTAATCCGAATGAATTGTGGTGATATTCGGACCATGGGAAGAAATACCCAGGGTGTTCGAATTATGCGACTCGGTTCTGAAGGAAAAATCGGTGCCGTTACTCGTGTAGTGAATGAAGAAGAGGATTCCACGGTATAAAAGTACCACAATCTAATAGTAATATTCTTCAAAGAATACAAAAGGCTCCCTAATCCAGGGAGCCTTTTTCATTTATTGAAAATGTAGTGGTTAAGCGGAAAGCTATTCTTCTTGTTTCCATGTCGGTTTATAAACCCGCACATAATCCACATAATATTTTTGCGGAAATATACTGTCGGCAACCCCTTCTGTCCCGCCCCAGGCACCCCCGATTGCAGCATTTATAATAAGATAAAAGGGTTGATCGAATGGCCATACATCGGGATCCGACGATTCTTTATTGAATGTAAAGTATTGATTGCCATCAATATAGAATGATATTTTTTGCGGCAGCCATTCCACAGTATAAGTATGAAACTTTTCATACGGAGCGTCTACAGTCATGTGGTTTCCCTTATTTGTCCCTTTCGTATGATTGTATGCCTCGGTATGGATATTGGCATGCACTATATAGGGATCAAATCCCACGTTTTCCATGATATCGATCTCTCCGCATGCGGGCCATCCCACATTCTCGATATTTGTGCCAAGCATCCATATCGCGGGCCACATGCCGCGACCGCTTGGCAATTTTGCCCGGACCTCTATTTTAGCATATTGCCACTCAGCTTTATTCCGGGTATGCAGGCTGGCAGAGGTATAGGAATGTCCGTTATAATTATCATTCCTGGATTCAATTATTAGGGTTCCCTTTTCCACACGTGCATTTTTGCTTCGTCTTTTGGTGTAATACTGTAACTCATTGTTTCGGATATATCCGTTTTCATAACTCCATTTTGTGGAATCCGGAAGGCCCTCATACTCAAATTCATCTGTCCAGGATAATTCCCAAACAAACTTTTGATCAGGTGAAGGGGGTACATTATCTGTGTTATTCTGAGATGAGCTGTCAGCGGGGGTGCAGGCTGATAAAATGAGAATGCACGTACCTATGTAGCAAAATTTTGATATGATGGGAAAAAATTTACATAGTATCATTATATAATATTACTATTAATCAGGTAGTATCTTGGTTTTTTAAATATCGATTTTCTTCAAACTGCTTTGCAATATCTCTGCCGATTGGCGCAATCCCTGTATTTCTTCCTGGTCAAGGTCGGGGAGCACGCGATGTTTGACACCCTCAATTCCAACTACACTCTGAAGACTCATGCAGACATCATTAATTCCGTAAGCGCCATCCCAATAGGCACTTACGGGGATTACGCTTTTCTCATCCTCTAGGATTCCTTCTACAATTCGTGCAATAACTACGCCAATGGCTGAGTTGGTAAAACCTTTACGTTTTATTATTTCATACGCGGCATTTTTAGATTCCTCAAAAAGCTTATCCAGCGCCTCTTTGTTATAGGGTTTTCCCAGAACCGTATTATGCTGAATAGGCTGGCCCCCAATATTGGCCTGACTCCAGATGGGCACTTCTGAGTCACCATGTTCTCCTAATATATAGGCATGTACTGAACGTGGATCTACATCATAATAACGTCCAAGTAAGGCACGAAACCGGGCGGTATCTAGAAGCGTACCGGTTCCGATGATACGCTGTGGTTCACGAGCACTTAATTTTTGGGAGACATAGGTGAGGATGTCTACCGGGTTGGTGGCAATAATGAGTATAGCATTTGGAGCATACTCATCCAATTTTGAAATAATATCATTATATACCGCGGCATTCCTGTTCAATAATTCAAGGCGTGATTCATCAGGAGATTTTTGTCCTACCCCCGCAGTGACAACCACTACCTGGGTATCTTTTAAATCTTCGTAGCTTCCTGCACGAACCTTAACGTTTCCAACAAGAAGTTGACCATGCATCAGATCCATAGCTTCTCCTTCAGCTCGCTCTCGATTTAAATCAACTAAGATGATTTCGCTAGCAATGCGCTGATTGAAGAGGGCATAGGCAGCAGCTACTCCAACGTTGCCGGTTCCTATTATAGCAACAGATCTTTTCTGTATCATAATAATTTAATTTATATTTTCTATCATTTTTTCTAATAGTTTTTTCCTTTTTTCTATTAGAATATCTGGTTTAACTATTTTAATATTTTCTGAAAACTGCAACAGCCATTTGTTTATAAAATTGATATTATCAAAGAAAAACCCTATCCGAATAAAATTAGGTTTTTCTTTCTTTTCCTTAATTATTTTAGCCGGTAGATTTGCTTTAAAGCGCTTTTCGTCGGTTTCGTGTACATATACCTCTATTCGATGGGAAGTGCTCTCAGATCGAAAAATAAGACCTTCTACGTCGATCTTACCGTGAGGAACGAAGTTTTCGTCCAAAATTTGTATATCTGACATCCGATCAAGTACAAAGTTCCGAACAGCGTCTCTTTTGTGAGAGTGTCCGATCACATTCCAGTGATCGCGGAAAAAAACGATGAGATAGGGATCAATTTTTCTACTGCTAGTCTTTTCGTCAGATTTAGAGCGGTAGTTAAATTTGATGGATTGGTTTTCGGAAATGGCATTACTTATAACATACCAGTCGCCCCCTTCCATTTTTTCGGGACCAAAATTTAAATAGGGGTCCACAACGGTCCGTTCACCCAGCGACTCCATGAAAGTAAGTAGTTCTTCAGGGAGTACTTCTTTTATTTTTAACTCTACTCCTTTTGCATCTTTAATCAAAGTTTTATCCACCTGTGATTTGACAAAATTGAGTCCGACCATTATTGTGGCCAGCTCTTTAGAGGTGAACATGAGGGGAGGGATCTTGTATCCCCTCATGATGCCATACCCATTGTATTCATCCCAGGTTATAGGGACATTCATTTCTGAAAGAGCGTTAAAATCTCGAAAAACGGTCCGGCGACTTACGTCAAATTTTTCAGCTATATCATTTACCGTAATTCTCTTATTGGATTGTTGAAGCATAAGAATGAGCTTCATCCGGCGCTCTGTACTGTTCATAAATGGGCTTGTATTTGCAGTAATATTGACTGCCCAATATAAACGAAATAAATAATAGTTACAGTCAGGAAGGCGGGCTTGGTAAGTTTAATTACCTGTTGATTATAATCAGCGCCTTTCCACTATAGAAATCTCCGCCCGGTGATAACTCAATAGATTGAATGTCAAGGGGTTCTTCTATACCCTCTAATTCTGATTTAAAGTTTCCTCCTTTATAAAGGATCATAGTAGACCAAGGGAGATGGGCGGTCATTTTGTATAGGTCATTAATTTTAAATGCATGCTTAGATATCAGAAGAAAGGGGTCTTGCACCTGCACATTTTTTATTGTTACATCAATAGTCTCAGTGTTATTAATTGCTAGTTTTCGGGCTATTTGCTTAAGAACCATGCATTTTTTAGATACAATATCATTAAGAATAAATCTTTTTTCGGGATGAGTGATTGCAAGGGGAAGGCCTGGAAGCCCACCACCGGTACCGGCATCGACAATTATTTGGCTTTCGGTAAATGACTCAAACTGAGCTAATAGTAAGGAATGGCGAATATGTTCAAGTATTGTTTCACGTGAAACATCGCGACTTACAAGGTTTATACGCTTGTTCCACCAAAAAAGACGATCTATATAGGTTTCTATCTTTGGCTTGTACTTTTCTAATAGCTGATCGGTATTGCTGAATGTTTCACGTGAAACATTCAGTTTTTTTGTAGAGTGTTTCACGTGAAACGTTATTAATTATTCAGGTAGACCATTAATACGGAAATGTCACTGGGTGAAACGCCGCTTATTCGACTGGCTTGTCCCAGCGTTTCGGGCTTGATACGCTCCATTTTTTCTTTTCCCTCGGCCGAAAGGCTGTTTATTTTATTATAGTTTAAAGAGTCTGGGATAAGCGTATCTTCCTGCTTGCGCATTTCTTCCACCATTTCAAACTCTTTTTCTATATATCCGGCGTATTTGATCTGTATTTCTACCTGGTCGAGGACGTCTTCATCGGTTGTAATAGCCTCAACCTTTTGATTAAGCTCATCGTCTGCTTCCAAAAGATTATAAATGGAGAGTTGCGGACGAGGGATAAGTGTCTTGGCTTTTACGGGCTGAGATAAGGTGCTGGTGCCTTGCTCTTCGAGCATGGGGTCCATTTTTTCTGGGTAGACTGTGTAATCGGCTATGAGGTCATGAACCTTATTAATAGCTTCGTTTTTTGTTTTGTATCGCTCGAAGCGCTCTTCAGAAGCAAGCCCAATTTTATGGCCCAGTTCTGTAAGTCGAAGATCCGCATTATCCTGGCGGAGTAGAATTCTGTGTTCTGCACGGGAGGTAAACATCCGGTATGGCTCTTCGGTACCTTTAGTAATAAGGTCATCGATAAGAACGCCTATATATGCTTCGGATCGCTTAAGAATAAACTCTTCATCTCCCTGAACTTTTCGTGCAGCGTTAATACCAGCCATCAATCCCTGGCAAGCGGCTTCCTCATATCCAGTAGTTCCGTTAATTTGTCCCGCAAAGAAGAGTCCTTCAGTAATTTTGGTCTCCATGCTTCGCCTTATCTGGTAGGGTGGGAAATAATCATACTCAATAGCATAGCCGGGGCGGAGCATTACGGCCTCTTCGAAACCCGGTATTGTTCGAAGTGCCTTGTATTGTACATCTTCAGGTAAGGAGGTGGAAAATCCATTCAAATACATCTCATAGGTATTCCATCCCTCGGGTTCCAGGAAAAGTTGATGACCGTCTTTTTCGGAGAAACGATTAATTTTATCTTCAATACTTGGGCAGTAGCGTGGACCTGTGGATTCAATGGTCCCATTAAACATAGGGCTTCGGTCAAAACCAGAGCGTAATACATCATGAACTTCTTCATTAGTGTCGCCCATCCAGCAGGTAAGCTGTTCTTCCTGAAAAGGAAGGGAGTCCGTCAAAAAGGAGAAGGGGGCTGGATCTTCATCACCATATTGTATCTCAAGCTTGTCAAGGTTAATAGAACGACCGTCAATGCGGGGCGGTGTTCCGGTCTTGAGCCTTCCCACTTCAAAACCGAGATCCTCAAGAGCTCCGGAAATACCTACAGAGGCCCGCTCACCAGATCGTCCCCCGCCAAAATTAGTTTCCCCAATGTGAATAAGGCCATTGCCAAAAGTACCCGTTGTTAGTATAACTGATTGGGCCTCAAAGGATTGCCCGGTTGAGGTTTTTACACCGGTCACCCGTTTGCCGTCATTCGTAGTAAGGACATCAACAACGTTATCCTGACGGAAATAGAGGTTATCCTTTTTTTCCAGTTCTTCACGCATAGTCTTGCTATAGAGGGCTCGGTCACTTTGGCATCGGGGGCTCCACATAGCAGGTCCCTTGCTGGTATTTAGCATCCGAAACTGAACAGCCGACTTATCAGCGACAATACCCGTAAGCCCTCCAAGGGCATCTATTTCACGAACTAACTGCCCTTTTGCAATACCTCCAATAGCCGGGTTGCAAGACATCTTCGCGATGGCATCCAGATTCATAGTAATGAGTAGGGTCTTCGCACCTATCTCAGCTGCCGCACCAGCAGCTTCACTGCCAGCATGGCCGGCACCGACTACAATAACATCATAGGTAGGGTAAAGAGACTTCATAAGTAGGGTAAGTGATTGATTTTATTGCACTTAATAAGCTAAAATATTTATAAGGTGGCATATACAGCAATGTATGGTTAATCAAGCTGTACATTAGAGGAATTTGTAAAATAAGAGTTTTAGAGGAGAAAATTTAACCACAAGTGCTGATTATTATTCTATAAGAGAAGGTTACAACTCAGCCAGATATTAATTAAAAAGTATGCAAATAGATAAAACTAAGTAATAATGGTTATAAAATTATAATATATAATATTGTCTATTTTGTAATAGATACTATATACTATTTATAGTTGCAACAGCTGCCTGAATGGCCGGTCAGGTAATATCGGATATTAGGATTAAAATGTGATAGGGTGAGGGGAGATAGAAACGCTTGGTCCGGTCAAGGTAGAATAGGTCGAAACAAATTATGGGAGAGGGAATTGTTAATCCATGTACTTATTCATAAAAGCTTCTTCGGCCTCCCTGTTGGCAATTAAGACCAGCTCGCTATCTGCGGTAAGTACAGAATCTGGGGAAGGATTCGTCACCTGTGTTCCATTTTTTTTAATAGCTAATACATTACATCCGGTTTCTTCACGTATGTTACTGGAGTTCAGGGTCTTATCTTGAAGGGAATTAGGGGTTTCAATGGAAAAGACGTTAAGACCTTCTGCGATCATAACCACATCATTGCGCTCTAAAATATTAAAAATAGCATTGCCACCCATCGTAGCATATGACATTACAAAATCAGCACCAGCACGATGCAGGGTAGATACATTTCGTTGTAGGGTAGAGCGACTGATGATCTGTATATTAGGACGTAACTGTCGGGCATAGATGGTAAGGTAAATGTTTACATTGTCATCATGCGTGGTAATAATGATACAGGGAGCATCTTGAATGCCTGCCTTTTTGAGGGTTTCTATATCTTCAGCGCTTCCTAAAATATATTTGTCATTATCTTTTATGCGATCAGGATTTTTTTCTATGATTCGATAATCCATTCCCCGCTCTTCAAATGCTTCCGCAGTACCGCGCCCTACCCGGCCTGCCCCCACAATGATAACGGGCTTATCAGATGCCTGGTAGATAGCCATATACTCATCGTAGGTGCGCAGTTGTTCTAGCGTTCCGGCAATTACCAAGACGCTTTCCTTTTTGATAACTGAATCTGTACGAGCGGGTTTGAACTCACCCCGCTCCCATATTCCCACAATGTTAATCCCCAATTGTTCACGTATTCCACTTTCTTTAAGGGTTTGGCCTACCATGGGTGTTTGATAAGCGGTGGCCTCAGCAATTATTAAATCCTCAAAACGGCCAATTACATGTACCCGACGATCCTGTCCGATCGTTCTTCGCGATAGCGAGCGGCCTAGCATGCGTCCCAACTGTATAACGTGGTTTGCTCCGGCCAGCTTAAGAAGATCCAGAGAATTAGCGGAGTTCGCTGTAGCTACGATAATAACATCCTCATCGAGTTCGCGGACGGTATTGCTGATATTGGAGTTAGCCATATCGTTGCCCAGGGTTACGACCATAGAAGCCTGTTCCACCCTTAACTTTCGGTAGGTCTCGGGATCATCCAGTTCTCCAAAAACAACCTGATATCCCTGGTCATAGTATTCCAACGCTTTTGTAAGTTCATCAATCAACAAAACATACTGATAATTATAATAGTCGAGTTTTTCTATAAGTGATTGAGAAATAGGATCGAAATGGGTTATGATAATGTGATCCCTGGTGTCTTCTGGAAGCTCGCGGGGGGCTCTTGCTTTAGACTGTGCTTCCAGCCAGGGGGCATAAAAGAACTCAATAAAAGTAAATGGGAGTAAGATAAGTAGAGAAAGCATGCCGGAAAGAAGAACCACAACCGAAAAAACGCGCCCCAGATCGCTTGTAAAGGTGATATCTCCGAAGCCAAGAGTAGACATTACCGTCAGGGTCCAGTAAAAACCGGTTACCCAACTGTGTGCTTGTCCCTCATACAGCATTATAAAGTGAAATATAATGCTGTAGGCAAGGATGAGGAGTGCAAGACCTGTTAAGAAGCGAAACAGTCTTTTTATGTTTACCGTAGTGCTACGATTCGAAAGAAAAAAACTTAGTTGTGAAGTAAAAAACTTCATGAAAGAAATTATAAGTGACTGCTGGAGGCATTGGGACTGGTATAACGGAAATTATATGTAAATGATCTGTTTTTATTCTTCCCGCCATTCGAGAAATTGAACGATTGCATGCCAGACAGCGAGAATCTTGGTCTCATCTTCATGCTCAAATTTTTCTCCTTCTGCTTGTATCTCACACCGCTTATTCTCAATAGTTACCGGGTAGCCGAGCTCTTCCTCAACTTTAATAACAACAGGCATCAACCATTTCCACGACTGGTGAAACTTCATATCCTCTGTAGCCAGAAAGGCTAGGGGGATATCCTTAACATTTTCCTGGTTAACCTTAATGGTGCTACCCATCAGATTTTCTATTAATCGGCTTCCTTTGTTAATCTCTTCGGTTGTCATAAGATGGAGAGTTAATTATAAATTATGCTCATAGTTACTGGATGATATAAAAAACGGAAATATAAGCTATGATAAAATAATCATCACAGAATAATAAATAGATAGTCTGAACAGGAAAAATTTTTGACCCAAATTAGTCTTGCCTTTCGTATTAAAATAGTGAGACGCAGAACAATACCAATAAAAAAGATGGGATTATGAAAAAACTAAGTTGTTTATTAACCGTACTTCTTTGCAGTGCATTTATATGGACTGTTACTGTAGAAGCTCAGGAAATAAGAGCCGGCGGTGGAGTGGGTTATGGGAGCAAATCTGAAAATGTGAATTTTAATGTAAGTTTGTATTACAGCTTACCAGATTTACCAATTAGAGTTGGAGCAGATGTAGGCTATTCTGTTCCTGAAAAGAATGCCCAAAGCAGGTTTGATCAGATTGAAGGAAATATCAATGGTCATCTGATGGCGGTGGACGAAGAGATTTTTAGCCTGTATGGATTGACGGGATTAAATATTATGCATCATCGCTTTAAATATGATCCGGACGGGGCTGCTTCTTTTACAGAGTCCGATACAAATTTAGGTATCAATGCAGGGGCTGGCGCAGAACTCGATATGGGTTTTGGGCGAACGTATGGCGAAGCAAAATATATTATCGGTCGGGATGATGTTTCTCAATTAATCCTCGGTCTTGGAGTGAGAGTAAGCATTTAAAGAGGTGAAAATTCAACAAGTAACTAAAGAAGGTTAGATCATGGACTTTCAATATATCATTGATCGGGCAAAAGGAATTATTTTAGAGCCTAAAAGGGAGTGGAAGCAAATAAAGGACGAGCAACGTTCTAAGTGGGACCTCATTCTGTTTTATGCTCTGCCATTAGTAGCCTTATCTGTAATCACAGGATTGATAGGCACATGGTCCGTGTGGTGGGCAATTTATCAGTTGATAATGCCTATCGTTTCGATTGTAATTGCTTCTTATGTGGTTAATGAGCTCTCTGAAAAGTTCAATTCAGCTAAAAACCTGAATAATGCCTTTAAACTGGTTGTTTATGCATCTACTCCTTCGCTTTTAGCGGCAATTATCGCCAATCTTTCCTTATTGTTGAGCTGGGTAGGCCTGTTTGGTCTCTATAGTATCTATCTTTTTTGGATTGGGATCTCAGAAATGATGGAAACACCGGATGATAAGCGACTAACGTATGTTTTGATTTCAGCTCTCGTATTAATTGTTATCCAGTTCTTGTTATCCCTGTTCATAGCTCCACAGATGATAAGCCCATATATGTGATAGGGAAATTTTTATAATCTCATATTCACTTTTTTGAGCTGTTTTTATTTCACACTTCGTATACAATAAGGAAACCTAATTTATCATCGAGAATTAAATCACAATATAAATATATCATGAAAACTAATATCTACATAACTATACTTATGGCGGCATTGTTGTTATCTCTTCAGGCGTGCGGAGATAACTCATCAGGACCAGGAGAGACGGAAACAACGGAAGTAAAAGGAACTATCACAGCTCCGGACGGGGAAACCCCGCTTTCGGGAGCAACGGTTTTTATTCCCGGAGAAGGGGCAAATAAAATTGTTGCAAAGGCAAAAGGCATTGCCTCTTCAACCACAAATGCACAGGATTGTAAAGAGCCCACGGAAAGCTATTCGGTTTATACCTGTACGGAAGCCGATGGTTCCTTTACGTTTGACGTTCCGGTTACAAGTGGCAATGTGCTGCTGAAAATTTTTAAAGGAATTTTCTCTTTTGAGCAGACGGTTGATGTAAATGCTGAGGGAGGAGAGCTTGGTGAAATAAATATGCCTAGTGCCAGCGAGAGTTTTGACGGCGAAATAGCTGTAGTCGAAGGATCGTATGATCGAATGCAGGACATTTTAGCAAAGGTTGGTTTTGGAGAGGTTGGAACCGATGAAAATGATTATAACTTTGGCCGGCTCGTACCCGGAACCGAACAGTTCGATATCTTCGGAAATACATCCGGTTTATTTACGGATGAAGATGGTGATGGAGAAAAAGATCTGTTCAATTATGATATTATTTTTATCAATTGCGGGGCAAACGAATCGCCCCTTAATCAAAAAGCCACCCCGCATACCCACAATCATGTTCATGGTAAGTCTTCGGGAAGTGCAACCACATTAAGTGAAGAAGACCGGACTGCTCTAAAAGATTATGTGGAATCCGGAGGTATTTTATATACAACGGATTGGGCGTATGATTATATCGAGCAGGTTTTCCCTTCTTATGTCGATTACCATGGAGATGATAGCAAGTCCGCTAATGAGCCGGAAGAATGGAATAATGCCCAGGTTGGCAATTCTGGCATAGAAACCGATGGCGCTCTTTTGCAAACCAATATGGAAACGTGGTTAGAAAATGTTACTTGCTTTGACGGAGAAAGCTGCCTTAATGATGACGATACGGTCCATATTACTGACTTCTTAGGTGGTTGGGCTGTTATAGAAGGGGCGCATAGTGGAGCTTCTTCGGATGTAACGCAATGGGTAGAAGGAGACGTTGCATGGAGCGGAGGTTCAGGAGTTCGTCCGTTAACCGTCTCGTTCCAGGCGGGAGATGGAAGTGTGTTTTATAGCTCATACCATACGGTTGAGTCGGAGCATACTCCTAACTGGAGACCACAAGAGCGCGTATTACAATTTCTGGTGTTTGAATAAAATCAAATGAGGAATTAAGAGAGGCAAGTTATTTATTGAACTTGGGCGTTAAGGCCTGCTTTATAACAGGTCTTAGTGATTGATTAAGTAGAAAGTCCGTCGGTTTTTAAAGGAATCGGCGGACTTTTTTATTTGAATGAAATTTGATAGAAGTATTTCGGTTCTCAGCTGAACAATCGTATCTTTAAGAAGTGTTGAAACAATGAGAGACTAATTCAAAAATTATGAGCTCTAAAAATAGACTTAAGTATATTTTTGTCGGAGTAGTATTGGTCTTGGCAAGTTTTGCGTTGGCTGATGCTCTTGGCTATTTTAATGAAAAGCCCTATACAGCGGTATCTCATGGTTCTCATGATCATTATGTGCCGCATGATCGGGATCCGGATGTGTCTATCGATAAATTTCCCCAAGAAGAACCCGGACCTGGTGAGAAGATTACTCCCACCGGCCAGATTGTACCCATTGAACAGTCAAATTAAAAATTTTTCTGCCCTTTATTCCTTATCTCCAATCACATAATATAGCGCTTCCCGTAGGTGATCCATGAAAAGGTCTTCCGAATAACTTTCTTCGGTGTGGCCGCCTCCGGTATAAAAAGCGCGCCCTCCATCAAACTCATGATACCAGGCAATAGGATGAAAGTCGCCATTCTCTCCCCCTTCGTAACTGGACTCATCCAGTTCCATTAATACATTAATTTCTTTGCTGATACTTTTATAGTTGTACCACTCGTCGGTTCTTTTCCATTCTTTAGGAAGAAAAGAAGTGGCCCGATGCGATTGGTCCACTACGTCGATGGTGGCCTTCTGTATATGAGGATGACTAACAAAATAGGCGCCGACTAAATCACCGTACCACGACCATTCATATTCGGTATCTGCCGCTGAATGGATGCCTAAAAATCCTCCGCCATTCTGGATATACTGTTCAAAAGCTTCTTCCTGGCTATCGTTTAGAACATTTCCGGTAGTATTTAGGAAGATAACAGCATTGTAAGAACTGAGACTATCCGGATGAAAGTACCGGGAATCTTCAGTATGGCGGGTGTTGATACCTTCGTTGCTGGCTAGTTGTTGGAGTGCTTTTGTTCCGGTTTCTATAGAACTGTGGCGGAACCCCTCTGTCTTGCTAAATATAAGTACCTGTTGGTCGGATTGTGATTGTGCAGATAGGTCAATAGCGAAGAAGGCAATAAAGAAAAATAAGAAGAGAGAGCGGGGCACGAGGTGCATAAGTTGGGTTTTCATCATAAGTCTGGTTTTGAATGTTTTCATGGAAAGATAATCTATTAAAATGAATGGTGAGCCCAAAATATAGAATAAAAATAGCTCCACCGATTAAAGTGGAGCTATAAAAATAAGTGAAGAAAACGGGATATTAGAAATTAACACCAGCCACAAGGGAGAGGACCCCATTTTTCCCATCGCCATCTTCAAATGTATTGGTAAGGCCTGCTGAATATCGGATGCCAACATTAAACTTCGTAATATCTGCTCCGGCGCCTACCACAACACCAAAGTCAGTTCCTTTGACTTCATCCTCAATATCAAATGTGCCAGCACTATCGCCTCCGGAAATTTCTTGTTCGGCATTAATGTTAAAACCGGCATAGGGTCCAAAATAGACGTGAGGCGTCAACATAGGGTTGTCCAGAATAAAGTCAAATTTGGCTATGACAGGAATTTCAATGTAATCTAATTTAGTAGTTGTTTCAACAGAGCCTTCTGATATTTTAGCACCTTTTTGGGCATAAAACACACCAGGTTCTATTGAGATAGGGCTCATCGGGATACCAAAACTATAGGTTGCGCCTGCCATTAAGCCCGTACGGGAATCAAACGAGGCGTCGGTATCATTAAAGTTGGCTAAATTAACTCCACCCTTGATCGAAAATTGAGCGTGAGCTGCTGGAGTGGTCATTAAAACCAATCCGGATAATAAAAAAACAGATAGTAATAATTTCTTCATGACAAAATAGGTTAATTAAGATTCATCATCTCATTCATACTGCTATCCCATAAAGAAGTTTCATAGGATATATTATATATAGAAGTAATATAGCTTAAAATATAACGAAAACTCCATGCTCAATTAAAGAACTTCAAAAATATATAAGGGCAAATACAATCTTTTAGTATAGTTTTTTGTAGAAAGTTATACGTATTGTAACAATGTATAGTATTCACCGTATAATCATTGTTTTTTCTTATTAATTAAATCACGATAGCTATGAAAAAGTTAGTTGGGATGTTCGCAGCATTTTTAATTATTGCTGCTTTTACAAGTGTTAATTCTGGTATTGACGGGACCTGGATTGGGAAGATGGACAGTCCGAATGGACCGGTAGAGATTACATATAACTTTAATGTAGATGAAGATACGCTAACCGGTACGGTAGAAGGAGGCATGGGAGAGATCGAAATTTTGAATGGGCAGGTAGATGGTAATGAGTTTTCCTTTGATACTCAGTTCAATGGTGCCACAATATCCCATGAATGTGTACTTGAAGATGATGACAAGATTGTTATGGAGTTTACCTTCGAAGGACAGGGCGGTCCCGGACCTTCAGGTCCGCAGGAGCTTATCTTAACAAGAGCTTCAGAATAATTCTTTTCTTGTTATTTCTATGTCTGTAAGATTTGGTACACTCAGTCTGAGATAAAATCTTGTACCCATAAAGGCCTCACTTCATGAATTAATGGGAGTGAGGCTTTTTATATTTAATGGGAGACTTTGCAAAAACTAAGGTGCCATCCTGAATTTAGTTCAGGATCATTTGTTTAAATGACTGAAACCCGGAAATTAGACTTTGAAACAAGTTCAGAATGACATATTAGGAGGTTTTACAAAACCTCCTAATATGTCATTCCCATTTAATCGGGATGAATATTGATATTTGAGATAGCAGGATAGGTCTGACTGTTAACGAAGGTATCCCTAAATAAGAGGTACCCTCCTTGGGTGGATGGTCTTTTAACTATAATACCTCCTTCAAATATCGACCCGTATAACTATCTTCTAATTTCGTAATTTCCTCGGGAGTGCCCGTACCTACAATCTTTCCGCCGGCGAATCCTCCCTCTGGACCAATATCAATGATATAATCGGCACTCTTGATTACATCAAGGTTGTGTTCGATGATGATGACGGTATGTCCGTTATTCACTAATTCCTTGAAAGAATCAAGCAGCTTTGCAATATCTTCAAAGTGAAGACCTGTGGTCGGCTCATCGAAAAAATAGAGCGTATGATCCCCAGCCGGCTTGCTCAGGAACTTGGCCAGTTTTACACGTTGTGCCTCTCCACCGGAAAGGGTGGGAGCACTTTGACCTAATTTAAGATATCCGAGTCCGACATCTTCAAGTGGCTGTAGCCTTGTAGTAATACGTTCCTCATCCACAAAAAACTCAATAGCTTCTGAAACAGACATTTCCAGTACGTCGTGGATGTTTTTTCCCCGGTACTTAACCTGTAGCACATCTTTTCGGTATCGCTTGCCGCCGCACTCTTCACAGGTCAGTTCAATATCGGCCATAAATTGCATTTCTATTTTTTGGATACCCTCGCCCTGACAGGTTTCACAGCGTCCGCCGGGCACATTAAAAGAAAAATGTCCGGGTTCGTAGCCCATAATTTTTGACTGCCGCGTGTTAGAGAATAAATCGCGGATACCGTCAAAAGCCTTTGTATAGGTGGCCGGATTGGATCGCGATGATCGGCCGATAGGGGATTGGTCTACCATCTCTACCGAATCGATATGATTGACTCCTGTTACTTTTCGATGCCGGCCAATCTTTTCTTTATAGCTTCCCAGTTGTTTTTGAATTGCAGCGTAAAGGGTATCGTGAACCAGAGTGGATTTGCCTGACCCAGAGACACCGGTTACACAAATAAATTTTCCAAGTGGAAATTCCACATCCAGCATTTTAAGATTATTTTCAGATGCTCCTTCTAACACAATAGAGTTGCCGCTTCCTTCACGTCGTTTTTCGGGAACAGGTATCTTTTTTCGTTCGCTTAAGTATTTTCCAGTAAGAGTAGGGGAATCTAATAAATCCTCAAAATCCCCCTCAAATACGACCTCTCCGCCATGTACACCGGCAAAAGGACCAATATCGATGATATTATCAGCCGATTTAATCATTTCAGGGTCATGTTCAACTACTAATACGGTATTTCCGATATCACGAAGTGACTTCAAAATATTAATGAGTCGGTCGTTATCCCGGGGATGAAGTCCAATCGTTGGTTCATCCAGTACATAAAGGCTGCCTATAAGCGAGCTACCCAGTGAATTAGCCAGACTAATGCGCTGGGATTCGCCTCCGCTCAGAGTTTTGGCCAAACGGTTAAGGGTTAGATAGCTAAGACCTACTTCATCCAAATATTTTAGGCGCTTTCTAATTTCAAATAAAATTTGATCGGCTACCTCTTTTTCGAAGTCGGTAAGCTCTAGGTTTTCAAAGAACTCCCGGGCATGTCCAATCGTCATTTCGGCTACCTGACCGATATGTTTGTCATTGACTTTTACATGGAGGGCGTCCTTTCGCACGCGGTAGCCCTCACAATCAGGACAGCGGCTGTATCCCCGGTAACGGGAATAAAATACCCGCATATGAACTTTGTATGACTGGCTTTTTACATCTTCGAAAAATGGACGGATACCGACATATTCATCTTTACCTTCCCAAAGTATATTTTTAACCTCTTTTGACAAGTCTTGGTAGGGAGTATCAATAGGTAAACTGTGGCGCGCGGCTACTTTAATAAGATCGCGAAGATGGCGGCTGAATTTTTCTCCTGTGAAAGGAGCAATGGCCCCATCACGAATAGTCTTATCGGGTTCTGGAATGACCAGGTCCTCATCAATACCCGAAACCTTGCCAAAGCCTTCGCAAGTGTCACATGCCCCAAAGGGATTATTGAACGAAAACATTTGGGGCGTCGGTTCGTGAAACTCCATCCCGTCCATTTCGAATCGCTCGCTATACTTTAACTCTTTACCATCTCGTATTTTAACTGAACAACGTCCGTTTCCTTCACGAAAAGCCGTTTCAAGAGAGCCAGCAATGCGACTGCGAGTATCGTCATCACTTTTCAGGGCCAGTCGGTCAACCAAGACCCGGTAGTTCTTGGGCTCAATTTCGCCGGTATCAATCTCATCCGTCGTAAGATCGAGAATATTTTCTTTATTGATATGGAGTAGTCGGGGATATCCTTTTTCCTTTAATACCGTTAGTTCATCTTCCAGCCCCTTTTCTTCATGTTTGGGAATAGAAAATAACACATAGAATTTAGTTCCTTCATCAAATTGTTCCAGCAGCTCTTGGATAGCGGTTTTGGTACTGTCTTTTTTGACTTTCTTCCCGGACTTGGGAGAAATAGTATGACCAATGCGTGCATACAGCAGGCGCATATAATCGTAAATTTCGGTAGTGGTACCAACTGTTGAACGGGGATTTGAGGAGGTGGTTTTCTGTTGTATCGCCATAGCAGGAGAAATGCCCTGCATAAAATCCACATCGGGTTTATCCATGCGTTCCAGAAACTGGCGGGCATAACTGGAGAGACTCTCCACATAGCGACGCTGTCCCTCGGCATAAATGGTATCGAATGCCAAACTTGACTTCCCCGATCCGGAAACACCGGTGATAACGGTCATTTTATTCCGGGGAATCTCAACGTCAATATCCTTCAGGTTGTGTACGCGTGCTCCCTTAACAATGATGGGGCGGTCTTCGTTAGAATGATCTTGCTGTTGCTTCTTGGAAGTTGTTTCAGTCTGAGACATTCAATATGGCTTTACGTTTTGATAAACGGGTAAAGGTACGAATTTTATGAAAGAAAATTAGGTCTAAATATATACAGAAGAAGTGTTAAAACAGCTTACTTAAATGGTGCGTTCAGTTGGGAGGTTACCTACAACAGGGTCTTGTAAATTGCAGATGGAAGACTTATAGAAGCAGTATAACAGGTTCAATGCAGGAAATTATGAAGGAATCACTCTCCGAGATACTACCGGCAGCGATTCCTTCATAAGGGGAGGAATGGTTAACTTATTAGTTTTGTTCGCCCATAGAACCCAAACTCATAGTTGGGTAATCGGACATTACATAATTCACCCGGGTATCTTTCTTGATATCCGTAACCTTCATCGTAGTTATATCACCACTTTTGAGGTCTTTGGTATTCATTTCCATGAGCATCCCATGTGGATAATTTTCCGGGATTTTACCTTTTAGCTGCTTAGCGTTGGCATTGGCACTAAATAGATTGTTCATACCGAAATCTGCATCACGGCTAACCCATACTTCGATATTTTCGTTCTCCGTCTCAGAGCGATAGCCGTCACAGTTGTAGCCAAGAATGGTTTTAGTCCCGATTTTAGTGTATCCCTGCCACTCATCAACTTCATCCCAATCCGTCTCCTCTTGCTCATCTATGTCTTGTTCAGTGTGCTCCAAAGCTTCTTTCCAGTCGTAGGCAAAAGAAAATTGGTCTTTATTGTTGCTCATTAACATGAGCATGGCAGAGTTTTTAAAGTCATAAATGATAAAAAGGTCCCCATCTTCCTTACTCATTTCTTCACTTTTAAATTTGGTGCCGGTATACATTTCATTTTCGTTAAAATGCATATCCATGATAACGGACGGATCGGACTCGCCGTTTTTCCCGGTGGTTTTGATCTCCATTGTCGTAATGGTATCAAAGTGGTACTCATCCTCGGTGGTTACGTTGCTGTTCATTGTAAAGGGAAGCCGTAGACCGGAGGTGCTGTCTTGTGACATTTCCCCAAAGACGGAATTCCAGGAACGCTCTACCATTTCTTCGGAAGCTCTTTCAACCCTCTCAGTAATTTTCTGCTCTGCCTTGTCTTCGGCGGCTTGTTGTGCCTTTTTCTTAAGCCTGTTCAAAAGTTGGGCTTCAGCATCAATACTGAAGGTTAAAGACATCAAAACGCCACATAAAAGTACAATTAGATATTTCATAGTTACTCTCCATTAAGTGTTTCTCCCAGTTTAATATTTCAATCTACAAAATATTCCAGAAAGTTTATTTATGATTAGAAAAAAAGTTTTTCTGCTTAGATATATTCCCTATGACAATTGAACATGAATAAGGAAGAAAATGACAAGTGAATTTTATTGATACGAAAATACGATTCCTAGAATAGATTATTGGTATTTATAATTGGAGAGGGAGATACGCTTTTCAAAGTTTTTTGGGAAGCTATTTGAAATTTCGAATTTAAGTTTTTCAATAAAACACAGCAGTAAAAAAGCAAACAATGAGTCTCGACGTTTCCTCACAGCAATTTCAGCAGTGGATTCAACAAGCTGGTAAGTTAGTTTCTGATTTTTATAAAGAACATAGAGATGGGAAGATTTTCGCGGACAAATCACAGACCAGGTCCAAAAGTTGTTAGAAGATCCTTTAAATGAGGTGGGAGAGAAAGTATTCAGCACAATAACCAACAATATTGGTCCCCGTTTTTATGGATACATTACCGGCGGTGGCAACCAAGTGGCAGTTCAGTTGCGAATTTGGCAGTAGCCCGAAATATTATGGCAACTACAGATGCCTCAGATGAAGGGTTGTATGGATTGAATCCTATGACGGTTTATGTACCCCAAGAGGGGCATTCCAGCTTTGATAAAGCTATGGATATGCTGGGTTTAGGGAAGAAATGCTTGCGTAAAATTCCATTAGATGACCAGATGCTTATGGATACTGATCAATTGGGGAAGCAGGTGCGCGTCAGATTCGGAATGAAATTTAATCAGATATCGGGAAAGCCCAATATTTGGTTGAATTGGTTCAAAAAAGTAGCAAGCTGGAATTGTCGGCACCGCTGTCGATTGTTTGTTTCAGATATAATCCCGATAATGCGGATCATGAAAAGCTGAATAAGTTGAATGATCGACTCATAAATAAAATTGAGACCGACGGACGGATCTTTCTCACGGGAACTAAAATACGGGTAAAACGGCACTAAGGGTTTGTTTTATTAATCATCGTACCCAAAAAGAAGACATCGATTTTTTGAAAAAACTGTATTGGATATTTCAAAACAATTATAATATTGTTAATAGGGCATAGAAAGCAGTATAGGATGGACTTCTTTGGTTAAAATCTGGTCGGCTAAAATGGGATCTCTTTACACTTAAAAACCAATATTTTATTCGCTGCAGAAAGAAAACAATTAATTAAAAGAAGAAACTTTAAATATCCCTATTTTTGAGAATAGGGCATTTTTCGTTACCTTTTTGAGATGTTTTGGCGGGGGTAAAGACCTGTCATATTTAGATAAATTTTTTACAAAATAAGTAACAGGTTAGTTCTTTATGGATTTATTTGACAAGCTTGAGGGAAGGCCCGGACCATTGGGTGAGTTCACCTCAGAAGGATATGGTTATTATACATTTCCCAAATTAGAAGGTCCCTTGGGTCCTACAATGAAGTTTAATGGCGATGATGTAATCGTTTGGAGTATTAATGATTATTTAGGAATTGGCAGTAACGAAGAAGTAAAGGACTATGACAAGAATATTGCACAGGACTATAGTCTGAGTAGTCCTATGGGAGCCCGTTTAATGACTGGCAACTCTACCGAGCACGAAAAGCTCGAGGAAGAACTGGCTGACTTTGTTCATAAGCCTGATTCTTTGTTGTTGAACTATGGGTATCAGGGCATTATGAGCGTTATTCATGCTTTAGTCGATAGAAATGATTTTTTGATTTACGATGAGCTGAGCCATGCATGTATTGTAGATGGAAAACAATTGGCGATGGCCGAAAAGTTTGTATTCAAGCACAACGATATAGAAAGCTTTGAAAAGCAGCTCGAGCGTGCCCATAGAAATGCGAAGCCGAATTCTTCGGTATTAGTGGTAACAGAAGGAGCTTTTGGAATGACGGGCGATCTGGGTATTCTGGAAGAGATGATCGCCCTCAAGGAAAAATATCCTTTCCGCCTGCTTGTGGATGATGCCCATGGAGTAGGAACCATGGGTGAAGACGGTTCCGGAACGGGCACCCATCTTGGGTGCCATGATGGTATTGACCTTTATTTTGGGACCTTTGCCAAAGCTTTTGCATTAATTGGAGCTTTTGTTGCAACTGAAAAACGAGCCGTTGAATTTCTGAAAGCGAATGTTCGCAGCCAGATTTTTGCCAAGTCCGTACCGATGCCAATTGTAAAATCGGCGCGTAAACGTCTGGAAATGATCAGAAAGAACCCCCAGTGGAGAGAAAAGTTGTGGGAGAATACAAATATGCTGCGTGAAGGACTCCGGGAAATCGGTTATAATGTATTGCCGGCAGAATGCCCGGTAACGCCCGTACTCACAAAGGGAAGTACAGATTTATGTCAGCTTATAATGCGAAAACTGCGCGAAGAGCACGGCATCTTTGTAAGTGGAGTAACGTATCCGGTTGTTCCAAAGGGAACAGTGCTTATACGTTTGATACCAACAGCCGCACATACAGAAGAACATATTAAGAAAACTTTAAAGGGATTTGAAGCTATTAAAGATGTGGCTTTGAAAGAGGTAAAAGCTGAGGAAAAGAAAAGAATGACAGCATAAATATAATACCTCTTATTCCTTTTACTTATACAAATAAAAAAGCCCCAAATCGGGGCTTTTTTGTTTGATAAAATTGCTCTCAGATGGAGCACTATACATAGATAGTTTAATCAGGAAAAAAGGTTTTTAAGCATATCAATGACACCAGACTTTTTGTCCTTTTTCTTGTCCCCACCCGTTTTGCCACCACTCAATTTTTCATAGCTGGGACGGGGAAGTTCCATCTCTTTTTTCTTCTTTTTCTGTTGCTGTTTCTTCTGTTTATTGCCGTTACGCCGATTATTAGATTCCTTTTTCTTCTTACGGCGTTCTTCGAGTTTTTGCTGAACCTTTTCGGGAAGATCTAATTCTTTGGGAGACTGGCCAAGCTCGCTTTCGAGTTTATTAATATCATTTCTGTCTTGCTTTGATACCAGGGAAACAATACGTGAAGCTTTGCCACGGCTGACTAGGTTAGCACGGTATCGATATTCATCAGGGTCTTCCGGAACATCGTAATTAATTACTTGTTTTACATTGTCAATATCCATGGTTGTAGCCGATAAATCACCGACCAGAAGAAACTGAACATCCCCGTTGGTAAAGTTAGCGAAGCGTTGAGCCCGCTTTTCGTCAGAAAGCTTATCGTGCAAACTCGTAGATTTGAAATTATTTTTGCGAAGTACTTTGTACAGTCGGTCGGTACCTCGTTTCGATGCAGTAAATATAATCGCCCGCTCATTGGGAGATTCTTCAATATGAGCCATCAGAGTAGTTATTTTCATCCGATTGGGTACATAAATATATCCCTGGGAGATATCCTGGGGAACGGTCGGGGGCTTGTCAAGCATCGGAGGGACTCCATTTTCATCAAAACCTATGGCAATGCCATCCTCCAGGTTATCTTTGGCAAATGCTTCCACCTCATCGGTTAGTTCAGAGGTAAAAATGAGCGTTTGATGTTCAGACAAAACTCTCTTTAAAATATTCTTAACTTTTGGTATTAAATTGAGCGAAGCTAGCTTATCCAACTCATCAATAACCAGGTAATCTATGTGTCGAAAAATGAAACGCAGGTCTTGCATTACGCTGAGCAGAGGTCCGGGATTCGCTACAATAACTTGGGGAGCGTCATTTAAAGAAGCTTTTTGCTCCTCTTCACTACCGTCAAGATCAATAGAAGCGCACTCAACTTGTGCATGATAGCCTGCTGCCCAGACGAGCTCATCGATTTGTTGAGCTTCATCAGAATTGGGTGTTAAGATAAGGGTGGTTGTACCCTCGACTTCCTCCTTGCCATCAATTTTAGCTAAGGCTGGGATAACAAAAGTAGCATTTTTGCTTTTCCCGGGTGCAGCTTTAATCAGTGCATCACTACCTTCTAGTATCTTGGGAAGTGCTTTTTCCTGGAGTTCGGTAAGTTCAGTGTAGTTAACATCCTGAAGCCCGCTCATGATATTGGGGCTTAACTTAATATCTTCAAACTTCAACTTTCTAACCTTTCCTTTAATTAGTGTTCTTTTGCAAAATGTATTACTTCAAAATCAAGTAACACTCAATCAGTTGATGGAATATACAAAACTTATCGGGCTTGCTCATCTGAATTTATGGTTGGCGTATTTTTCTTTAAAAATAGGCTGGAAATACCATTTTTATATCCCGATTTCAATATATAAACGTATGAACCCCCTAACATTATTGCCATTCCGGCGATTCCCATTAATCCTGCTTCCGGACCAAAAGCTCCACCGGTCCAAATGTCCATCCCTTTTTGATCAATCAGTAAAAGGGAAGTATCTAGGTACGAGCCGCTCACCGGAAAACCAAATACGGAGCCTTGGGTAAAGTTCCAGCTGAAATGAAGACCTGCAGATAAACCCAGCTTTCCCGTTAATACAAAGGGAACGGCAAGAACTACCCCTGCCAGTATAATATTAAAGGTAGAAACAGCGGAAGCGTTTGGATTGTATGTATGAAGTAGTCCAAATAAGACGGAAGTAATGATTACAGCTCCGGCAACAGCTATATGCTGACTAATATTGGGAAATTGAAGACCTTCAGTCAGGTTTAAAAGTTGATAGCCACGGGAAAACAGTTCTTCATAAAAACCAACCAGTAGCATTGCAGTCAATGAGCTTAACAGGGCCGCAATGAAATAGGGCGTTGTTTTGTTTTCCCAGCCGTAGCCGGAAATGGAAAGCCATCCCATAAACCATTCAGCGAAAAAAATTACCCCTATTGCTGTAGCGGCAATGATTATACCAGCATTAAAGTCTTTGATCCATTGTGAATTAAATGATAATCCGTAATGTTTAAGGGGACGTTTATCCAGTAATCGGGCGGCAATCCAGACGCTGCAAATGAATCCTATGGATTGAGGAATGGCTGAAGCAATAGATAGGGAACTTTGCCAAATGGACTGGAAACCCAGAGTGAGGAAGCCGGCCATAAAAAATAAAAGGACAAGCTGGATTATAAGTCGCCATCCGGCGCGAAGGCGTTTTTCCCTTTCATTAAAAAAAAAGTTCATAAATTAAGAAACATTAGTGGTTCTATGACGGTTACCTTAGTATAAAAGAAGTGAAAGTTACACTAAAAGGAGAAAAGTCTAAATAAACGTTTTTATGAGCGACCGATTTGTATTTAAAGGCACTCAAGAGGATATAGAACAACAGTTTAACGTTCGGACAGAGCGGTCCGACTTTTTTGAATCCCATTTTAATATAACTCCTGGATCACGTATTACGGTTGTGTATCAGGAGGAGGAGCGTAAGATCTATCAGTTCCGATGGGGACTGATTCCACCGGATGCGGAGGAAGAACGGGCGGGAAATGAAAACTATGAAACTACCCTGGATGCTATTGAAGAGAACGAATGGCTTACGGAATGCCTTAGTAAACGGCGTTGCCTGATACCTGCGCACGGATTTTATAAATGGAAAACGACAGAAAAGAAGAGTACCCCTTTCTTTATTCGCCTGCTCTCCAATGAATTGATGGCCATGGCTGGCATCTATTCTATTTGGAAGTCGTCAACGGGGCGGGACGTGTATTCCTGTGCTGTTCTTACTACAGAGGCTAATGCACTTATACAGCCGGTTGGTGATAAAATGCCGGTGATATTGGATACAGAACAGTACACGGCATGGCTGGGTGAAGATCAATTAGATGAACAGAAGCTTAATCGCCTGATAAAACCTTATCCGATGAGTAAAATGGCGGTCAATCGTGTTTCTGAAGAGGTAAATGATACGGATAATAATAACCCTGAACTCATACAACCCATACCCAAATAAAAAGGAAGGGGATAGATTTGATATATTATTCCTGATTCTTATTGGTATTCGGTTCTTTATAAATACGCATAGTGGGGTAAGCTAAGTCAATGTCATCATGCTGATCGAATGTATTGAGGATATCTTCCCAAAGTGCTTCACTTGTACTACGTCGTCTTCTGGGATTGGTTAAATGGCGTATTGTAAGGCAGATACCGCTGTCCTGTACATCCGTATAAACAATGGGGGTTAAGTGTTTATAATGGATAAGATAGGCTTTTTGGGCTCTTTGTACCTGCCTTTGGGCCTCATCCGCAAACTGATTCAAGTGCTTGTCGGCAATATCCTGCAGTAGTTTTTTCGCTTTAGACCAATCACTTTCAAAAGTGACAAGCACTTGCATCTCATTCCATATAAACTCAAAGTCGCTGGTATAATTCGCCAGTGGCTCATTGAATACTTCATGATTAGGAACGTGCACAACACGGCCCGTACTTTGATCGCTTCGCACCCAGTTTCCAATCTCAAGAACCGTAAATTTAAAGATACGGGTATCAATAACATCTCCCTTAACGTCGCCCAGCTGAATACGATCACCAACTTCAAAGGGTTTGCGCCACAATATAAAGAGCCAACCGGCTAAATCGGATACCGGATCTCTCAGAGCTATTGCAAGTCCGGCCGAGAGCAATCCCAGGAATGTAGCTATTGACTGGAGTCCCTCAAACCATATACGTCCCACAATAAGAAAACCCAGGAAAACAGAGATATAAGTTAGGTTCTTACGCCATCTGTACTGATCTTCCGCCTCGGGAAGCTGTCTGTTAACGATACGAATGGCCATCAGGCGAAGCGCCCAAATAACGAAAATGACGGCTACCGTAAGAAATATTTTATAGCTTAAGGCAGGAGAATTTTGGACAAATTCCTGAATTTGATTTGAGTAATCTTGCACAAACTATCAGATTAATGAAATAAAAGGTGGTCAATTAAGTTGGCAATATACAAAAGTAAGTTTACTTACAACTAATACATTGTAAAAAAAAGGAATTTTGGATATCTTAACGAGTCTGAAATTCATACCGAGATATCAATTACCATGCTTTATAATATTATTCTATTTCTGATTATTGTTGTTTGTGTACTTTTAACCATTGTTGTTCTGCTGCAACCGGGACAGGGACAAGGTCTTTCCGGAGGACTGGCAGGAGGAATGCAGGGCGGTGCTGGCTTAGGTGCGCGCCGTACAGCTGATCTCTTGTCTAAGGCAACTTCGGTTTTAGGAGGCGCTTTGCTTGTACTCAGTGTTCTTGCCAACTTTGCAATTGACCGGGGAGATGTAACAGAAAGTGCTGTTCAGGAACGTGGAGTGGAGCAGCCGGTACAGCCAAACAATATGAATAATGAATCCCAGAGCACACCTGCTGTGCCTACGGAATTGCCACAAAATCAAGGTGGAAATGATGGTGGCAGTGGCTCAGGTTCAGATGGAGATAATTAAGAATCCTTTGTTTTAAAGGAATTATAGGCTCGGTTCATTGGAACCGGGCCTATTTTATTTATTGGATATTCGAAAGCAAGGCTTCAATAAAACGGTTAAAGTCTTCCATATGTGGCAGATGGCCGATGTCATCAAGCTCTATGAGCGTAGCGTTGGGAATTCGTTTGGCCGTGCGCTTGCCCAGCTCAGGATATTGACCCATCGTTGCGGCCACCGAATCGGAAACCAGGCCGGTACCAATAGCCGTACGGTCCCGCTGACCGATAATGAGCACGGTGGGAACTTCCAGTTCAGAAAATTCATATAGGACGGGTTGAGTAAAAACCATATCCGTCGTCAGGGCCTGGTTCCAGGCGTAACGTTCATAGTCGGTGGTGCCAATAAAGCCCGTTCGGAGATAAAGCCATTCCTCATATTCAGATTTCCAGTTGTTGTCGTAGTAGCTCTCCGCCATGTACTGTTTGACGCCTTCATAGGTTTTCTCCAGCTCCTGCTGGTACCAATGATCAACGCCCTGATAGGGGACCTTTTTCTTCCAGTCTTCAAGGCCAATAGGGTTTTCCAATACCAGGGTTTCTACCGTTTGAGGATACATCAGCGAAAAACGTGTGGCCAACATACCACCCATAGAGTGTCCTAAAACGATTGTTTGGCTGATGTTCAGCGAATCTGCCAAGGCTTTGGTATTTTGGGCCAGCTGCTGAAAGGTGTAGTGATAGTAGTCGGGCTTGGTAGATTTACCAAAGCCAATTTGATCGGGAGCCAGCACGTTAAAGCCCTCCGCCAGCAAAGCCTCTATCGTTTGACCGAAGTAAGCCTCGTTAAAGTTTTTCCCGTGAAACAACAGGACCGTCCGGGCATTGGAGTTTTTAGCCTCTTCATACATGAAGGCCATCTTCAATGGCTGCTGTTGGGAATCAAAGGTAAAGTACTCAACGGGATAGGGATATTCATATCCTTCCAGGTTGATACCCAGTTCGGGTTGTTTGTCTTGAGCATAAAGTGAAGAAAAGCCCAAAAGTAAGAGGGCCGTTAGAATTAGTAACCGTTTCATTGGAATAGAGATTTAATTATTCATGTCTTGTAATGTTAAGATGTTTCTAATTCTTGTTCCTGCATAATCTCCGCAAAAATCCGATGAGATTTGAGCCGCTGGGTATGGTCGTATATATAAGTAGCAATCATAACCTCATCGGCACCGGTTTCTTTTAGAAATTCCGTCACTTCGTCTTTAACCGTTTCCTTACTGCCAATGAAGGTATACTTGAGCATTTGCTCCACGGCCATCTTTTCACGTAGATTCCAAACTGTATTCATGTCGTCAACCGGGGGAGGCATGGGTTTGTGTTCTCCGGTTACGACTCCCATGAACATCTGTTTTAAAGAGGTCGACAGCCATTCAGCTTGTTCATCTGTATCGGCTGCTACTACATTGATGCAGGGCATAACATAGGGTTCTTTTAGTTGTTCAGAGGGTTGAAACTCTTCCCGGTATACGCTGAAGGCCGCATGGAGTTGTTGCGGAGAAAAATGGCTTGCAAATACGTAGGGGAGTCCCAGTGCTGCTGCCAGGTGGGCACTGTCCGTACTCGATCCCAGAATCCACAGGGGAACGTCAGTTCCCTCCCCGGGAATGGCACGGACGTCGGCATTGCGGTTCTCCGCAGAGAAATACTTTTGGAGCTGTTTCACGTTATTAGGGAACTGGCGAACCTGCTGCATCCGGTCTGGACGGATTGCCTGAGCTGTAGTTTGATCGGTTCCGGGCGCACGACCTAAGCCAAGATCAATACGGTCTGGATAAAGGGAGGCCAGGGTACCAAACTGTTCGGCAATAACCAGCGGCGAGTGGTTAGGCAACATGACACCACCCGAGCCGACTCGTATGGATTTAGTGGCTTCCGCTACAAATCCCAGTAAAACCGAGGTTGCAGAACTGGCAATGTTTTCCATGTTATGGTGCTCGGCCATCCAGAACCGGGTGTATCCCCAATCTTCAACATGCTGAGCCAGGTCGCGGCTATTACGGATGGCATCCGCGGGTGACTGTCCCTCCGTAATAACGGCCAGATCCAGCAGGGAGTAGGAAATATCTTGTAATGATTTTCTATTCATTGGCTAAATAATATTCAATTCCAGAGATAGCGTTTCTTTACCTGAATTCATGATATGTAAACAGTTTTAGAAGAAATAGGGTTTGATGCTTCAGAAATTATTCCCCGCATTCATCCAACTGGGATTTAAAAAGAAGATATCCTTCCACATCTTCACCACTCAATCATAAACTTATCAAACTATACGATTATTCATTACCGGGTTCGGGAGCCAATGATGAAATGAGCTGTTCCTCCTTAAGTTCTTTCCAGAAACCGGAGGGAATATCTGTATCCATAGAGCTTACGTTATCCACAATCTGGTATGGCTTGCTTGCGCCTGTCACAACAGAAGTTACGGCTTTGGGCGCAAAGGAAAACTGAAGGGCCGCGGTACGGAGATCCACATCATATTTATCGGCAATAGCATGGATGCGCTCTCTTCGTTTAAGGAGTCCCTCCGGGATGGAACCGCCATAATCAAAACGATCTTTACCGGCCAGAAAGCCTGCATTGACCGCAGCACCCACTACGACCGAGACATCATTCTTTTCGCAGGCCGGGAAGAGCCGTTCCAGTGAATCCTGGTGGTTCATCAGCGAGTACTGGGTGGCCGAAAGTACAATATCCGGATCGGCTGTTTCAATGGTTTTCAAGATCGGTTCGATTGTATTGACACCGATGCCCCATGCTTTAATAATACCCTCTTCGCGCATGCGCGTTAATTCCGGCATGGCTCCTTCTCGGGCTATTTCAAAGTACTCCGTCCATTCTTTACCCATCATATCCGGTGACAGGTCGTGTATATAAACGACATCAATACTGGAAAGTCCCATCCGATGCATACTGTCTTCGATGGATCGGCGTACCCCTTCGGCAGTATAGTCAAAGGCGGTCTCGAAGTTAAGTTGACCTTTCCAGATGTCATCAGGATCAGCGCTGAAGTCGGGATCGGGATGGAGCAGACGTCCCACTTTGGTTGACAGGATAAAATCATCGCGGTCTTTGTTGAACAAAAACCTTCCAAAGCGGCGCTCACTGAGGCCATATCCGTATAAAGGGGCAGTATCAAAATAGCGAACTCCGGCCTCCCAGGCCGCCTCGAGGGTATCGTTAATTTGTTGATCGCTATTCACGTGGAAGCCGTTCCCGGCAGCAACGCCACCCAGGCTAATAGGATCATTGATGCGAAAACCGGGTTCCGATGTATCTTCTGTAGTTGGCGATGAACTTCCTTTATTAGAGTCGGGAGCCATTAAAAAGAAATTTTCGAGAGTTGGATGTTTCATGATTATACTATCTTGGGTTATTTGCGCTGTAATGAAAGCTTATTACCAGACTTCGATCACTTCGCCGGAGATAGATCCGAGCACGCTTTTGCGGAAAGCCCTTACCACGCGGTCCATTTCCACAGGTCGGTGCCCCGGGAAGGCATCAAAAAACTCGGGAGAGTCTTCCACCACGCCCGGACTTACAGCATTAATGCGCACATCATTTTCCAGCTCCCGGGCCGCAGCAACCACAAAGCTATTAATTGCTCCGTTGGTCGCGGCAAGATTCGCCGAGGCATAGACCGGATCATCCGAAAGGATGCCAGATATGAGCGTAAACGATCCTTTGGGGTTGATGTAATGCTGTCCGGTTAAAACGAGATTTGCTTGTCCTGCGAGCTTGCTGTTCAGACCAACCTGGAAATCATCGCTGTCCATTTCCTTCAGGGGACCGAAATGTCCGCCGCCGGCTGCACTTACCAAAGCATCGAAAGACCCTACCTTCTTGAATAGGCTTTTGACCGAACCCGGCTTTGTAATATCAGCCTGTATATCACCGCTTTGGGTTCCCACTTTAATGATGTCGTGTTCACCTTCAAGGTCGGCCGTTACTTTTTGTCCGATGGTGCCCGTAGCTCCTACAATAATAATTTTCATGGAAAGAGAATCTGTGAGTTTAATTTCTATTCTTTTTCTTACTCATATAACTATAGTTTTCCCGATACAGTTTGCTAATCAGCAATAAAATTCAGGATTAGTTAATTCTTCTGCAGCTGTTATCCAGTGTCAAAGGTTGTGATAAGATGCTTCGTGACCGAATGGAATGGCATGATTAAGAAAGCGGATACTTTACTTACCAATACAAAACCGTGAGAATATGGAATCCAAGATATCTTCGGTCGTAATTTCTCCGGTGATTGTTCCCAGGTCTTTGAGGGCAGCCCGTAAATCAATGGCGAGGAAGTCGCCGGTCATTCCCTGCTCCAGGGCCTGAATAGCACTTCGAACATTTTCCTGGGCTTTTTGCAGGGCATCGCGGTGGCGGCTGGAGGTAACCAGCAGGCTCGAAGAGTCATATTCCTTGTTTTCCAAGGCGCGCTGTTTCATCAGTTTCTTGAGTTCTTCAATCTTTTCGCCTTCCAGAGCCGATATCTTCAGATCGTAATCCATGCGCTCGTCCTCTACCTCCAGTGCGATATCGTTTTTGGTACCGATAAGCACGAAAGGCGTTTCGCCGGCCGCTTTTTGGAAGCGGGCAATATCTTCGCGCTCTTCGGACGTCAGTTCACGAGACAAATCCTTGAGATAGACCGCGAGGTCGGCTTCATCAAATGCTTTTTGGGATCGTTTGACGCCCTCTGCTTCTACAATATCTTCGGTTTCTCGTAGTCCGGCCGTATCCGTAAGAATAAACCGGAGCCCGTCATAGCTCCAGTCCACGTCGATCGTATCGCGGGTGGTGCCGGCAATTTCCGTAACTATAGCGCGGTCTTTGCCTACCAGGGTGTTCAGCAGGGTTGATTTGCCGGCATTGGGCAGGCCAATGAAAACCGTTTTTACGCCGTGCTTGACCAGCCGTCCCGTTTCGTAGGTGGCCAACAAGTTGTCAATTTCTTCATCCAGCTCAACGAGCAGCTCTTTGAGCTCTTCTTTATTGGCAAATTCCACATCTTCCTCCGCGAAATCGAGCTCCAGCTCTACCATGGCTGTGGCATCGATAATTTGCTGCCGAAACTGCTTGATGTGTTCCCCGAGGCGCCCTTCCAGCTGTTGATGAGCAGAATCAAGGGCTTTTTTACTTTTGGCGTGGATGAGATCGGCTACTGCCTCGGCCTGGCTCAATTCCATCTTTCCGTTCAGGAATGCGCGCTGCGTGAATTCCCCCGGTTCGGCCGAGCGTATACCCAGGTCAAGCATCGCTTCCAGTACCGCTTGCGTCACCAGTACCCCGCCGTGGCACGATATTTCTACCGTTTCTTCGCCGGTATATGATTTGGGAGCGTGGAACAGAGTCGCCAGTACTTCATCCACAACTTCGCCTTCGCCATCCAGGATTTTTCCGAAGTGAACCGTATGGGAATCCTGGGCAGTGAGGTCGTTTCCTTTAAAAGCCTCATTAACCGTGGCAATGGCATTTTTGCCTGAAACACGGATAACAGCAATACCGCCTTCCCCCACGGGTGTGGCAATGGCGGTAATGGGTTCTTTTTGGGTGATGTCGTTTTGTTGATTCATAGTGTCTAAGATAAGGGCTTTTGGAGGGATATTCATTCCGGATAATGTCTCGGGGAATAATATTCAATGTAGGACGGGTTGGTAACCCGTCTAGAGGCTGGCCAAAAGGTTATACTTATTACCATTTAATTAAAAAATTCAGGTGATAAAATTATATTTCTATCAATCCTCCTGTCCTCCTTCTCCAAGGAGGAATTCTTTTAGCTTTGAAATAGCTCTTAATCAAATAGAGCGCATTTTAGAAGTCCCTCTTGGAGAAGAGGGATTTAGGGAGATTGAATAATTCTTGATTATTTAGGGGCAGTTATTAAGAAATCAACTTATTGGCTGGCCTCCTACCTAAGTATTTGGAATCTTTAATATCAGTTGATTACGGTCAATTTTATCATTATCTCATATCCGAAATGGTTGCCCCACGCTTATATGCCCTATGCATCCTGGTAAGGCGTCTTTTCCCTGCTTGTAGGGAAAAAGGGTCACCTAAAGGACTATAAAACTGATATAATACTACAACGATTACATGTTCACTGCATAGCGAGGTAACAAGAAAAAATTATCTAATTACTGGGATATAATGGAAAAACAGGTACTGCATATAGATTGTCCGGATGAAAAAGGATTGGTGTATAGAATAACAGAAGTACTCTACCGGCACGGACTGAATATTGTAAGTAACCAGGAATTTGTGGATACCACCACCGATCATTTTGTGATGCGGACGGCTTTTGAAGGGGAGGAAACGCCCAATGGTGTTCTGGAAGACCTTCGGACATCTTTACCTAATGAGGCAGATATCCGTCATGCGGAAATAGGTGACCGGTCGATTGTTATTATGGCGACAAAAGAACCGCACTGCCTGGGCGATTTGTTATTGCGATATAGTAATGGCGAGATTCCTGCGGATGTACAGGCTGTAATAAGTAACCATGATAACCTGAGGTCACTGTCAGAGGCTTTCGATGTTCCTTTTCACGCTATCAGCCATGAGAAAATAGACCGGAAAACGCATGAAGCAAAGGTAGAAGAGGTGCTGGAGCAGTACCAGCCTGATTATATTGTGCTGGCAAAGTATATGCGGATTTTCTCTTCGGATTTTGTAGACCGGTACAAGGACAAAATCATCAATATTCATCATTCCTTTCTTCCGGCTTTTATCGGGGCCAACCCATACCAGCAGGCCTTTGAGCGGGGCGTGAAAATTATTGGCGCCACGGCCCATTTTGTTACGGATGACCTGGACGAGGGACCTATTATCGCACAGGATGTGATGCCGGTTAACCATTCCTATACGGCTGAAGAGATGGCAAGCGCAGGGAGAGATGTAGAGAAAACGGTATTGGCCAAAGCGGTAAAGCTGCTGCTCGAAGAGCGGATTTTCATCCACAATGGTCGGACGATAGTGTTTGAATAACATAATAGTATAGAGGGGCATTTCTTTTTTGGAGGCCTTGGCAAAACCATCACTTTTACAAGCTGTCATTGCGATCCGCCGGATGGCGGGAAGCAATCTCCTTTAGAATGCTCTAATCGAGAGATTGTTTAATTTCATTCGCAATGGCAGTTGGAGTTGTCAAAAGTTACAGACTAAAGGTTTCTCAGGGTATGGACCGGGATTAGATGGGGAGTTCTCAAAAAAAATGTAAGGAATGGGTTGTTAAACGCTCTTACTATTATGGTGATGCGGTATGGTTTCCAGGTTTAATAATATAGTAAGAAAACCTCGGATACCGCTTCAGCAACTATCATAGAGGATATAAACCCATAACGAAGCATATCTGAGAACATGCTGCGCTACAGACTTTACGATAATCATTTTACAGCAAATAATCGTAACGACTGCCTGGCCCGCCCAGCGGATGTATCCGTTAAAACCCGCGAAGATCTGATTGAGTCCATTACCGGTGCTGGCTCTATCCTTAAATCCACTGAAGTTAATGCCGTGATCGATAGCTACTGGTCGGCCATCATGGAATATATACGGCGCGGTGAAGGCTACAACGGAGACTATATCTATACCCTTTACGGCATCCGCGGAGTTTTTAATGGCGATGAGGATCAATTTGACCCGGAACGCCACCGGGTGGTGGTCAGCGTGGTGGCCAAAAAAAGTGTTACCGGGGTCGCCGATAACGTTACGCTTCAAAAGGTGGATGGACAGGATCTCCTCCCTCACATCGAGAAGATCTACGACTGGGGCAGCAGGACCAATGGCGATATTCTTACCCCGGACGGCGTACTGGAAGTTACAGGTGACAACCTAAAGATATATAACAACCTGGAGGTCGAAGGGTGTTCTTTGTGAGTGAATTCAGTGACTACGAGGTCAAGTCCCCGGACATTCGCACCAACGAGCCGAAGAGACTCCTCCTGCGCATTCCGGAAGCCCTTACTGCCGGCACCTACGGGTTGGAAGTAAGGACCACTCCGCGTAACGGCAACAGGCTGTGGACGGGCATATTTACTCCTGAATTAACGGTAGCGTAGCCGGCTGAAGTACCCTATGTCAGGGCCACGACAGCACCCTGTCGTAGGGCTGGAATAGCTCATGTTACGACTACGACAGGGTCCCGTCGTAAGGTAGGAAAGGGTTAGTATAGCAGTATTAGGTTCCAGATGTGTAGCAAGTCAGTTACTAACGGAGGCTGGGTGAAGGTATTGGCCGCTACATCATCAACATAAATAACTGGCAGTTTCGACAGGTTGGGGAACAAGTTTTTAAGGTTCTTGTTTAAGTAAAAAAGACTCATCTACTATAATAAATCGTAAGAGGAATACAATGTTAGGACAAGAAAATAATTACAGACTCCCAGGTATTACTACAATAATTGCTCTTTTTTTAATGACAATAGTTGGAATCGCCGGATGCGACGAACAAAACAGTACAGGCCCCGATCCTGATCCCGGCTCTGATGATGATAGTATTTCGACCGTTGTAAGCGAGGACAGTACCTTAAAGACCTTTTCAGGCATATTGGTACAAACAGGATTAGATGCCGAATTGGAATCGGAGGGATCTTTTACTGCTTTTGCACCGACCGATTCGGCTTTTCACAAGCTCCCCGAAGGATTGCTGGATGATCTTACCGGCGAGGAGCTAAAGGAGATCCTCAATTATCACCTAGCGTCAGGAGCCATGTTTACAGGCGATATCCAGGAGAACGAGGAGATAGAAACGAATGCGGGCAGTTCTATATTCGTGAGGGCCAATAATGATATAGAACTAAACCACAAGGCCATAATTACCGAAGGGGATAAAGAAACCGCAAATGGGGTAATCCATAAGATTGATAACGTACTTCTTCCGGATGCGTATCTGACCGTTTTTGGTGCGATCGAAAAGCGGTACAGCCTGTCAAAGTTCGCTTGCTACTGTACGTCCGGACGAACAGAGCTTGAGGGTGTTCTGGAAGATGAAACGGCAGAATTTACAGTGTTTGTCCCAACTGACGAGGCCTTTGAAAACTTTGAGCAAAATGTGGATGATCTTTCTGATTCTGACCTGAGGGAGATTTTAAACTACCATGTTGTGGAACAGGAGATCTTATCCGATGAGCTGAGTGACGGTCAAACGCTGACAACCCGGAATGGAGAAGACCTTATGGTATCGGTGTCGAATGATGGCACTATAACGCTCAATGGAGACCGGGCCGTAGTTCAGCAGGCAGATATCGAGGGGAAGAATGGGGTCGTCTATATTATTGATGCTGTTGTAGATCCCCACTCCGGCAGCGGAATGTAAGTGGTATAGTGGCTTTTACTGTTGTATCTGCGATTATTAAACGAAATAAAAAGAGAGGGCGTACCCTTAAAGTACGCCCTTTATTTTAAACCATTCGTTTGCTGTGTCTTCGATCACGCTTACTCCACATCTCCCATCAGACGCTTAACATAGGGGCTGGCAAGCAGGGCAACTATTCCACCGCCGCCTACAATCATAGCTACGCTCCAGAAGAGACTGCTGGGCGCCAGAGTTTCAAGCTGGCCGGCCATAAGTCCGGCAAAGAGATTCCCAACGGCAGCAGCTACAAACCAAACCCCCATCATCTGGCTTACGCGCGTCTTAGGTGCCAGCTTGGTCATGGAAGAAAGTCCCACAGGTGACAAGCAGAGCTCGCCACAGGTATGCAGGAAGTAGGTGACAATCAGCCACGATGGACTTACAGGGTTGGCCTCGGTTGCGTTGACTGCGCCCCAAGACAGCACGAAAAATCCGGCGGCAAGTCCGAATAACCCCAATCCAAATTTA
Source organism: Fodinibius salicampi (assembly GCF_039545095.1). NCBI lineage: Bacteria > Pseudomonadati > Balneolota > Balneolia > Balneolales > Balneolaceae > Fodinibius > Fodinibius salicampi. Next base: position 135,365 of record NZ_BAABRS010000005.1, on the reverse strand, counting down.
ACCGGGATAGAGGGGTTTGCATTTCTGGATGCCAGCCAGGTCCATAGCCATCCAAAGATGGGGGCAAATACGACAATGAAAAAGGGGTTAATAAGCTGCAGTGTGCTGGCCGGTGTTTCCCATCCAATACCGATGCGCTGGATAAGCCACCAGGTAAAAATGAGTATCCCTACCGAAGAAATGCCTACCACCCATTTGGCAAAAGACCAAAGATTATCACGATTGATTACACGGTAGACCATATAAAGTACCGGAACGGCAATAAGGAGGGTGATGATAAGGGCGGTCGTTCCATCAAGCCAGGCAACGTCGCCAATCGAGCGGTTGGTCAGATCCTGGGCAAAGAGATTAAGCGAAGAGCCTGCCTGTTCAAAACCACTCCAGAAGAGGGCGGCTAAAATAAAGAGCCAGAAGATAACCCCTAGCTTTTTTTGTTCGTCTCTGGTATGGCCGCCAAAGAAAATGATGTATCCAAAAAATAGGATAGTAATGGTAACGGCTGCACCGCCCAGGTATTCGGCTAAAGTCTGGAGCGTAATGTCAATGACGCCCGAGCTCATCAAAAAGGTAAATGCAACAATAGCACCTGCGGTGACAGAAAGAATGGTGTAGAACTTTCGGCTGCGGGCATTGAGTACTTCCTGGCTTTCACCGGTCTTAAGGTCACCGGCATTGCCCAAAAATTTATACCCGTATTTATAGGAAATAAGTCCGAGTATCATTCCAAATCCGGCCAGCGAAAACCCGTAATGCCAGTTGTATCCTTCGCCAAGAAGGCCGCAAAGCAGGGGACCTAAGATAGCTCCGAAGTTGATACCCATATAAAAAATGGAAAAGCCGGCGTCGCGGCGGGCCCCGCCTTCGGGATAAAGATCGCCAACCATTGAACTGACGTTGGGCTTTAGCAGGCCGGTACCAATAACGATGAGTGCTAGCCCAATATAAAAGAACATGGTGGTGGGGATGGCCATGCTAAAGTGTCCGGCGGCGATAATACAACCACCTACAAATACGGCCTTACGCTGGCCCCATAATTTGTCGGCAACCCAGCCACCCGGCAGCGAGAGTACATACACGAAAAAAGTATATAATCCGTAAATGGCTGTGGCCTTTCCGACGCTGAAGCCAAGGCCGGGATTGCTGCCAATGGCTTCTGCTGTCATAAAAAGAACCAGCAGGGCACGCATTCCATAATAACTGAATCGCTCCCAAAGCTCCGTGAAAAATAGTGTTGATAGTCCCCGTGGGTGACCAAAAAAATCGTTTTCCTGGCCAGAATTAACCGTCCCTGCTTGTTCGTTTGCCATTTATAGCTGATTTATTTCGAATTGCCGTTTAGCCCAAAAATCACATCGTATTCACGCGGTGAATGATAATTAAACCGACATAGTGAAGCAACTTTTAAGTCCACTCCGCTACCGAAAAGCTATTTTAGTGAACTTTATTAGGCAGATACGTAATCCGAAATTAATTTTTTACATTGCTTTAAAATCAGGAATAAAACACGAGTGGATATGGGTTCTGAAAGAGGCAAAGTCAAGGACATTAAAGCGCCAACCGGAACAAATCTGCAATGCAAGGGGTGGCACCAGGAGGCTGCCCTGCGCATGTTGATGAACAACCTTGATCCGGAAGTGGCGGAGAAACCGGAGGAATTGATCGTCTATGGTGGTGGAGGAAAAGCGGCGCGGAACTGGGAGTGCTATCACAAGATTACGGAAACGCTAAAGCGCCTGGAAAATGATGAGACCCTGCTCGTGCAAAGCGGAAAGCCGGTGGGCGTATTCCGGACCCACGAAGAAGCTCCACGCTTGCTCATTGCCAATGCACATTTGGTGCCGAAGTGGGCGAATTGGGATGAATTTCGGCGGCTTGACAAAATGGGACTGACTATGTACGGCCAAATGACCGCCGGCTCTTGGATTTATATCGGAACGCAGGGTATCCTGCAGGGGACCTACGAAACTTTCGCGGAGTGTGCCCGCCAGAAATTTAACGGTACCCTTCAGGGACAATTACTGGTTACCGCCGGGCTTGGCGGGATGGGCGGAGCTCAGCCGCTGGCAGCAACCATGAACGGCGCAGCTTTTATTGGCATAGAGGTAGATGAGCGACGCATTGATCGTAGGGTGGAAACCGGCTACTGCGATGAAAAATGCACTAATCTTGATGAGGCTCTTGAAAAGGCGTTGGATGCCAAGGAAAAAGGAGAAGCGCTTTCCATAGGATTGCTGGGTAATGCAGCAGAGGTATTGCCGGAGATGCTGGAAAAAGGAGTGGTTCCCGATGTATTAACCGATCAGACATCAGCACATGACCTGCAGCTTGGATATATTCCCGCGGGGATGTCGCTGGCCGAGGCGGCTGAAGAGCGGGAGCTTAATCCACAAATGTATCAGGGTGCGGTGCTCGATTCCATGGAAACCCATGTCGAGACGATGCTAAAAATGCAGGAAAAAGGCGCCGTAACCTTTGACTATGGCAACAATATCCGCGGACAGGTGGCCGATCATCGCGGAATGGAGGAGGCTTTTAACTTTCCGGGATTTGTCCCCGCTTTTATTCGTCCGCTTTTTTGCCGAGGTTCGGGACCGTTTCGCTGGGCGGCGCTGTCCGGAAATCCCGAAGATATCTATACGACGGATAGGGCTGTACTGGATACCTTTCCTGAAAAAGAATCGCTTAATCGCTGGATTCACAAAGCACAGGACCAAGTGCAGTTTCAGGGCCTTCCTTCGCGTATCTGCTGGCTGGAATACGGGGAACGGGCAGAAATGGGAGCCAAATTCAACTGGCTTGTCAAAAAAGGAAAGGTAGATGCTCCGCTGGTTATTGGTCGCGACCATTTGGATACCGGCTCCGTGGCTTCCCCTAATCGCGAAACGGAAGGAATGAAGGACGGTTCGGATGCTATTGCGGACTGGCCGCTGTTAAATGCCATGCTCAATACGGCCAGCGGAGCCAGCTGGGTATCGCTGCACCACGGGGGAGGTGTGGGTATCGGCTATTCCATTCATGCGGGCATGGTGTGTGTGGCCGACGGTACCGATATGGCCGACGAACGACTCCAGCGTGTACTTACCAACGATCCGGGCAGTGGAGTTATGCGTCATGCAGATGCCGGTTACGAAGAGGCCATCAAAACAGCCAAAGAGCGGGGTATGGATTTGCCGATGATAGAGTAATATCTATATTTAAGGACAAAACATGTAAATAAATGCAATAACCAACCTTTGGAAATCTATGAAAATGATAAGCAAAATAGTGATACTGGTTTTTCTATTAACTGGTTTGGCAATTATGTGTTACGGACAAGAAAGAGAGGAAGAAAAAGCAGTTTTGGAAACTGTACAGAAGCTTTTTGATGCTATGGCCGAAGCAGATTCTGCAAAAGCTGCATCGGTATTTATGGATGGTGGACATACGTTCCGAATCAATGAAGCGGGTATTGTTAACTTGGGAGAAAATAGTTCATTTGTGGAAAGTATTGGAAACTTTGAGCAGACGATAGTTGAGCGTATGTGGAATACTAAAGTGCTGGTTGATGACAATGTCGCGATGGCATGGACACCTTACGATCTGCATGTTGATGGCACCTTCTCTCACTGTGGGACCAACCTAATTTCACTGATTAAAACCGAAGCAAATTGGAAAATTGCGGATATCACTTATAATGTTAAGCAGAATGCTTGTGAAGAGAGTCCTCTGGGACCGTTAGAGCAGAAGTACTGAAACAAAAGTTATTGTTTCTCGTCTGATAAGATATCTTAATATAATTTCATTCTTCTTATGGAAACAATACTTGTAATTCTTGGTGGAATCTGTATTATTGCCGGATTTTTCGGATCTTTTTTGCCGGTATTGCCCGGTATACCCGTCACTTATTGTGGATTGTTATTACTTCAATTCGCCACGCAGCCATTTACAGTACAATTCCTGATTATCTGGTTATTGATCATAGGGGCTATACAGATTTTAGATAATGTGATACCCGCCTACGGCACAAAAAAGTTCGGAGGGTCGCCATACGGCATTTGGGGAAGTATAATCGGGATGATAGCCGGACTTCTGTTTTTACCTGTGGGAATTATTGTCGGTCCATTAGCCGGGGCTTTCCTGGGAGAGTTGATTGGAGGACAATCATCGGACCAAGCCCTGCGATCAGCAGTCGGGTCATTTATGGGATTATTAGCTAATATCCTTCTTAAAGTGATTGCATCCGGAATGATGGCATATTATTTCTTTATGCATATATAGTCTTATAGAGAGACTGTTTTAATGAGTTGGCACCTTGCCATACTGTAACATAACAGCGTCAAATACGTGAAAATATATAAGGAAACAAATCAAAGAATACTCTTTTCAGGTAAACTTCAATCAGGAATTATATCAATGAAAAGTTTTATTACATCATTTTGTTGTTTGCTGGTTTTGACCGTTAATGCTTTTGGTCAGGAACCCGATCAAAAAGAGATTCCTATTGCAATAGGGGAAGAAGTGAATAATACGTTAACGCAACATGGCTCACACTTCTATTCAACTGAATTAGATTCCGGGCAATTTGTGTTCGGAAAGGCCAACCAGCAGAGTGTAGATGTAGTGGTTACGGTCCATAGTCCAAAGGGAGAGGAAGTTGCTACCTTTGATGGCCCGGCGCGAGGACACGAGCGCTTTCAATTTGATACGAAGTTGTCCGGTAACTACCGGATTGAGGTGGCACCGTATAAGCAAGAAGAGGGGAACTATTCCTTTTTGGTGTCGACGGTAGAGCCTATTGCATCTGATCCTGATGCTCGTGTAGATCAATTGATGATGGCATATTCTGGGAATGATGTGCCGGGTGCGGAAGCCATGGTGATCCGGGACGGTGAAATCCTATTTTCAGAGGCTTATGGTATGGCCAATCTTAGCTACAATATTCCTTTTGATGTTGAAACCCGAACCAATATCGGGTCGACGTCCAAGCAGTTTACGGCTTTTGGATTGTTATTACTGGCCGAGCAGGATAAGCTTTCACTGGATGATGATGTCCGTGATTATATTCCTGAACTGCCGGAGTTCGAACACACCGTAACCCTTCGCCATTTACTAACGCACACCAGTGGTTACCGGGAGTTTTTAAATACATTGGCAATGACGGGGCGGGACCTGAGTAGTGATTTGGATCGAGAAATGATTATAAAGGTGGTTCAACGTCAGCCTGAACTACAAAACAAACCCGGGGCCCAATGGAATTACAATAACACTGGATACGCTTTGATTGCTGAAGTGATTAACCGGGTTACTGATATGGCTTTTCCTGAATATATGAAGAAGCAGGTTTTTGAGCCTCTTGGAATGAATCATACGATGGTACGGAAAACCCAAAACCAGGTGGTGCCGGAAAGCTCTCAGGGCTATACAATGAGCAAAGATGGAGAGTACAGGGAAGTGGCAGATTTAGGCGGGGCTATGGGTGCTGGCGGTATTTATACAACCCTTGGGGATCTAGCTAAATGGATTCGAAACCTGGAGGAACCAACAGTTGGCAGCGAAAATATCATCCGGCAAATGACTACTCCTTACAAACTGAATAACGGCCAGTCCACCGAATATGGGCTGGGGCTTTTTGCACAGGAGTACAGGGGACTGGAATATATACACCACGGCGGATCGGATCTGGCACACCGGTCAATGCTGATGTATTTCCCCGAGATCGAGGCCGGAGTTGTAACCCAAAGTAATAACAGTTCTTTCCAGGGTGATATAGCGCAAAAAATTGCGGATGAGTACTTTGGAGAACATATGGAACCTAAAGAAACGGAGGAGTCAGGTGAGGAGGAATCCTTTAACTATGAACCCGAAAACTTCGAGCCGCTGACAGGACGTTACGAACTGGTTATTCAGCCGGGCTTTGTTCTTTCATTCTACCGCGACGGAGACAGACTTTATACCCAGGCTACAGGTCAGCCTGAAGTAGATATAACGGCTACCTCCGACTCTACCTTTAGTTTGGTGGGAGTGAATGCTGATATTACATTCCATCTGAATGAAGACGGGACGGCCGATTCTCTCACGCTTCATCAGAATGGAAATCATATTGCAAAACGCATTGAGTGGGATCCGGATATGGAGCAGATGAAAAAATATACCGGCCGCTATTTTAGTGAGGAAATAGAAACTAGCTATACAATTGCTCTTGAAGACAGCAGCCTGGTACTGCGGCACTATTATTTGGATGACATTACCTTATCACCCGGTAATGAGGATTCTTTTTCAGGCGAATTTCCGGTCACAGACTTTTCATTTATCCGAAATGAAGAGGATGAGATAACCGGATTTAATGCATCCAATGGACGTACAAAAAACGTATTTTTTGAAAAGAAAGAATGATAGAGGTTATTGTTTTTTCTGAAAGATGATTACCCGGTCAGCAGAAAAAGAGATATGAGCATCCCAATGGTCGGCAAGCCAGCGAAACGTATTTTTGGTATAAAAAGTAACGTGGGTCAGATCCAGCCGGTAATGCCATTCGGCAAAGAAATCCTTATCATCTTTAGCAATTTTAGTCATGATGCCGAGATACCCACCGGGACGCAGGCAGCTCCATAGCCGCTCTAATTCTTTGCCGGGATGGAAAAGGTGCTCCACCACTTCGGTAGCTGTAATGAAATCGTAAGTCTCTTCAAAAACCGAGGGATCATCATCGTAAAAAGAATCGTAAATCCGCATGGTATGTCCCTCTTCTTCAAACATGAGATTAAGGGTAGGGCCTGGACCTGATCCGAAATCCAGTCCTTTACTTTCGGGTTCAAGCAGTTCGTTTAACGGATGAAATAGCTGTCCTAGGAAATTGCGATAGCCTTCGTCTTGGGGATCGTTTTCATGGGTTTCGTAACGGTCAAATTCGGCACTCCTAGAGGGACGATCTTTCGGAGGAGCAAAGATCAATCGACAGTTTTGGCACTGGTAGTAATCCGAAGCGTGGTGTTCGGATGTGTCTTTAAAGAAATGCTGGATATCAGTGCTGCTGCACAAAATGCAGGATGAGATGGACATATTTAACTGAAACGAATATTCCGATTATTTAATGTATAAGATACAAATTATGCCTCAAGTTATACTGACCGTTTTCTCCTTGTTAAAGCCTCTTGAAATATGATTTAGGGGTTTAGTTGTTTTATCCGCAGAGGGATTTCTTAGGTCTGCTTGGCAAAAAGAACTTCATCAAATGAAGAAGCAACAAACGTTGCTGCTTCCAGAACCTTTTCGCGGCTTACATTTTCAGTAAAAACGAAGAATTGTGTTGCAAGGCCCGCTTTTTTGATCTCGTAGTCAGTATATCCATCTCCAACTGTAATTATTTCTCCTTCGAGATTGAGTTGTTCAACGACTTTAATTTTCCCACTATCTCCTGCGAGTGGATTTTGTTGGTCAGCGCCCGTAATATTTCCTGATTCATCAAACTCAAAGGTATTGGCCAAGACGTGATCTTCGGGAATACCAAAATCAGCGACGACAGGCACAATAAATTCTTTAAATCCACTGGAAATAATATAGATCGAATCCGAATGCTCTTGGATAAAGGCTCGATTTTTTTCAAAGGAAGGCGATATTTCTGACTTTAGGAGAGGGATCAACTTTTTGAGATGTGATTTGTTTGCTTCTAATACCGCTAGCCTCCTTTTAAGGGAATCGGTGAATGATAACTCTCCGTTCATGCCTAAATCGGTGATATCAGCTATCTGCTTTACTTTTTGATCTTTATCAGCGTTGCCATCTAACGATATTGTGGCTAATAAGTCTAATGATTCAACGCTTACAAAAGTGCTGTCAAAATCGATGATAAATGTTTGATTGTCCATCTACTTTCCTTTCCATATTAGGGCAATGATGCTTCAATAAATATTGCTCTGTGAGTCAGTATTTTAATTTGAGAAGAAGTAAAGGCTTTTTTTAGGTATTAGCAATACCCGTAAGAGGAGTATCCTATGAAATGAGAATTATTTGCACTTAGTGTATTATTTTTTCTGGAATTATATCTGCTAAATGTACTATTTCTCATATATTACTCTATAAGTTCATCTAATTACAGTATTTAAAGATCATCAAAATGAAAATTGTAGAAAAAGAAGCGTTTACAGTTATTGGGATTAAAGTAGAGGCGGATTGGCAGAGTTTACATAAAGTCATGCCGCCATCCTGGGAAAAAGCTAAAGGACGGCTGAACGAGATCGAGGGCCGTAAGGAAGATGTGATGATGGATGTTTCGCTGGATGTTACAGATGGACAATATACCCAGTTAATTGGGGTGGAGGTAGAAAAGGATTCAGAAGTCCCTGATAAGATGGAAAAAGTTGATATACCCATTCAAAAATATATTTATGAGCAGCATCAGGGTGCTTTGGAAGGGATTGCCGAAACATTCGGCAGGATGTACGATTGGGCTGAGGAGAATGATATAGAAGCCGGGGACTTCAAAATTGATTATGGGTATCGAAAAGGCAATTCAGATCAAGTACATGAACTGTATATAAAAGTGCTCTGAGAGATAGGCGTTCAACTTATTATTGGCCGACAAAACTTTTAGAGCAGTTTTATAACCCGAGGAGTTTATGGGCTATCATTCCAATAGCAAAACCTAATATGGCACCCAGCGGAGGCTTCCAATGATTTTTCATTTTTGCCTGTGGAGCAATATCCTGAAAGATTAGGTATAAAATGCCTCCGGATGCAAAACTCATGATACTGGCTGTAAGTATGTTATTATCTTGCAGGAAAAAATATCCCAAACAAGCTGCTATAGGACCAATAAAGCTTATTGCAAATAAAGCAATTTGGATTTTGCGGGATGAAAGGCCGGAGTGTTTCATTTCTCGGTAAGAGTTAAATCCTTCGGGAAGGTTTTGTGCTGCAATAAAGCTGCCTAACAAAATACCGAGGTTTTGATTTTGTCCAAATACCGCTCCCATCGAGATTGCTTCTGGAATAAAGTCTAATAACATTGCCATTAGCTGGGCTTTTTGACCACTTATTTTTGTGATTACTGCATCCAAAAAGCAAAATATTAAACCGCCCAGGCAAAAGGATATGGTCAATGATGTTATACCCAATTCTTCAATAGCCTTGGGAGTAAGGGCATAGGCAACAGCAGCCAGTAGAATGCCACCCCCGAGGGCAACAATGCCATAAATAAATTCCTGTTTTGCCTCGGTATTGGGCGTATCTTCAATTTGGGCTATGCTACTGCCGATAAAGGCCGAAAATCCTGCAAGCCAAGAGATGCCTATAATGAAGAGTAGTTGACTCATAGGAAATCAAGATTAATTGTTTTTGAAAATAATCAAAATTGGTATCGGGTGTTAAATCCTCGTATTTTTGAACAAATATCGATAAAGAAATCAGTCCAGTGAAGATTACCATTCCCAGTTTGTACGAGGATTTATCGAATAGTATTTCTGATCTTAAAAGGGATAAATCATCAATAAGAACCTCCAGAGATATTGTTGAGGAGGCACTTGATCGCGATGAGCCAATGTATGGTATCAATACCGGTTTTGGTGCCTTGGCGAACAAACGTGTGAGCGGGAAGCAACTTATGCAATTGCAACGCAATTTGATTTTGTCACACTCGGTGGGTGTTGGGGATTTAATTCACAAAGATATTTCTCAGCTGATGCTTCAGCTTAAGATTCATGCACTTGGATTAGGTAACTCGGGAATCTCAGAGAAAACATTCGATCGCCTGATCTATTTTTTTGAGCACGATTTGATTCCTGCAATGCCAGAGAAGGGAAGCGTGGGAGCTTCCGGAGACTTGGCGCCGCTGGCTCATATGGCGCTTCCGCTGTTAGGGTACGGACTGTTCTGGAATAAGGAAGGGACCGATACCATCCCGGCTGAAAAAGTGTTGAATGAGCACGGTCTCAACCCTATTGATCTGCAACCCAAAGATGGACTGTCACTTATTAATGGTACGCAGCTAATGAGCGGATACGGCGCGTACGTACTGGAAAAATCGCTTAACCTGATGAAGGCCTCCGATCTGATTGCGGCGATGAGTTTGGAGGCATTGCAGGGCAGTATCAAGCCGTTTGACGAGCGCATTCACGAAATTCGTCCCCATAAAGGACAGCAGGAAGTGGCCCGTAATGTGCGTGAGTTACTGGTTGATAGTGAGATCCTGGAGTCGCATCGGCATTGTGGAAAAGTACAGGATCCGTACTGCCTTCGGTGTGTGCCACAGGTACATGGGGCAAGCAGAGATGGATTGCGATACTGCAGGGAAGTAATAGAAACCGAACTGAACTCCGTAACGGATAATCCGCTCGTTTTTGAAAACGGCGATATCATTAGTGGCGGAAATTTTCACGGTCAGCCTTTGGCCTTGGCTTTAGACCATGCGAAGATTGCTTTGGCTGAATTTGCGAGTATTTCTGAGCGGCGTACATATCTGCTTTTGGAGGGCCATGATGGACTTCCTAAGTTGTTAATGGAAGAAACGGGGATTAACTCCGGCTTTATGATCCCCCAATATACTTCGGCTTCGCTGGTCTCGGAAAATAAGGTGCTTTGTCATCCCTCTTCAGTTGATTCCATTCCGACCAGCCTTGGGCAGGAAGACCATGTAAGTATGGGGAGCATCAGTGCGCTGAAGCTTCTGGAAGTCTATCAAAACGTAGAGCAGGTATTGGCCATTGAGCTTTTTACCGCCGCACAGGCGCTGGATTTCCGTAAACCTCTTAAACCTGGAACCGGAGTAGAGATTGCTCATGAGTATGTACGAGATATTATTCCCCATGCTACCACCGATCACTATTTTAAAGATGACATCAGCAAGGCGGTAGAATTATTGCAAAGTCGTAACATGGTAAAGGAAGTGGAGCAAGAACTTTGCCCATTAGAATAATCTTTTAATTTCCTGGAGCAAGAACAATAAACACTGGAATTGATGCCCATACTAAAAAATATAGGATTTCTGGCAACTTGTAAGGAAGAAGGAGGACAGGGAGCAATACATCCTATTAGAAACGCGGCAGTAGCCTGGAAAGAAGAAACGATACAATGGGCTGGGAAAGAAACCAATATTCCTGATACTTATGCGGAATACGAACCTGTGGATGCTGGCGGTAAGATGGTGATCCCTGGCTTGATTGACTGCCATACGCATCTGGCTTTTGGTGGCTGGCGTTCTGATGAGTTTACCATGCGGGTAAAAGGGAAAAGTTACCTTGATATTGCTAAGACGGGAGGAGGAATTTTATCTACGGTGCGGGGCACTCGGAATGCATCGGAGGAGGAATTATATAAGAAAGCTTCCTCTTTTTTAGAAAAAATGAGCGCGCTGGGAGTGACAACGGTTGAATGTAAAAGCGGTTATGGCCTGTCGGTAAAAGAAGAATTGAAAATACTTCGTGTTTATCGACGGTTATCCGAGACTCATCCAATGCATATCGTGAGTACCTTTCTAGGAGCACATGCTATTCCCCCAGAATATGAAGGCGATCGCGAAGGATATATTGATTTAGTAATTGAGGAAATGATTCCAGCGGTATCGGGGGAGGATCTTGCCGAGTTTTGTGATGTTTTCACCGAAGAATCTGCCTTTTCTGTTCGGGAGTCGCGTCGAATACTGTTTGCGGCCCAGGTAGCGGGACTGACGCCCAAGATACATGCAGACCAGCTGACCTCGTGCGGGGGGGGTGAACTGGCCGCAGAACTTAAGGCTGCCAGTGCGGACCATCTGGAGAAAATATCGGATAACGGTATTGAAGCAATGGCCGATGCCGGAGTGGTCGGAGTTATGTTGCCTCTGGCCTCACTATATACTCAGGAAAAACCATTAAATTGCAGGAAACTGGTAGAGGGAGGAGTAAAGGTTGCCGTGGCTACAGATTTTAATCCCGGCTCCGCCCCCAGTTATAATCTTCCGCTGGCTATGATGCTAAGCTGTAATCAGGGGCGGCTGACACCTGAAGAAGCGTTGAAGGGGGCTACTATTTATGCTGCCAAAGCACTTAATCGGGATCATGAGTTAGGATCTATCGAAAAAGGTAAGTCCGCCGACTTTGCTGTTATAAACGCTCCGAATCCTAATTTTTGGATATACCACTTCCAACCTAATGATTGCATAATGACAGTCTCTAAAGGAGAAGTTACGCACTCAGAAGATAGAAAATAATCATCGATTCATGGATAACGCTTATCAGGCAGAAAAGGAGATAGCGACTATCTTATTTTGTGATATTCGTAACTTTACCAGCTTATTGGACTCTGAGGATCCCCTTAAAGCTGTTAAATTTGCTAATACGGTATTAGCGGAGCTCGGAAAAGAAGTGGAGAATGTAGGAGGGAGGGTTGATCGTTTTACGGGAGACGGATTTATGGCTCATTTTGGAATTTCGGATAGCTTGGAAAATCATACAGAATCTGCTTGTCGTGCTGCTCTAAATATGCGTGACGCATTGCAGAGCATTAATAATAAACGATATTATGAGGTGGAAAGTGTAGTTGCAACAGGGATTGGCATCCATACCGGAACGGTTGCATATGGAAAGATTGAAACAAGTCAAATTAAACAGGAGACAGTCTTGGGGGATGTAGTCAATACCACTTCTCGTATAGAGGAATTGACTAAGTATTTTTCGGTGGATATTTTGTTGTCTGAGCAGAGCTATCATCTGTTAAAGGAGGAATTTGTTTTCCAAAAGATGCCAGCACAACAACTACGGGGTAAAAAGAAGGAAATGGTAACCTACTGGTTGCTTCCTATGAATTTAAAAAAGGAATAAATTTTAGTTTAGAAATGAATATAACGGTACAAGACGGCAATCAAATAAGCGAGGAAGCAATAGAAGAGCTCAATAAACACGCGGATATGATTGAATGTGAGTGTCCTTCCAAGTTAATGGAGATTCTGCAACTCGTTAGGAATTTTACTGAATATACCGAACAATGTATTGAGAAGTATCCGGAGGATGAGGCAACCCACAGATGGTTAAAGTCCTCATCCATGAATTTAGATCAACTAATTTCAACAACATTGATCCAATTGTCACGTTTTGAAGGATTTATCAACGAAAATAACGAGATTGTAAGTCGAGATGCAGCGCAGGAGTGACAAGACGGAGCGATGAATTAAGCTCCATTATTATCCGACACGTTTAATATTTGGCTCCTCCTTAGGTGCAATGGCTCCTATTTCCCGATAAGAACGATCATAATATAAAATACTTGGATTGTTATTTTTCTGTTCGATTTCTGCCACTTCACCAATGATAATAATATGGTCTCCCGCTGATATTTGATCGTAGGCGCGGCATTGTATAACGGTTGGAACCTCTTTTATGACCGGAGTTCCGTAAGAATTACGCTGGTAACTAATATTTTCAAACTGTTCATTACTACTTAACCCCGAAGTAGAAAAATGATCGCACAGCTTCGCTTGCTTTGGCTGTGGCAAATGAATGGCAAAGTGAGTGGCACGGGTGATAAGAGAATATATCTGGGCCTCTCGGTCAATGTTAAACGAGATGAGCGGGGGATCAAGTGATAGACTGGTAAAAGATCCGATAGTGATGCCTCGTTTTTCTTTTCCTACAGCGGCAGTAGCAATTGCCACCGGGAAAGGGAGTTGCCGCATTGCCTTTTTAAGAGATCTAGCCTGTTCCTTTTTTGGGTTTGAAGCTCCCATAAGAGTTAGAAGATTTTATTAGAAATAAAAGTTAGAATTGAGGACCGAGCTGTGATAAGTATTGGGCATTATCTACAGCCTTGGATAGTTCAATAGTAGCCTTGCCTAATGTTTCGAGTCTGGCAATTATCTCTTTATCGGTTACCTGATGATCATCAAACTGGGAACTATTGACATAAACCCCACTTCCTACCTGATGAGAACCAAAAAATGAGGCAATGGGTTCCAGCTCATGACTAATCGATAAGTAGTGATGGTCGGTAGCACCTGTGGCAATCAGTCCAATAGGACGATCTTCCAAAGGGGCTTCATCTGATTGCCATTGTCCTCTGGGAATCAGGTCAAATAAATTTTTAAGTGCGCCTGAGTAACTTCCCCGGTAGACGGGTGTACCAATGAGAAAGGCGCTGCTGTTAATAATGAGATTAAGTGCATCTGCCGTATCTCCGGTATATTCATCCAGCTTACGTCCGTCAGCGATATCCAAATCATATTCGGCCAGATGAAGGATTTCTGTATTAACATCGAACTCATTCTCGGCTGCCTGTAATGATATTTCGATTGCAGCTCTTGTCTTTGAGGGAGTTGATACGCTACCTACTATGCCTAAAAGATCACTCATAACATGTACATGTTATTTCGAATTGTGATTTAAAACCGGGGTTTTAAGCACCCCGGTACGGATTATTACTATTTCGCAACCAGAACTTCGGACTGTTCAAGCGGCTTGGCTTTTTTTACAGCCGGAATGATTTCATTACCGAAATGAGGCAGCTCATCGGTAAAATGGAGAAATCCGGTAAGTACAAGGTCGACTCCAATAGCATCGAGCTGTCGAATACGTTCGACAATTTGCTCTTTGGTACCAATTAAACCGGTTTTGAACCCGTCGTTATATTGAACCAGATCATTGAAGTCGGAATCGGCCCACATTCCTTCGCCTTCTGGTGCTGATTGTCCGGCCTGTTTTACTTGTTCTTTGAAGCCTTCAACGGCTTCCTCAGTGGCATTTTCAATAATATTCTCCAGTTCTTGCTTGGCTTCGGCTTCCGTATCGCGAGCAATAACAAAGGAATTAACGCCGATTTTAGGGGGCTCAGTACCAAATTCTTCGGCATATCTATTAACCTGTTCAATTTGGCCTTGGATCTTTTCAAGGCTTCCTCCATTTAAAAACAGCCAGTCAGAAACCCTTGCCGCCATTTTTAGAGCTCGCGGAGAGTTTCCGCCCTGGAAGATCGCAGGAGGAGTAACGGGCTTGGGTTGCAGCGGTGCTTCATCAATCTGGTAAAAACGTCCGTCGAATGAAAACGTATCTTCAGTCCATAATCCTTTTAACACTTGAATAAATTCTTCGCTCCGGTCATATCGTTCATCATGTGCCAGCCAAGGTTCGCCGAATCTGGTAAACTCATCCTTAAACCAGCCACTTACCACATTCAAGTGAAACCGCCCGTTGCTGATGCGATCAGCTGTAGCTACAAAGTTGGCAATGGGACCAGGATTCCACTGCCCGGGATGTACGGCCCCGATGAGGCGTAGCTTTTCGGTATTAGCGGCCAGGGCATTGGCAATACTGAGCGCTTCGAGCTGTTTCTCAGCATTATAACTTCCGAAAAAACGGGCCTGGGCAAGCGCATAGTCAAAGCCTACTTTTTCGGCTGTTTGGGCTAATTCTTTATTGTATTCGTAACTCCAGTCAGTGTTCATGGGCCAGTCGGTGATTACGAGTCCACCGCTTACATTTGGAACCCAGTATGCAAATTGTGTATCCATCGTCTTAGTTTGTTATTTGTTGTATGTTTTTATTATAAATAGTTGGTTTTGAGAAAGATGTAGAATAGGGCAAATAAAAAAGCCCACTCACCTGTCGGGTGAGTGGGCTTTTAACTTCTTTCTTTGAAGAGATTAAAAAGTCATGTGGCCTTCGCTCCCATACAGGTGCATGAATGTCGTTCGGACATCATTGGGTCCGTAATACAACAACACATGTACATGGAGCAGAAAAAAGTCATGGAAAAGTTTGTGTTACTTCAATTTGAGTATCACTTAGAAAATTCTCTTCTAACATATAAGTAGTTTTAAAGAAAGTAAAATTGATTTATATCTGAATAAAAAGGATGGGCTGCATAAGACTCTTGGGACTTTTGGGCATATGGTATCAAAGCTATAATATATTACTGCAATACGTTCGCAATAAAGGTGTTAGCGTTTGCTACCGTTTTAAAATAGTGTTATGATACTTGATGGTTAAATCTATGGATGGATTGCATAATGTTATCAAAAAATTAAAAGACGGGATTATGAAAAATGTTATTTTACTAGTAATTATGTGCGTGGCACTGCCTGCATTACTGCCTGCCCAGGAATTGACACCAAAATGGGAAGAGTTAACGGCCTCTGATTGGGATGAAGCCGTAGCTGAATCAGATTCTACTTGTATTCTACCTTTGGGTATACTGGAAAAACACGGACTTCAGGCTCCAATGGGTTCTGATCTGATTGTTGCCCGTAGTTTAGCGTTGGAAGCAGCTAAAAAAGAATACGCTGTTGTTTTTCCGGAATTCTATTTTGGACAGATATATGAGGCAAAACACCTTGGAGGTACCTTTTCTTTACCTTCTGAATTGGTATGGGACATTCTTAAAGAAACGGTTGAAGAAATTGCCCGAAATGGATTTAAGAAAATTGTACTGGTGAATGGACATGGAGGAAATAACTACCTATTACCCTATTTTGTACAGTCTCAGCTTGAGGAAGAGAAGGATTATGTGACTTATCTTTATAGCACCGAACCCGATTCCGAACATACGGAAAAGGTCAATCAGTTGAGGAAATCTGATCCATCCGAGGATATGCATGGCGGTGAGGGAGAAACCTCGCTATTACTTCACCTAAGGCCCGATTTGGTGAAGCTGGAGGAGGCACCCAAGGAATCCGGAGAAGATCAGGCAAGGCTGGATCTCATGGAATCCTTATATACAGGTATTTGGTGGTACGCCCGTTTTCCCAATCATTATGCGGGTAAGGCAGAGGTCGCAAGTGCCGAATTGGGTAAAGTGATGTTTGACTATCGTGTAGATTCATTGGTAGAGGCTCTGAAAAATGTTAAGAATGATAAAACAACGCCGGTCGTACAACAAGAATATTTTGATCATGTTCGAGAGAAATAGATTACAAAAAGCATCTGTTTATTCAGATGGGATAATGGTGTAGTGGCTGTAATTTAACGACCTATTTTTTTTCAAATATTAATATTAAAGAAGTGTCTGATTTAATACCATCTTCAATAGAAATGCCCAAAACCGAAAAAGATGATCCCCGTGTAGGTTATTGGTTGCAAAACAAGCCTCAAAAAACAAAAGTTGTATTGATAGGTTTCCCCTCAGATGAGGGAGTCCGACGGAATGGGGGCCGGGAGGGAGCATCTGAGGCCCCTGACAAAATACGTCAAGAATTGTATAAAATGACCCCTGATGCCGAAGAAACAACCCTTTTTATTGACTTGATTGAGCATACAACTGATGTTGGGGATCTGAAAACTTCTGGTAATTTAGAGGAGGATCAGCAGAAATTGGGAAATATAGTCGCCGGTTACCTCGAACAGGGTGTGATCCCCATTATCCTGGGAGGAGGCCATGAAACAGCCTACGGTCATTTTTCAGGATATGCAGAGGCTAATTTAAAAACCTCTATTTTTAATCTGGATGCGCATACGGATGTACGTCCGTTGAATAATGGAAAAGCTCATTCAGGTTCTCCTTTTCGTCAGGCCCTGGAGCATGAAACATCTGTTGAAACCTATTTGGTAGCAGGATTACAGCCCTACTCTGTGGCTCGCTCCCACCTCAAGTTCATAGATGAGCATGGAGGAGATTACCTGTTTCGGGATGAAACGAATATAACATCGATATCGGGTTTCTTTCATCGGCATGAAAGTGAGCGCCTGATGGTTACTTTTGATATGGATGTGGTTGACCAATCACAAGCCCCGGGAGTGAGTGCTCCATGTGCCAATGGGATAGCTGCCGACTTGTGGTTGACTGCAGCTTATCTTGCGGGGAGAAATGAACAGGTGACCTCCTTTGATCTGTCGGAATTCAATCCCCGATACGATCGGGATAGCCAAACGGCCAAATTGGCGGCACTTACCATCTGGCATTTTTTATTGGGATTAAGCCAACGCTCTTAGAATAACATATTAGGAAGCACTAATTCAAGATAATTGTCCCCTGAATGCTCCCATTGATGAAAATTTGCTTAACTAATTAATCAATAAGTTCGGCTATGGCTTGATTTTTATATCGATTTTTTCTGTTGGAGCTTCCTGTTGATTGCGAATAGCCAGCTGTTGAATGACATTATTGGAGAGCTCTACAAATGCCTGTGCGGATTTGGTATCCATATCGCCCAGGACGATAGGTTTTCCTTCATCACCGCTTTCACGCACTTTTTGTTCCAGCGGAATTTCTCCAAGAAAGTTTGTACCTATTTTGTCTGCAAGGTTTCGGGCCCCATGCTTTCCAAATATGTAATATTTTTTATCGGGCATATCATCCGGAATGAAATAAGCCATATTTTCAACCATTCCAAGTACAGGCACATTAACCTTCTTGAACATAGCCACACCTTTGCGCGCATCATCCAAGGCTACATCTTGAGGAGTCGATACAATAACCGCGCCTGTTAGGGGAACTGTTTGAACCAGCGTGAGCTGAATATCACCCGTTCCGGGAGGCAGATCAAGTACCAGGTAATCGAGCTCCCCCCATTCAACTTCCTGCATAAACTGTTTTACGGCGCTGGTAACCATGGGGCCCCGCCAGATCATCGCCTGGTCCGGATCAACCAACAGTCCCATTGAGAGAAAGCGAATGCCGTACTTTTGCATTGGGATTAATTTTTTATCGGTCGTAATATTCGGACGTTCATGGGTATCCAGCATGGTTGGAATGCTAGGGCCGTATATATCGGTATCCAATAGCCCTACTTTTGCACCGGTACGGGCAAGTCCGCAAGCCAGATTAACGGCAACGGTAGATTTTCCCACGCCGCCCTTGCCGGAAGCTACCGCGATAATATTTTTTACTCCGGAAAGGATCTCCTCATCCTCTTCTTGTTTGTTTTTCTGTTGGCGATGACCCTGACCTGGGAATTCTCCTTTATCCTCGTTATTACGAAACTTAGAGATGTTAACAGCCGTATTGATATCAAGTACGGCATCTTGATCCACATACTTGTGAATCGCTTCTTTGCACTTTTCTTTAAGGCGATGCTCCAGTTCCGTATTTTTTTCCGGTAAATCGATGGTAAAGGTAATAAACGAGTCCTGTACAACCAGGTCCTCTACCATATCGAGGGTTACCAGATCTTTGTTCATTTCGGGATGCAGTACGTGGGTAAGTGCGGTACGTACTTGTTGTTTGTTGATCGCCATGCTATTTGTATAATATTCGGTTTAAGCAAAATATTGCAGTTTATAAAGATAAGAATTTAATACCAGATGCTAAACGCTTATTAGCTAAAGAAATCATTCTTCATTCTAAAGAGAAATATGTATTTTAGGCCACCGTGTTTGATAAGCATTAGACGCACTTTAAATGTGTTAGAATTTTATTTTTAAAGGATCATATTCAGCTACTGTCATCCAGCAGTAAGCGATAATGAAGTTATAAAACAGTAAAGAATTGCAAGGGGACTGATTATGTTGAAACGAACTCCTTTTTACAATCACCATAAACAAGCTGGGGCAAAACTAATTGATTTTGGTGGATTTGAGATGCCCGTCCAGTATGACAGTATCCGCAAGGAGCACAATGTGGTCAGGAATTCGGTGGGAATGTTTGATGTCTCCCATATGGGAGAATTTTTAATTAAAGGAGCGCATGCACTGGATTTGATTCAGCATATTACAATCAACGATGCCTCTAAGTTAAGCCCGGGGAATGCCCAATATACGGCCATGTGTTATGAAAATGGTGGAATAGTTGATGATTTACTGGTATATATGCTGGATGAAAAGAAATACATGTTGGTTGTTAATGCTTCTAATATTGAGAAGGATTATACATGGGTTACCGACAATAATGAATTTGATGCCAGAGTAGAAAATAAATCCGATGAGATATGTTTGCTTGCGGTGCAGGGACCGAAATCGGTAGATGTCTTACAAAAGCTTACAGGTATTAACCTTTCTAACATTAAGTTTTATACCTTTGAAAAGGGGGCACTGGCCGGTTTCGAAAATATCATTTTTTCTGCCACCGGCTATACCGGGGAAAAAGGATTTGAATTATATTTTGATAAGAATGAGGCGGATGCAGAGAGTATATGGACCGCCATTTTGGATGCGGGTAAAGAATTTGGAATAGAACCCTGCGGACTTGGCGCGCGTGACACCTTGCGGCTTGAAATGGGATTTGCCCTCTATGGAAACGATATTACAAAAGATACGCATCCCCTTGAAGCGCGTATGGGATGGCTCACGAAGCTCGAAAAGGGGGATTTTATTGGACGGTCAGCGCTCAAAAAGAAGAAAGAAAAAGGGCTCAAACGCAAACTGGTTGGCTTTACAATTGAAGATCAACGGTCAATCCCGCGCTCCGGTTATGATATTCTGGATGAAGACGATAATGAGATTGGGTTTGTAACAAGCGGAACACGTTCCATTACTCTGAATAAAAATATTGGGATGGGCTACGTGAAAAAAGAATTTGCTGAACAAGATGAAACTATATTCATAAAAATTCGAAACAAAAAGGCGAAAGCCATTGTTGAACAGCCACCATTTATTGATAAGTAGGTGGCAGGAATACTGAAATAAAAGAGCTTAGATGAGTAACAATATAGATGTATTTATTTCTTCACAATCTTTTCAGGAAGAGGAATTGAGGGAGAAAACGGTAGTGGTCATAGATGTTTTAAGGGCCAGCTCGACCATGGTCACTGCATTGGATAACAATGCCAAGGGCGTTATCCCTGTTGCAGATATGGATGATGCCAGCAAAATATCCCAAAACCTTAATTCTCCCAATTTTCTTCTAAGCGGAGAAAAAAATGGTGTTAAGATAGAAGGATATGATCTTGGAAACTCACCACTTGACTATACTTCTGATGTAGTGAAGGATAAAACAATCATCCTGAATACTACTAACGGAACCAAAGCAATTAAACGCGCATCGCTTGCAAAAGAAGTTGTAATTGGTTCTTTTTTGAATTTAAGAACCGTTGTTGATTACCTACAAAAGGTAGAGTCTGAGATTGTATTGGTATGTGCCGGGTGGCATGATCGTTTGGCCCTTGAGGATTTACTTTGTGCTGGAAATATTATTTACGAACTTACAGGCGGATCGCTATCGTCTACCGCACAGGATGGAGCAAAAGTTGCTTTTGGTCTTTATGAAAAATTTGGTGATGATATAGAAGGAACAATTAAGTCATCAAACTATGCTGTTCGACTCAAAGATATTGTGAGTGAGGAGGACCTGTTGTATTGCTGTCAACGAAATATCATGCAGGTTCTTCCGGCAATGAATGAAGGAATAATATCAGATATCCATGGCAAAAAAGAGTAGCTCGGGCGGATTCCTCGGAGGCATCTCCGAAGCCCGGAAAATGGAAATAATTGGCATCTTGGTTATGTCATTGGGAGGCCTGATTGGGTTAAGTATATTGAGCTATAGCGCCTCTGATTATACCCTTATCCAATCTCTGTCTACCGAAAGTCTCTTTAGCATAGATCGAGGGCCGGCACTGCGCATCCAGAATGGACTGGGTGTTATAGGAGCATATCTTTCGCACTTTTTTGTCTACAAGTTATTTGGTTATGTAAGTCTTATTATTCCCATTGTTATCTTCTTTTACGGCTGGTTTATTTTCCGTAATCGTGAAATCTATCAATTACTTTGGCCTACCGCTTATGCCATTTGGAGTATGGTCTTGATTTCTACCATCTTAGGGTGGTTTAATACGGAGTACGATTGGTATTCATCCGTATGGAGTGGAGAGGCGGGAATCGGAACCGCTCGTATACTTCAAAATATTACGGGTATCGGTTCGATTGTTATCTTGGCTGTTTTCTTGGTTACAACTCTTTTGGCCCTTCTGGATCGGGATCTCCAGGCTACGGTAGACAGAGTTAAGGGTTGGACTACCGACATTAAGTCTTCCTTTAACAATTGGCAGGAAGATCGACAACGTAAAAAGGAAACAAAGAAAAAAGAGAAAGAAAATGAGGCACAGCAAGAAAAGGTAAGGCAGCATCAAGAGGCTGAGCAGCGAATGCGGCAGCAATCTAATTCCGTTAACAATACAGAAAGATCCGTTCAGGAAAAAACATCAACGCCTGAGCCTGAACCGCGTGAAAAGGAACGGTCTATTGATGAGATTGTCGAACAGTCGCAGCAGCAGGATCGGGAACGCATGCGACGCCAACAGGAGCAGGTTAAATCGCTGGATCAGCGTCCCAGGGCTGATATTGAGAAGAAGAAAGTTGCTGAGGAGGAAGACGATGATGTTGATATTTCGGTATATGTTGGGGAAGGAGATGAGCAGGCAGATGAAAGAGAACTTGACAAGCAAAATCAGGATAAGGCAAAAGAAGTACCCAGAGTTAAGTACAAGTTCCCAACTATTGACCTCCTGGATTCGCCGCCGAATGAAGGAAATGAGGTGGACCTGGAGGAAATTAAGGAGAATAAGCGCATTATTCTCGATAAGCTAAAGCGTCATAAAATAGAGATCCGGAGCATTAATGCTATCGTAGGGCCCACGGTAACACTTTATGAATTGGATCCGGCTCCGGATGTAAAGATTAGCAAAATTGAAAGCTATGCCAATGACCTTAAGATGGCAACAGCCGCTAAGGGATTGCGTATCATGGCACCCATTCCGGGACGATCTGCAGTGGGTATTGAGGTTCCAAACGGAAAGCGGGAGACCGTTTACCTCAAATCGGTTTTAAACACGAAAAAATTTGTAGAAAGTGATTATGAGCTGCCCATAGCATTCGGGAAAACCATTGAAAACGATGTATTTATGGTGGATCTGAGCCTGATGCCACACTTGCTGATTGCCGGTGCAACCGGATCGGGTAAAACAGTAGGTATTAATACGATCATCACCTGCTTGCTTTATAAATGCCATCCCGATGATCTTAAATTTGTATTAATTGATCCCAAGAAAATTGAGTTATCTTTATTCCAAAAAATTGAGACCCAGTTTCTGGCAACAATACCGGGTGCAGATGAACCTATTGTAACGGATACAAGTCGTGCCCAGGAGACGCTGGAGAGCCTTACCAAAGAGATGGATGAGCGATATGACTTGCTCAAAGACGGGATGGTGCGGGATATTCGTGCTTACAACAAAAAATTTGATAACGGTGAACTGGATGAAGAGGAAGGCCACCGTCACCTGCCCTATATCGTGGTAATTATTGATGAGCTGGCCGACCTGATGATGACGGCCGGTAAACAAATTGAAGAACCTATTGCCCGGCTTGCGCAGCTGGCCCGTGCTGTAGGTATTCACTTGGTTGTGGCTACACAGCGACCTTCTGTAAATGTGGTAACGGGAACTATTAAGGCAAACTTTCCCGCCCGTCTTGCGTACCAAGTAGCTTCAAAAGTTGATTCCCGAACGATTCTTGATACCGGTGGTGCCGATCAGCTCATCGGTAATGGTGATATGCTTTTCACCAATGGCGGGGGAATGACCCGAATACAGAATGCTTTTGTGTCCACCGAAGAAGTTGAAAAGATAACGGATTTCATCGGAAATCAGCGAGGATATAATAATAAGTACGAGTTACCTGTTATTAATGAAGAATCTTCGAGTGGCGATATACCAGATCCACTGGAAGATATAGATGAGCTGTTCGAATCGGCGGCGAAAATTATTGTATTACACCAGCAGGGGTCAGTATCGCTGTTACAGCGAAAGCTCAAGATTGGTTACAATCGAGCAGGCCGTATTATTGATCAGCTCTTTAATGCTGGCGTGGTAGGGCCGTACCAGGGCAGCACTGCACGCGATGTTTTAGTTGAAGATGAAGAGGAATTAGAAGAGTTACTGGATGAACTGGACGAGTTTGAGCGATAGATTAGTACAATTCTTAATTACAGCACTCCTTTTGGGAGGAATTCCCGTAATGGCCGGGGCTCAGGATGCGCCATTCGAACAGTTGAAAATGAAGTTTGAAGATGGACAGATTTTTTCGGCTGATTTTCATCATCAGTCGGTCGATTCTTATACGCAAGATACGGTTTCTAATAACGGGTTAATATGGGTAGGGAACGAGGATTATAAAGTGCGCACTGACCAGCAGACGGTTGTAGTGGATGGAAAGATATCAACAGTTTTTGACAGGAATCGAAACAGGGTAATCATCAGCAACTATGAGCCTTCTGAAGATGATTTTGCTCCTTCCCGTATTCTAAATGGAATAGATTCTACTTTTACCGTAACTGAGGAAATGAAACAGGGTAACCAGTTTTATATACAATTGACCTCAGAAGATCCTTTTGCTATTTATAAAAAAGTAGAGATTGTCCTTTCCGAAGCGCTGATACCTCAACAGATTCGTGCGGTGGATCCGGTGGATAATATCATTACTACTGAGTTTAAAAATGGTACGTTTCTTCCGCCGGAAGAAGAACTGTTCGAACTTGACTACCCGGATAGTGTGGAACTTATTGACATGCGGGATTAAGCAAAGTTAGATTAGGATATAAATCCGGGAATCCGGTTAATAATTTATGGTAAAACGAATCGTTAAAATTGTTCTTGCTCTTACTCTCGGGGCAATATTTCTATGGCTTGCTTTTCGCAATGTCCGCTTGCAAGAAGTATGGGAGTATGCGCAGGATATTCAATTTGGATGGATCTTTCCTTTTACCATAGCAGCATTTTGCAGCCACTTATTTCGGGCAGAGCGCTGGCGCTTGCTTATAAAGCACGACAAGGAGGAAATTGACCGTACCACGCTTGTTTCAGGAGTACTGGTGGGTTACCTAATGAATATTGTGGGTCCGCGTCTGGGAGAGGTGTCCCGACCGATGTATGTGGCCAAAAAAGAAGGTCTCAGTACTTCAAAATTAATGGGAACCATCGTGCTGGAGCGTATTGTGGATGTCCTGGTAATGGTTTTCTTAATGTTCGTAGTATCCGTTTATCTAATCTCCGATTTCAATCTGTTAAAACAGATATTTGGTGATGAAACCATTAATTTTTTGACAAATGAATCGAGCTTACTGACCTATGGCTGGACGATTCTGTTTGTTTTATTAGTAGCCTTTGTCGGATACCTGTTGGTTCGATTTGTATTATATTTGGGAACTAGGTTTGAGGTCCTTCAGGGTTGGATCGAGCGAGCCAGGAGAGCACTGGTTATGTTCAAAGATGGCGTGCTCTCTGCTCGTGAAGTGGAACATTGGTGGCAATTTGTATTTTATACGGTGCTTATTTGGTTCTGCTACACCCTAATGACCTATATTCCCTTCTGGATGTTCGATATGCAGGAGGTCTATCGTTTGGATATGTTGGATGCGTTAGTTATAACGGTTATTTCAGCTATCGGTATTGCCATCCCTTCTCCGGGAGGACTGGGAACGTACCATTACTTTGTTAAGCAGTCTCTTTTGGTGCTCTTTGCGGTCCCTGCTGTTACGGGGATAGCTTATGCTACGGTAACCCATGCCAGCATGGTCCTCTTTGTGGGAAGTATTACTCCCATTGTGCTCTTTATTGATAAGTTGCGATCTACAAAAGCGGGCAAACCCGTTATCTAGTATCGCCTGTTATATTTATTGAAACAGAATAGATTAAAAACGGTATAAAAAGCAGATAAACGGGCTGTCTTTTTGTTATTGGTTGATAAAAAATTAGTACCTTAGAAACAGATTTCTCCAGGCATTAAGCAATTTGTATAGACACTATGAATCGTATTTTAACTGTTGTACTTTTTTTTCTTGTTTCAGTAATTGCTGTAAATCCTTTATTTGCACAGGATAGAGAGAGTGATGACTCTATGCTCCCGGAAATAGATCCGCAGGATATAGAGATTCGCAGCCAGTTTCAGGCCCGGTTCCCTGGACTTCGCAGACAGCCGATATTGGGATTTGAACCTACCTCTCGTGTATATGAAGTGGATCCTGACCGCGTGCCTTATATTGAATCAGATGAAGATAGGGTGGCGAATCTACCCATAAGTGAACTTTCCCGCCCTGATGCACCTCCTTATACCCCATTACACTACTCACCTGATATCAATGCTTTTGCCCGGGGAGGAGTCGGAAATTATTTGAGTTCCGAAGCAAACTTTTGGGGGGTTACAAGGCTGAATAATAAAAGCTATATCGGGGGAGATCTGGACTTTTCTTCTTCTGATGGTCATCTTGAAAATCAGCAGAGTAGTTTCCGTTTTTTAAAGGCTAATGGAGAATTTGCGGCCAAGCTGAATGATAATACCCGGTTAGATCTTGATGTGGGTCTACAGAATAGTTTTAATCATTTATTTAACATTAATTCTTCTGGTTTCGATGTCCCTGATAGTCCACGGAAGATATATGGAGGAGTTAACTTAGGAGTAGAACTAGAGGGACTACAGAATGGTGTCGAAGGCTGGAATGTTCAGGCAAGTGCCCGGTATTATGACGTTGAAACCATGGCCGGTGATCTATCTATGGCTTCCGAAGAGGGGGTTTATAATGCCTTGCTGTTAAAGCGGTGGGCGGGTCCTAATACCGATGAGACATTTACCGCTAAGCTAGGTGGTGCCTTGGGGGATTATGCTAATACCCTGGCGAGTAATCAGTGGATGACGGGACAGGTCGGGGTAGAATATTCACGGTTATTTAATTATGAAACACACATAACAGTTGATGCCAGCGTCTACTATGGATCGGATGCATTCGAGGACAAAGTTTACTTCGCGCCCAGGGCTAAATTTGTCCAACCCCTGATTGAAGCAATGACATTTACTGCAACCGTGGGAGCAAAGCCCTACGTTAAAACAGCAGAGCAATTACATACTTCAAATCGTTTCTTAAATCCAGGCCATGAATTTCGCCATTCATACCGAATGTACGGGATGACAGAACTAGAGATTAATTATTCCGATGTGGGAACACTAACGGGAGGAATACGCTATGAAGACATTGAAAACTATCCCATATTTGAGCGAGAGACAAATGCACTGGATTCCGGACAGCCGCTTTTTTATAAGGTTCGCTATGATGATGTGGCTAAAGCACAGGTATTTGCGAGTCTTACACACCAGGTAGTTCCTGAAAAATTTTGGTTAAATGGAAAAGTGTATGCCCAGGCCCCCGATATTAAGGATGGGGGACGCATCCCATTTACTGAAAAATTGGGAGGCACTTCCGGCTTTAGCTTGCGAATGTTTGACCGCGCAACTATACAGGGATGGGCTGATTATATTGGTCCTCGAAGAAATGGCCGTGGGGATACGCTTGAAGAGTATATCTTGCTGGGTGGCCAGTTCGATCTTTCCATAACAGATAATATTGGTGCTTATGCCAAGGTAGTTAATTTGCTGGACCAAGGATACCAGAAATGGGAAGGATATACGGAACGACCTATGCAAATTTACGGTGGAATTACAGTTAAGCTATAAGATTGTGTAAAAGTAATGGAGAAGAAATTTCTAAAAGCGTTTGCCGATGTGGTACGTGAAGAAGTAGCTCGGAAAAATAAAGTGAAAATTAACGGCTTGGGAATATTTAAGCTTGAACATCAAAAGCAGTTCCAAAAGCAGTATGAAAATGGACGTGTAGTTATGATGCCCCCCAAAGATCGTATCAGATTTATATCGGAAAATTAGTGCAACAATGACAACGATCGACAGAGAACAATTAATAGATTCACTGGTTGAGCGAACGGGTATGGACCGATCATCGGTAGCTCAGCAGTTTGAAAAATTAGAAAGTCGTATTCAAAAGGCCAGGACAGCGGAAGCTCCTTTTGAAATTGAAAATTTTGGAACCTTTACGACGGTTGAAAATCAGTTGGAATTTATCCCGGATGATGTTTTGGAAACGGAGATTAACAATAGATATGCGGGGATGAAACCTATTGAACTGATTGAAGCATTTAAAAGTCCGGAAGGAGAACCCGTTCCGGTTGCTGATAGTCCGATTGGACAATCGGATGTGAAAGAATATGAGAAAAAGCCATCCGATCAGTCTGAAAATGGGGATAAGGAAGAATCTCCAAAAGAACAGCCCGAAAAACCCAAAAAAGAACCTGCCCCGGTTGGTGAGCACCCGCAGACACGAACAACGGAGGAAGAACCGAATCGGCCTGAGAAAGAGGAGGTAGCTGACACATCTACAACTGGTATTGCAACAAAAGACCAAAGGGATGAAAAGGCTAAAGAAGCTGCTGAGAAAAAAGGAAAACGTCCGGCAAAGGACCCAATAGGACAAACCGTTTTAGTAATTGCTTTAATTTTAGGTTTGGCCATAGCTGGATGGATGGCCTATGACTTTGGATTATTTGGCAGCGAAGCTACAAGTAATGGATCGCCGGATAATGCACAACAGTCTGCTATTGGACAGTCGCAAGAGACAGATTTAGGGCCGGAATCTTCTATAGGACAAACTGAAGACGAAGAAGAGAGTGGACAAAAGGAACTCCCGGTAGAAGAAAACAGTGGATCAGGCAATGAATCCGGGTCTTCTCCCGTTGAATCTGATGACCCATACGGAATGTATGGGAATATTCAGGAAGCCGCTGGAAATTATTATACTATAGTAGTACACTCAATGCAGACGATTCCGCAAGCTGAAGAAAAGCAGCAAGAGGTGTTGGAACAAGGTAATTATCGCACTGAAATAAAAGAAGCGAATGTCAATGGAAGTACGTATTATCGAATCGGAATTGGACAGTTTGAGACCATAGATGCTGCCCAAAAGGCAGCCGAAGAGTTACCGGAGCCATATAGAAGCAATAACTTTATCAGCCGTTTTTAACCATTTATTCGAATTCTATAATTAAATCTTATGCAAGCGTTTTTACTATTTTTGATACAGTCTCAGCCGGATACAGCGGATACTAATGCAGTTGCCGATACGTTAGGGATAGCGGGACAACAGGAAACCATGTCTATGTTTGAATTGCTCGCAGAAGGCGGTGTACTTATGATTCCGCTTTTTATTTTATCTGTTTTAGCCATTTTTGTAATTGCTGAAAGATGGCGGACCCTCAATAATACCCATATTGAGATTGACGGCTTTCTTCGAACCGTTGAGGGCATGCTTAAAGACGGCGACCGACAGCGGGCGCTAACCTATTGCGACGGTATTGACAAGCCGCTGGCTCGCATTCTAAAGGCAGGAATACAGCGTCTGGGACGGCCTATTCGAGATATTGAAGATGCCATTAGCAATGCTGGAAAGAAAGAGATTTTTCATTTGGAAAAGAGAATGAACTGGTTGGCAACTATTGCCGGTGTAGCGCCGCTGGTTGGATTTACCGGAACGGTTACCGGAATG
This sequence comes from Fodinibius salicampi, assembly GCF_039545095.1. Taxonomy (NCBI): domain Bacteria; kingdom Pseudomonadati; phylum Balneolota; class Balneolia; order Balneolales; family Balneolaceae; genus Fodinibius; species Fodinibius salicampi. The sequence continues at coordinate 106,178 of NZ_BAABRS010000005.1, read as the reverse complement.
ATTGAGGCGTTTATGGATATTCAATCACTACAGGGTAATGTTAATCCCAGTGTATTGGCCGGAGGAATTTGGGAAGCACTTATAACAACGGCGACAGGACTGATTGTTGGTATTATTGCCTATGGTTTTTATAACTTTTTGCTGGGAAAAATTAATCGTACGGTGCATGAACTTGAAAATGCCTCCGCCGATTTTATTGATATGTTACAGGGGCCATCCAATAAAAAAGAGAAACAAGCCCAGAGGGTACAGTAATGGATTTTCGAGATGAGGACAACCGAATGGAGCCATTGACGATGTTTTCACAATCGTCACTGACAGATATTGTGCTCCTCCTGCTTATATTCTTTCTATTAACTTCATCTTTTGTAACGAATTTCGGAATTAAAGTAAATATTCCGGAAGCAGAGACCGGAGCACAAACGGAGTCTCTGTTCATTAATGTTGCAGTAACTAAAGAAGGTGATTTCTATGTTGATGGAAACCAGGTAAGCAGAGGTATGCTGGCATCGGAACTCCGTAAAGCAAAAGATAATAAACCCGAGAGCACTCTCGTTTTGCGGGCTGATAAAGATGCTATTGTGGATAATGCGGTACGAGTAATGAATGTGGCAAAAGCACTGGAGCTCAAAATCGTAATGGCAACCGAACAGAATAATCAATAATCATTATGGAATTTCCGTCACTACATGAAGAAGATCGCTTTGCCCTGCAAATAACGGGTGGAGTACATGTAGTGCTGGTAATTATTTTCCTGCTGTATACTTTTAATATCCAAACGACAGCACGCCCTTCTTTTATTGAAGTGGAATTCGGAGAATTACAGTCGGGTATGCCGGCAGAATATGCTGAAGAACAAAATGAGGAGGTGGCAACACGACCTGATCCCTCTGAAACTGAACCAGAGAATCCAGATCCTGAGCAACAGGAGCCCGTAGAGGAACAGCAAGAAACTACAAATGAACCGCTCAAGCCTGTTGATGCCCCGGACGAAACGGAAGAAATTCAGGATGAAGAAGTAGTTACAACCCCCGAAACCGATAAGGTTGATCCTGAACAGGAGACGGCGGAGCAGGAAACCCAGGAAGAGGTAACTGTCCCGCCAAAAACAGAAGAGGATGAAGTTCAGCAGGAAGGAGCCGAAACCAGTGGTGATGCACAGGGCAATACCGGCGAACTGAATGCTGATCAGGGTACAGGAAATGAACAGCAAAAATCCGCTCCTTATGAACTCCAGTGGGAGGGAGATATTGAACGGGCTCCAATGGTTCAACCACTGCCTGATAATACCACAGGTTCAGAGGCCACTATTACCATTCGGTTTGAGGTAAAGCCGAACGGTACGCTCGGACAGATTATTCCATTGAAGAAAATGAATGCAGAGCTGGAGCGAGAAGTCATGCAAACACTTCGAAGTTGGCGTTTTTCCCGGTTGCCTTCAAGTGTGCCACAAAGATCTCAGTGGGGGACCATTACCTTCCGCTTTGTTCTGGAGTAGTGGCCTGATAAAATTCACGCTTTTCTGTTTTTTTATCCCGATAATAAATGTAGCCTGACAATTTATGATCTCTATTGGTTGCTAGAGATTTACTCTTATCCTTTCATGGGATCAATAAAATCTCCGTCTTTATCAAATTCTAGCGATACCTCACTGCCAGTTTCGGCTGATTCATAAATAGAATCCAAAATAATCATATCACGTTTACCCATTTCTCCGGGAACAATTGTCTGGTCATCCTCAATAATACAACGGGCAAAATCATCCATTTGCAGGGCTTGCTGATTGACTTGTGGAAAGTCCATCGGTCCTTCGCTGGTTTCACCCTTTATACCACCGTAACTATAGGCAGGACTGAGCTCAGCCCATCCGTTGGCAGCTTCCATACGGAAGTTATTTCCCCGGTCTTCATAACTCGAGTCTGCCTGAAGTACTACATTATTTGGAAAATTAAGGTTCCAGCGAATAGTGCCTTCTACCTCTGAAAAGGTTTCGTGGTCTTTAGTTTCATCCCAAGCCTTAACCGAAGTCGGAAGTTGCCCCATGGTATAGAGGCTGGCCTGAACGATGTAAATACCTACATCCATCAGCGGTCCGCCGCCGGCCATTTTTTTGTCAAGTCGCCAAGCGTCAGGATCATTAAGGGGGAAGCTGAAAGTACCACTCATCTGTTGCACCGGCCCCAGTACCTCGTTCCGGCCCAAGCGCATCATTTCCTTGTTATGTGGCTCAAAATGTAAGCGATATCCGATGGATAATTTTCTATTGGCTTGATTGCAGGCGTCAATCATTCGTTGACAGTCTTTGGCCGAAGTAGCCATCGGTTTTTCACAAATCACATGTTTACCCGCTTCGGCGGCGCGAATGGTGTATTCTGCATGCATACTGTTAGGAAGGACAACATAAATAATATCAATATCGTCGTTGTCAGCGATTTGGTCATAGGTTTCGTAATTATAAATATTGGAATCGGGAATATTATATTTCTGGGCCCATTCTTGCTCTTTTTGAGGAGTCCCGGTTACAATACCGGATAGTTTGCAAAGCTTTGTTTCCTGAAGAGCAGGAGCAAGCTGTCCGCTCGAGTAATTGCCAAGTCCTACGAGGGCAATTCCAAGCTTTTCATCTTCTGGTAATTTGGACAGGCCTTTCTGTTTTAAAAAATGCTCTACATTATTAAGCATAGAGAGACTTGGGAAAGCTGCAATAGAACCAAGTCCTAGTGAAAGATGAGCGAGAAAATCACGTCTTGAGTAACTCATAACAAACCTTTATTTATTAGAATTGAATTCACTTATTTAGATTAGGTAATACGGAGGCAAACTTTATTACAAAACATTCAATTGGGATTGAACAAATACATTACAAGCAATTTAGTAGATTTACAACAAGCAATTTTGGTCGTTCATAGTTGTTTTCATTATCCTTGGAATTACTTATACGAATGAAATAATGAAATGCATAACCGTCTTTGTATATTTGGACTAATTTCCAGTAAGAAAAAGGGGTGTTATGGGTTTTCGTGGTCAACTATTATTGATGATTATAGGCGTGATGTGTTATTGTGCTGTTCCATTATTAGTAAGGGGGCAGCACAATTTACCTGATTCACAACAGCAAATTTCAGCTGCAGTCAGTGCTGCTCCGGAAAACCTGCAACAGGAAGCAACCGTGCTGGGATATGATGCCGACACAACTTTAGCAACGCTGCGCGAAGGAACGAACGAATTGATCTGTCTGGCAGATGACCCCCGGGATCCCAATTTCCATGTAGCTTGTTATCACAATGATTTAGAACCTTTTATGAAAAGAGGTCGTGAACTCAGGGAAAAAGGGATGTCCAGAAAAGAGGTTGACCTTATCCGTCGATCAGAGATAAAATCTGGAGCCTTACCTATGCCTGAGAAGCCGATGGCGCTATATTCTTTGTCGGGATCTGAGGGAGCTTTTGACTATGAGGCGGGAAGGATCGAAGAGGCTGCTCCACGCTATGTAATTTATGTGCCCTATGCTACGGAAGAATCAACCGGCCTCCCTGCAAAGCCGGTAAGTAAGGGAGCTCCCTGGATAATGGAACCGGGAACTCCCTGGGCGCATATTATGGTCATTCCAGGACGTAGCATAGAGCAGTAGTTCCAGTTAGTGGAAAGATAAAGAAACAGTTCCGCCTGATGTCCGGGCGGAGAGTAAGGGGCCACCACCGTTAAGTTTTCCATTGACCTTGTTACGTTCTATCTTGCCGGAAAAGTTATCTATATTAGCATTTACAAAGGTTCCGGCTAAGTTTAACGCCAGTCCGGTATTTCCGGGAATGGCAATATCGATGTTTCCCCCACTTGTTTTTAAATTCAATGAACCGCTTATTGAAAGCAAGGATGCATTTATGTGTCCGCCACTGGTTCTTGCATCCAAAGACCCATCAATATTTTCAAGACTTATATGTCCACCGCTGGTTTTAAGTTCAATTTCGCCATTCAGTTCTTGGCCACTAATATGACCGCCTGAAGTATGAGCATCAACGGTACCACTAAGCATGGCTAATTCGATATGTCCTCCACTCGTTTTTAATTGCTGATTTCCGGAGAGGTTACTAGCATTTATGTGTCCGCCGCTAGTTTTGAGATTCGAATTTATTTCCTCAGGGGTATAGACAATAAAAGAAATCGATGGGTGATTATTCCCGTTAAAAAATCCCCACCCGTTATTTTTTCTTTTTGCTATTGCATTAATGGATTGGCCTGAGTGAGAAATATCAATTTTCCAATCGGAAAGATCAGTATCCTCGGATGTTAAAGATCGTCCGTTTTTACGAACATACATTTCAATACGAGCTTCAGTACCGGAGGTTCCTTCCACGGTAATATGGCCACCTGATGTTTGAACATTGAGGCTTTGTACATCTGCTGCTTGAAAATGTTCAACTCGATAAGGGTCTCCATCCTTTCCGTTATTTGATTGCGCTTGTACATTAGACGATAGGACCAATAAGAAGGTGACTAAAAGGGAACCAAAAAAAGCTAGAGCTACTTTTAAAAGATAATTGCTTCGTGTATTCATAATATTATTTGTTTATTAAATATGATACTTTCATAATACGAGAAGGTGTTTTTTAAGTTACATTCAAAAAAGAGACGGGAATAAAGTGGGAGAGACATATTCATTTTAGTATTTTTACTGTCCTAAAAAATCAGTCAAATATTATTAGCAAATAGTTTTATGAAGTTACCCTTTGTTTTGGCAAAACGGTTTGTAGCCGGAGAAAGCTTTGACCAGGCGGCCCCAAAAGTAGAAGAGTTGAATGAGAAGAATATTAGGGTAACCCTTGATTTGTTGGGTGAAAATGTTCGGGATCGGGGGATGGCAGATGATTCTGTTGCCAATTATATAGAGTTAATTGAAAATATTAGTTCAGCCGGACTGGATAGTACCATATCGATTAAACTTACTATGCTCGGACTTGACATCGACGAAAAATATTGCCGGAATAATCTATTTGATTTATTAGAGACCGCCCGTGATCATAATCAGTTTGTGCGAATTGATATGGAAGGTTCTGATTATACTGAACAGACTATAAACCTGTTCAGGGAAGCATTTCAGGAATACGAACAGCACGTTGGAATTGTAATACAGGCTTATTTACATCGAACGGAACAAGACATTGCTGAATTGGCTGAGCTCGGCGCAGATGTCAGGCTTTGTAAAGGAGCCTATAATGAGCCTAAGGAAATTGCACTGCAGGAGATGAATGACATTCGAAAAGCTTTTAAAGAGTATGCAACCGTATTATTAAAAGAGACTACTTATCCGCGGATAGCAACACACGATGATGAGTTAATTAATTGGACCAAAACATTTGTGAGGGAACAGAATCTCAGCTCCTCCGACTTTGAATTCCAAATGCTATATGGCTTACGGGAGCAGACGATAGAGGAGATGACTGAACAGGGATATAATACACGTGTTTATGTACCCTTTGGCACTATGTGGTTTCCCTACTTTAAGCGCCGATTGATGGAGAGAAAGGAAAATATTTGGTTTATCTTAAGTACGTTGTTTAAAAAGTAGTTTTTGATGGGTAAATAATGGACTTTATATTTTCTATTAAATAAAATCTCATCTTCAACAAGATATATGTTAAGTAATAATTAGAGTATAGGATATATTGGATATATACAAAGGCTTTAGTTATAATAATTGACGAAAATCATACAGATAAAAGATAATTTCGCTCATTAGTAGATTAAGAAATTATGATTTAAAAAATATTTATCAGTTTTTGGGAATAAAAAGCTATTTTAATACTATTCTAAGTCAATAAAAAATAGTTATTTAGGCGTTTTATTTTTAGTATTAGTATAGTTTTTTTAAAAAAGGCTGTTAATATTTAAAAAAAATATGGAACTTAAGCATCGAATTGAGTTTTAATAAACGTTACAAACATTAAAATTTTACACAAACCAAATCGGGCAAAGAGCCTGAATCACAAACAATAATTAGGAGGTTTTATGTTAAAGAAGCTACTTTTAGCCGCAACTATGTTATGTCTTTTTGTGCCTGCGTTGCAAGCACAAACGGAAGACAATCCGACGTGGTTAAGTATCCACGTAGGACATAACGAATACGATGGTGATCTCGGGAACGAGATGCTTGAGTATGAAGTCAATACAGACTGGTCAGCGGGTGTTGGTTTTCATCAATATCTGAGCCCGTCTTTTGACTTCGATGCTATTCTGGAATATGGATATCTGGATTATAAAAACGGACCAGATGAAGACAATCCTGTAAAAGCCAATAATAGTTTTGGCACAAAGTATCTGAACGCCAACTTTATGCTTCGGTATAAGCTGGCAAACGGATATATCATTAATCAGAATGCTACTCTCCAGCCGTTTGTAGGTGCTGGTATTGGCATTACCCCATATTTTGGCGGTAGTGATAATGTTTATGAAAATCAGACCGGGAACGATATAGATAGTCGGGTAGGCCTTGGTATACCATTGGCCGCCGGATTTGATATTAGCCTTTCTGAAAAGACCAAGCTGGTATTAAAAGCTACGTACAACCGAACTTTTGTTGATGGCTATGATGGTCAGGCAGAAGGACTCGGTCGATCTAGCGGATCTATTGATAGCAATATTGATAACAAAAGCCATGATGACTTCTTAGTGACGTCATTAGGCTTTAAATTCAATATTGGCGGTGCTACTGATACTGATGATGATGGCATTCCCGATAAAGAAGATCGCTGTCCTGAAACACCGGGACCAGAAGAGTTTGACGGTTGTCCTGATACCGATGGCGATGGTATTCCGGATATAGATGATGAATGTCCCGAAGTTGCAGGAGAAGCTGAATTTAATGGCTGCCCTGACACTGATGGTGACGGCATTCCCGATAAGGATGATGAATGTCCCGAAGTTGCAGGAGAAGCTGAATTTAACGGCTGCCCCGATACTGATGGCGATGGCATTCCCGATAAGGATGATCGTTGTCCCGAAGTTGCAGGAGAAGCTGAATTTAACGGCTGCCCTGACACTGATGGTGACGGAATTCCTGATTACGAAGATGAGTGCCCTGAAGAGCCAGGAATCGAAGCTAATAATGGTTGTCCGCAAGTCGACTTCGACTTTGCTGATGTGAACTTTGCTTTCGATAGATCTAACGTCGAAGATCAGTTCAAGGACGAGCTTAATGAGTTAGCTAATGAGCTGATGGATAACACTGATCTTAAAGTAACATTGATAGGCCACGCCGATCGTATTGGACCTGCGCAATATAACTTGCGTCTGTCACAGCGTCGTGCTGAGTCTGTCAAGACTTACTTAGTAGGTCAAGGTGTAAGTGCTGATCGCATCTTCACTGAAGGTGTCGGTGAAACACAGCCTAAGATCGAAAACGCTAATAACGAAGAACGACGACAAAACCGTCGAGTAGTTATCGAAGTTGAGCGCATGTAACGTTTAACAAGCTCAAAAATATTAAAGGCCCCACTTTCATTAGTGGGGCCTTTTTTATTTTGATCATATCTTTTCTTTAGTAAAGGGAGAGCTCTTTCCTTTTATATTTAATATTTCTGGATTAACCCATCTGTATTTTACCTTAAAATTATCTTGCCGGTGGCTGATGCTAAAGTTCTCGATCCGGATATCCAATTCTTTAATCTGTATTTATCTCCTGAAAAAATTTAAACTGCATTTTAATAAATAGCTTGAGTTCGATATAAGAGCAGAAACCAGACCTATCCCTGACGGTCGAAATGACACTCTGAACAAAGGGAGAATGAGTGATCAACTACGCAAGGAAACTACTTTGAATTATGTTTAATAGCTTGAGCTTGATAACTTGCTTCCTAAACTTTAGAGGATAGAAAGCTGGATAAGAGGAGAGTAAGTGTGGGTTTATATGAGAATATAATTTACGTTTAGTTTAAGCCCTGGACATTTTCCAGCCATGCATAAAATGTACTTACAAAGACAGGGAAGCTTTAATCACAAACTGTAGCGCTTTATCAAGACCCAGTGTATGATAGCGTACCTCTGTATTTAAAAGGTTGCGGATTGAAAAGGTGGTTATAAATCGTTCGTCCCAAAAAATCTTTTGGGCCGTTAGGTGTAAATTAAAAAAGGAGGGAGTTTCCGTATGGAAAGTGCCATACCGGAAAGGATATTGAGGCTGTAGAGATTGGTATTGCTTGCCCTCAAGGTTCGTATATTCAACCCATTTGGTTGTACTTTGGTAAGAGCCGTTAATAGAAAAACGCAAATCGGAGACAGGCTGAAGGCGTAGCCCATATTCTATATTATTATTTGGCACCTGTAGCCAGTAGGAATCGTATCGGGAAGATCCATCCAGGGTATGCTGGGTACGAAGCTTAAGATTATGACTCAATAAGCTATTTATTTTATGAGCCATTTCAATGTTAAATTCGATTCGGCGCCCCTGTTCAGGAGTAAACTCAAACTGCTGTGGCTGTGTATAAATCCCTGTTGCCATTCGTTCATCATGAGCTACTTCCTGCCAGGGAATATTCAGGTTGTAATGATGAATATACTTTCCCCCAATAGTAAAGAGAACCTGCGAACCCAAATCCACGTTGGTGGTAATGTTTGCCTGAAAAGATCGATTTTTTTCTGAACTGAATGGTAATGCGGAGGGGATATCCAGTTGTGAGAAGATATTGTATCCCCGATTAATCCAGTAAGTGCTGCTTTGCTGGCGAAAAGAAAGCAACTCGTTATAACCCAGTTCTGTGGACAGTCGCCATATATCCGATAGTTGATGGTCAGATCCTGTTGAAAAGGATAATGCTGATTGACTCGTGGCAAAGTCGGTATTCAGTTCTAAATAAAAGCTATGTCTCAAATTAAGCTTTAGAGCCGCTTCACTATACAGGGTGGCGATGTACTGTTGGTTCTCCAGTTGAAGTCCCTCTGTTGTGCTTCCCTGTAGTATGCCACCGGTCTCAAGCATCAGGTTGTCCTTGTTATACACAGATGCAGCCGAAAAACGATGATTCAGCTGATACCAATCGAAATTGTACTCCTTGTTATTGATACGGTAGTCTACACTCTTTTGTTCAAGTAGGTATTGTCCCTGCAAAGTCCAGGTATCTGAGAGTTGGGTAGAACCATCTAAGGCCCACTGACGATAGCCGGTAGTGGCTGGAATTTCGCGCCCAAAAGGCTGATAAAAAAGGTACTCCTCATTTTCACTATATAGGGCCCTGCTTTTAATTTCCCACTTATCCTGTTCATAACCAACCTCGACCAAGCCATTATTTACCGTTGTTTTAACGGCATGCCAGGTGCCATCGACCAATGAATAGCTTCCCAGGCGGTGATGATTATTTAGATTGGTGGGCTGATGCTGACGTAATGAGAATGAGATTTTGGTATACCAGTCAGGCGACCGATAGGAAAAGTGTGAGAAGTAATGCGGCCCGCGCCGGTCAATATTAGGCGTAACCTTGCTGGAGTCGTAGCTCCATGGGCCCGGATCTTCACTCTGATTACCTACCGCAAAGGATCCATATGCGTGAAAACCCGTATCTGGTTCAGTGGTGTGTAAATTGAAATAACCAGCCCGGGCCACGTTATGGTGGTGTACTTGAGGTTCTGAGCTGTAATTAATCTTTGTAATATGATCCATGGATGCCGGCAGCATATTTAAATTTTGCCAGTTGAAAAAAGAAAAGTCGACCGGAATGTCATCGAGATAAATGGTGGGTTGGGGACCATAAAAGCCATAAAGACCGGAGTTTAGACGATAGGTAAAGCCATCGGTAGTAGCAATGTCCCAATCAGAGATAGAATGCAATAAATCATTGGGATTAATAAGAATAGTGGTTTCCAGGCTATCATCATTATTGTTATATATAGGAATATTTTGACCTTCAGCTTGAATGCTGCAAAGAGAAATAAGCGAAAAAAGAAACAGTAATCGAATCATTTGAAAAAAGATTTAAGCCAGGAAGGAGTGGCAAAAGAGCGACTAATACCGAATGAAAGCATAGACACCGGCATTGGATGATAGGTGAGGGTGCGATTGTAAGAAAAAGTCGAGTGCAGGCTCCATGGATTTTTGGTAAAAGAGTATTCCAGTCTGCCGAAAAGCTCATAAGCAAACTCGCTTTCATGGGGGTCGAATATATATTCCCCCCAGACACCCGTAGCCGGATATGTTGCCGGATTGTCAAAGGCCATATAATTATTACCAAATCGTAATCCTGGGGCAAAGGATAAACGGTTGGAAAAAGAAAATGGATATTCCCAGCCCACATAAATAAAATATGAGTCAAAACTGCCATCTTCGTAGACTGGATTTCCTGAACTATAGCGGTTATATCGTATACCCAATTGTATACTCCCTAAATGATATTTGACTCTCATCCCAAGATGGGCAGCAGGTGATATATTCCAGTTTTGGGTGAAATTGTTTTCTAAAAGCGGAAGAGCACTGCTTCCATCAAGAGTAATACTATCATACGTACTTTGGGCTTGGACGATATATCCTAATCCAATCCAAAGCACAAATAGAAAAAGTAAGCCTTTTTTCATCATACGACAATGATTTACTGTTTAGAAACCAATTTTATCAAAGAGGAACAGCATCAGGCAAAGCGATCGGTCAGCCTATCTATAAGATAGCCACTTTCTTCGAGTGCTTGGTAAGCGAAACTGCCAAAGAAGTCGGTTACGGCTTCAAATTCTTTAATAAAACCTTCTTTGTCATCATTCTTGACCATATTAGCTAAACGATCATTATGTTCAATAAAATTAAGAAGCAGTTCCCGTCGCTCTTCGTTGGCAAATACAATATCGGCATATAATTCGGCACTTTGTGCAAAAATACGTCCGGTCATCATAAGTTCACCGCGGTAGACAGGACTTGAATAATCCAGAATATCACGGGGATCCAGATCGTATGTTTTCATAAAAGAGCCGTGTAATAGGGCAACGAAGTGGCGAAGTCCCTGAACCAAGTGCATAACGTGATCATGTTTTTGAGGATCAGCTTCCACAACGCGCATTCCCCATAATTTAGATTGCTCGATAACCCAGCGAGAGGCATCGGCATCACGTACAGCACAGGCCACCATCAGCTGCTTGGACAGGTTGTTAACATCAGGGCCGTGCATGGGGTGAAGGCCAAGTACAGGGCCATCGTGGGCTTCCTCCATCGCTTCTATGGGAGTGGTCTTGTTACTGGTAAAATCAGCGAGGATAGTTTCTTTTTTTAATTTGGGGGCCAGCCTGTTAATGACATCTACCGTAGCATTAATAGGAACAGTAACAATAGCCAAATCCAGTTTGGGAGCCATGGCTTCAAGTTCGTACCAGTTGTGCTTGTCAATTTCAAAGACATTATGGCCAGATTGCTTAATGATTTTTGAATATAAGCTGCCCATTCCGCCACGGGCCCCAACCAGAAGAATGTTCTTCGGTTCTTCGGTAGCCCGTGGAAATTCATTGGATGATTGACTGGCCCGCGAGGAGGCCATGATCATCCGCAGGAAATCTTCGGCCCAGTCGGCATCAAGTTCCCGTTCTTTGGCCATCTGGCGGAATTTTTCTGTTTTATCATCCTCACGCTTGGGGGCAAAAATGGGTAAGCGGTTTTGTATTTTCTTTTCAATTACTTCATTAACTATGCTGCTGCGTTCCGAGAGCAGATCCAGGAGTTGACGATCAATTTCGTCGATTCGGTTACGTTGGGGACCTAATTTCTTTTCTTCTTTAGTCATTTGCGGATTATATAATATCTAAAACCTGTTAAAAAAGATTGCGCCCTTAAATTAAAGCTTTACTATCAATTGCCCTAAAAAAATGGGATTTTAACAGAATGATTATGCGGTATTTTTGTTTTATTAAAGGATGAAGTTGAAAGCTGAAACCAAGCATGATTATGTTAAGATAACAAGCTTTTTAAAACTAAATCCTGCAGGTTTATAACAGGAAAAATAGATTTATCACATGTCTGAATTTGATTTACAATCTCCATGGCCACCGGCTGGTGACCAGCCGAATGCAATAGAAGAACTGGTAGAAGGAGTAGAAAGTGGTGATAAATATCAGACGCTTTTAGGTATTACCGGTTCCGGAAAGACGCGAACAATCGCCGATGTCATTGACCAGGTTGAGCGTCCTACCCTAGTAATGAGTCACAATAAGACATTGGCCGCCCAGCTTTATCGAGAGTTAAGCGATTTTTTTCCGAATAACCGGGTTGAATTTTTTATTTCCTATTATGATTACTATCAACCGGAAGCTTATTTGTCTACGCAGGACAAGTATATTGAAAAAGACCTTTCCATAAATGATGAAATTCAGCGCTTGCGGTTACGGGCAACCAGTTCGCTTTTGTCCGGACGGCGTGATGTAATTATTGTCTCTTCTGTAAGCTGCATCTATGGAATTGGATCTCCCTCTGAGTATGAGAAACTAATTATTAAGCTCAAGCAGGGGATGGAAATCCCCCGCAATAAGCTGTTGTATGATCTGGTAGATCTGCATTATACGCGCAATGATCGGGAATTTAGCCGGGGGACCTTCCGTGTGCGCGGCGACGTAGTGGATCTGTATCCTGCTTATGCGGAAGATGGCTTGCGGATTTCATTCTGGGGCGATGAGATTGAAAAGATGGAAATTGTGGATACCGATTCAGGAAATGTGATTGAGCAGGTACAGGAATTTCACATTTATCCCGCTTCCCACTATGTGACTACTCAAAGCCGGCTGGAAGAAGCTATTGATCAGATCCGGGATGAATTGAACTGGCGCATTGGCACGCTGACTGATGAGGGCAAACATCTTGAAGCAAAGCGCCTGGAGCAGCGTACGCTTTTTGATATAGAAATGATGCAGGAAATTGGATATTGCTCGGGTATTGAGAATTATTCGCGATATCTGAGTAATCGAAAACCGGGAGAACGTCCGTATTGCCTGTTCGATTATTTCCCCGATGATTTCTTATTAGTAGTGGATGAAAGTCACCAGACGGTGCCCCAAGTTTCAGCCATGTATGGGGGGGATCGATCCCGCAAAACAGAATTAGTGGAACATGGTTTTCGGCTGCCTTCCGCATTGGATAACCGGCCGCTCACCTTTGATGAATGGGAAGAGGTTACGAATCAGGCTATTTTCGTGAGCGCAACCCCGGGCGATTATGAGCTGGAAAAAAGTGGAGGCGTATTTGTAGAGCAGATTGTTCGACCTACGGGCTTGATGGAGCCGGAGATAGAAGTTCGACCGGTAGATAATCAAATCGATGATTTATTAGAGCAGATTCAGGAGCGAATTGAAAAGGGTCACCGGGTGCTTTGTATTACGCTTACCAAGCGGTTGAGTGAGGAGCTTAGCGAGTATCTCAAGAGCGTGGGAATTTCTGCTGCCTATATGCACAGTGAACTCAGCGCTATGGAACGGGTAGAAGTACTTTTTAAATTCAGGCGCGGTGATTTTGATGTACTGGTAGGAATTAACTTGTTGAGAGAAGGAATTGATATTCCGGAATTGAGTCTGGTTGCTATTTTGGATGCGGATAAGGAGGGATTTCTCCGGTCGGAAACATCCCTGTTTCAGATTATCGGTCGCGCTGCCCGAAATGTAGAGGGCAAGGCTATCCTTTATGCTGATAAGATCACAGACAGCATGCAGACGGTAATTGATGAAACGGAAAGACGCCGCAAGATACAGAAAGAATATAATGAGGAGCATGGTATTACTCCTACAACCATTGAAAAAGAGCTGAAGCCGCTGGTCGATCCCGCCTTGATATCCTCACAGAACTTTGATCTGGATGAAGATGATACGGAAGACGGGGAGCCTCTGGAGATGATAAAAGTGGCCGAGGAAGGGATCAAATACAAAGCAAATCCTGCGATGAAGGAGGTTACGTTTGATGACAAGGAGGAGTTTTTAGAATACCTTCACAATTCAATGAAAACAGCTGCTAAAAATATGGAGTTCGAAGAAGCAGCACGCATACGTGATCAAATCGAACAACTGAAAGAAGAGCTTTAGTGAACAGTTAATTGTTATTGGTTATTAAATAAAAGCAGTTAACCAATAACGGATAACCATTAACAAAAATGAGTACGTTAGCATATTTAAAAAGTTTTTTTAAGGATAAAGATGTAGCCTCGGTAACGCCAACCTCCAAGTATTGTGTTCGGCGGGTATGCAACCCCATTAATTTTGATCAGGATATAAATATAGTGGAATATGGGGCCGGAGCCGGCGTTTTTTCACGGTATCTGTTACAGCATATGACACCGGGGTCGAAACTTTATTTATTTGAAACAAATGAAATTCTTTTTGGTAAGTTAAAGGAAATTGACGATTCCAGGATAACCCTGTTTGATAACAGTGTGGAGTATGCAAAAGAATTGATACCTGATGATCAGATTGGGAAAATCGATTATATTATATCCGGTATTCCTTTTTCTTTTCTGGATGAGGATGCCAGGGAGTCAGTACTCAAGCAAAGTGTTGATCTATTGAAGGAAGGGGGGCGCTTTTTAGCTTATCAAACCTCGGGACATCTTGAAGAACCGCTTCAAAAAGCTTTTGGAAATGTGAAGACAGGGTGGGAGTGGCGTAATATCCCGCCTATGACGATATACGAGGCAGAAAAAAGAAAAATGGAGTCCACTGAATAAGTGAACTCCACTTAAGTTAGATTCTTACAAAAAGAGAACTACTCCTCTTCGTCTTCTTCTTTTTCAGCCTTGGCTCGTTCTTCGGCTTGCCGGTTGATTTCACGTACGGCATTTTGGTTTTGCTCCTTTTCTTTAACGCGCGCTGCTTTACCCTGACGATCACGCAAATAATAAAGCTTGGAGCGTTTAATATCCCCCTGTTTTTTGAGCTCTATTTTTGCAATGAAAGGAGAAAATAGCGGAAATATACGTTCCACTCCAATATTGCCGGCCGAAACTTTTCGAACGATAAAAGTTTGATTGGCTCCGGAACCGCGTCGGGAAATAACAATACCTTCAAATTGCTGAATACGTTCTTTATCTCCTTCGCGAACACGGTAGTGGACGTTTACGGTATCACCGGTTTTAAACTCGGGATACTCGTTCGTTATAATGGTCTGTTCTGCTAGTGTTAGTTTATCCATGATTAATTCTTACTACTGTTCATTTCGAAATTTTTTGTATAAATCAGGACGTACTTCCTGAGTACGCTTAAGCGATTGTTTTAATCGCCATTCCTTCACTTTTTGATGATCACCGGAGCGAAGCACCTTGGGCACTTCCATCCCCTTAAATACTGCAGGACGCGTATAAACAGCCCCTTCCAATAAATCGTTTTGGAAGGAATCTGTTAATGCGCTTTCTGAGTCACCCAATGCACCGGGCAGCAGCCGGACAATAGAATCAACCATTGCCATGGCAGGGAGTTCACCTCCGGAAAGTACAAAGTCACCTATGCTATACTCTTTGGTGATCAAGGTATCACGCACGCGCTGATCGACACCTTTATAATGACCGCAAAGGAATATAAGGTTTTTTTTGACCGAAAGGGCATTGGCCTTTTTTTGCTCAAAAGGCGTACCGCTAGGGGTCGTTAAAATAATCTCATCATATTCCCGCTGATCTTGCAATTCCTCTATGCAAGAGAAAATAGGCTGTGGTGTAAGTACCATGCCAGCTCCTCCTCCATAAGGATAGTCATCCACCTTATTGTGATTATCAGTGGAATAATTGCGCAAGTCGTGGATGTAAATATCTACCAATCCTTCTTCCCGGGCCTTCCCTACAATACTGTAGTTTAAGGGACCTTCAAGAAGTTGCGGTACGGCTGATATGATATCAATACGCATGGTTTTATAAACCTTTTAGCTGGTCCAGATTTTGACATTGAATTTGCTGTGCTTTTTCATCTACAGCCGTAATATATTCATCCACATAAGGGATGAGCAGCTTCTCATTACCATCCATTGCAACCTCTAAAATAGGATGTGCCGGGTTATCGATGATATTCTTTACCGTGCCAATACGATAATTATTGACCTGCACGGTAAAAGAGCGAATATCCACCGGGCTTTCTTCACGATCGATAAATGGTTCAACCTTTTTGCGATCGGCAAATACGGCATGTTGCTTAAGCTGCTCAGCCTGTGTGCGATCTGTTACGTGCTCAAATTTTACAAAGAACGAAAGCCGATTATTTTTTTCCTGTACCCGAACCGACTCAATCCGGGCAGGGGTTAAATCCCCTCTGGCGTTTTCAATACGAACCAGATCAAAAGTATCAAAAAGTGTTGGAGCGTACATTTCGGGAATTATTAAAACTTCTCCCTGTACGCCGTGAGATCGAGCTATATAGCCGATCCGTTGATACTGGTCTTCAATTGATTCCAGCATTTTATCTGTTCCAACTGCTCTACCAAACTATTAAAGCTTAGTAAGAGCTTGGTATCTAATAATTAATTATTCTTCATCGTGTTTGTCGTCCCACGCGCGGCGAACAGTAACACGATCTTCATCTTCTGTTACGAAGCCTTCAAGTTCATCCAGCGGAGTATTCTCAATATGAGAAATGGCCTCTTTGGCTAACATTTCGTCAGACGTTTGTACTTCCTTAGCCTTCTCTTCATCCTCCGTTTCTTCTTCATCAGAGGCTTCAACTTCTTCGACCTCATCCTCGGTGTCCTCTTCGGATTCATCATCCTGAACTTTGGCTTCTTCCTGTTCTTCTGCAGCCTCGGTCTCTCCTTCGTCGTCAGAGGATTTTTCTTTTGCTTCAATTTCTTCTTCTGCCGATTCGTCCTTGTCAGACTCTTCTTCCTGAGCTTCAACTTCCTCCTCGGGCTCTACTTCAGCCTCTTCAGTAGCTTCTTCCTCTTTTGTTTCTGCTACTTCTTCGGTATCGGAGGCTTCTTGTTTAGGTTCTTTGGCGGATTCTTCTTCTGCCGCTGTTGCCTGTTCTTCCTGCTCTTCATCTTCTTCATCCTCTTCGGATGCAAGAGCTTCCTGTTTGGCTTTTTCGCGGGCTGCTTCTTCCGCTTTTTTCTTAAGCTGCTTCTGGAATTCCTTTTCTTCGGCTTCCAATAGTGCTTTCTGGCGTTCTTTGCGAGTAGGGACTTTGTCCTTTTTTTCTTCGCGCTTTTCCCGCCATTCGGTTAACGCTTCTTCAATTTCTTCTTCCGATTTATCCCAACGAATCAGGTGCATTTCATACATTATGCCCTCATCCTTAAAGATGGATCGTACGGTGTCGGAAGGTTGTGCCCCTTCTTTTAACCAGTACAAGGCACGTTCTCTGTCTAATTCAAGCTGATTGTTGGGAGTTATGTTATCAAAACGACCCAAGTCTTCAATAATGCGTCCATCTCTGGGTTTGCGGCTGTCTGCCACTACAATATGATGGATTGGTCGTTTCTTTCGACCTCTACGTTGTAATCTAATTCTTAACAATGGATTATCTCCTTAGTTGTAAATTTTAAGTTTGTGTTGATTATATAGAGGATATTGTCGGAATCTTGCGCAATATTTGTAATAAAACAATGATG
Organism: Fodinibius salicampi; assembly: GCF_039545095.1. Taxonomy (NCBI): domain Bacteria; kingdom Pseudomonadati; phylum Balneolota; class Balneolia; order Balneolales; family Balneolaceae; genus Fodinibius; species Fodinibius salicampi. The sequence continues at coordinate 88,657 of NZ_BAABRS010000005.1, read as the reverse complement.
TTGAGACTGGGCTAAACAGCGCACAACATCAGTTCAAACTATCCAAATGGTAAATTTCCTTTCATTCCCTTCATGCCTTGCATCAATTTGCCCATCTTGCCCATTCCGGAAAATGACTTCATCATCTTCTTCATTTGCTCAAACTGTTTAATCAAGTCATTGATATCGGAGACCCGTGTTCCGGATCCTTTTGCAATACGTCGTTTCCGGGTAGCATTCAGAATATCCGGATTTTGTTTCTCTTCCGGAGTCATTGAGCAAATTATTGCTTCAATAGGCTTGAAAGATTCGTCATCTATGTCAGCATCCTGGAGCGCTTGTCCTGCACCCGGTATCATGCCCACCAGGTCAGACAGGTCGCCCATTTTCTTTACTTGCTGAAGTTGTTCGTAAAAGTCTTCCAGATCAAAACTGTCGGACTTAATTTTCTTCTGTAGCTCTTGGGCTTCTTTTTCATCAAACTCTTTTTGGGCTTTTTCAACCAGAGAAACCACATCGCCCATTCCCAGAATCCGTTGCGACATCCGCTCCGGATAAAAGGGTGAAAGTGCATCCAGCTTTTCGCCTGTGCTTACAAACTTGATCGGTTTTTGGACCACGTTCTTAATCGAAAGGGCCGCCCCGCCGCGGGTATCACCGTCAAGCTTGGTCAAAACAACACCATCGTAATTGATGGTTTCATTAAATTCTTTTGCGGTATTGACGGCATCCTGCCCCGTCATGGAATCCACAATGAAGAGAGTTTCATTGGGCTGAACCGCTTCTTTAATATCAGCCACCTCTTTCATCATTTTCTTATCCACGTGCATGCGTCCGGCCGTATCAATGATAACAGTATCCAAAGCCAGGCTCTTAGCCATTGAAACGGCTTCTTTTGCAACGCGAACTGCATCTTTTTGGCCAATGGAGTAAACAGGCACGTCAATGCTGTCAGCCAGTGTTTTCAACTGGTTGATGGCCGCTGGTCGATACACATCGGCAGCCGCTAAAATAGGACTACGATTGTTTTCCTGCTTCAGATATCGGGCCAGTTTGGCGCTGAAGGTTGTTTTACCGGAACCTTGCAGGCCGGCAATCAAAATAACAGTGGGTGGTGTGTCGGCTACAGAAAGGCCTACACGATCCTGGCCCAGGATTTTAGTCAGTTCATCATGGACAATTTTGGTAAATTGTTGTCCGGGATTGACGGCTGTTAAGACGTCCTCACCCATTGCCCGATCCTTAATGTCGTTGGTAAACTGCTTGGCAACCTCGAAATTTACATCGGCATCCAGCAGAGCACGACGTATCTCTCTCACCGTCTCCGCAATGTTGACGTCGGTGATCTTAGCCTCACCTTTCAGCTTTTGAAAGGCCTGATCTAATTTTGAAGAGAGATCCTGGAACATGAAATTTCTGACTATTTTTTAACAGTTTGTTTTTAATACAAATCTGAAGCCGGATATACCACCGGTGCAAAGTTCCGCAAAATAAGGACAATAACAGCTATTATCAACATGATTAATTTATAATCATTAGGCAGACGCAGGGTAACTGATTTTGTTGATATGTATAGGAGCTATTTCTAGTAAAATGGGACAGGCCAAACTACAAAAATGAGATTTGGTTATTTCAATAGCGTATTCGATTTTAATTTCTATCTTTTGTTACTTTCGAACAGTAGAATTTTTATAACAGAAATTGATTGAGGAATCGTTTTTATGGCTGATCAACAAGGATATGGACTGCTAAAAGGAAAGAAGGGATTGATTTTTGGTGCGCTCGACGATCGAAGTATTGCATGGCGCATTGCCTTGGCTTGTAAACGAGAGGGAGCAGAATTTTCACTGTCGAATGCTCCCGTTGCCCTGCGTTTTGGAGATCTTGATGAGCTTTCGGAAAAGACCGGTGCTGAAGTTTTTCCCTGTGATGTAACCAACGAGGATGAAATTGAAGAGCTCATGGCAAATGTAAAAGCAGAGCACGGCAAGATCGATTTTATGCTCCATGCTATCGGGATGTCCCCGAACGTTCGCAAAAAGAAAGGATACGAAGAGCTCAATTACCAGTGGCTTCAGCAAACGCTGGATATATCAGCTGTTTCGCTACATAAAGTGATTCGCTATGCCGATGAAGCAGATATCCTGAATGACGGCGGAAGTATTGTAGCACTCTCTTATATCGGAGCACAGCGTATCTTTTCCAAGTACAGCGACATGAACGACGCCAAAGCACTATTAGAAAGTATTGCCCGAAATTACGGGAGCCGGCTGGCTGACCGCGGTATCCGGGTAAATACCGTATCTCAGGCACCAACTAAAACATCGGCCGGGAGCGGCATAAAGGGGTTTGACGGTATGTACACATTCGCTGATAAAATGGCTCCTTTGGGAAATCCCACTGCCGACGAATGTGCGGATTACTGTGTCACGCTATTCTCAGACCTTACGCGAAAAGTAACGATGCAGAACCTCTACCATGACGGTGGATTTGTGACGGCTGGCATTAATGAAGAAATGATTAATGGTTTGCAAAAGCTGTACGCGGGAGAAGATGATGAATAAATATATTGTTGATTAGTTACTTAATCCTGGCAGGATGAACAGTCTTGTCAGGATTTTTTATTACCAAATAAAAGGAACTAACCTTTTAATTTTTTGTTCAAAAAGTAGTTAACTACAACTACCGTCATGATCGGTTAATTAGTATCGCAGTCATGGTGGTCAAACCCATAAACTTAAGATTTGCCCGGCATTCCCCGGACTGTTTTAGCGTAAGTGTGTTCTTGGGACGGCTTCCAACTATAATGGATAAGCAGCAACGGAAATCTTGGCTATATTAAGGCGACAATTAAAAATATTTTGCTGGTCCCGAGTTCTTTCTGGTTGGTCCACTAATATAAATTGGAATAAATTATTGAAGCATTATGAATAGAATTGCGGTCATCAGCTTGTTTCTGCTTTTTTTCTGTTCAGCATTGCAGGCGCAGGATATCCCATCTATAAGTGAGAAAGCATTGAACCTTGAAGAGCAGGAGGGCTTTTTTACTTATTATCGGGATGAAGATCAAGGGAAAATACTGGTTGAAATTGAAGTTGATCGGTTTGACACAGAATTTCTCTATGTCAATTCATTGACTGCGGGCGTAGGTTCTAATGATATCGGGCTGGATCGCAATCAATTGGGGGACGATCGTGTCGTATATTTTGAGCGCCGGGGATCGAAGGTACTGTTAGTGCAACCCAACTACTCCTATCGGGCAATAACCAACAATCCCAAAGAAGAAGAATCGGTACGCGATGCCTTTGCTCGGTCGGTATTATGGGGGTTTGAAATCGTTGCCGAAGAAGGTGGCACTATACTGATTGATCTTACAGATTTCTTAATGCGCGATGCTCACGGAGTTAGCGAGCGGCTGAAGCAAAATAATGAGGGTAACTTTAGTGTGGATAAAAGTCGTTCTGCACTTTATGAGGAAGCGACCATGAATTTTCCTCAAAATACAGAGTTTGAATCCATCCTGACGTTTACAGGCAGTAATCCGGGTGGACAAGTACGTTCGGTAGCGCCCACTTCGGATGCAATTACAGTCCGTCAGCACCACTCTTTTGTAGAATTGCCAGACGACGATTTTGAGCCCCGTACATTTGATCCGAGAGCGGGATATTTCGGTATTAGTTATCAGGACTATAGTACGCCCATCGGTGAGCCTCTTACGAAACGATTTATTACCAGGCATCGACTGGAGAAAAAGAATCCCGGCGCGGAGATGAGTGAGCCGGTAGAACCTATTGTTTATTACCTGGATCCGGGTACGCCGGAGCCGGTTCGGGGAGCATTGCTGGATGGTGCCCGCTGGTGGAACGAGGCTTTTGAAGCGGCGGGTTATAAGGATGCTTTCCGGGTAGAAATACTCCCCGACAGTGCCCATCCGATGGATGTTCGTTACAATATGATCAACTGGGTGCACCGTTCTACCCGAGGCTGGTCGTATGGAAGTTCAGTAGTTGATCCGAGAACGGGAGAAATTATCAAGGGACATGTGCTTTTGGGCTCTTTGCGTGTACGGCAAGATTATTTAATTGCCGAGGGACTCTTGTCTCCATACAAAGAAGGAGAGACATTTGATGAAGATAATCCCATGCTGGATATGGCCCTCGCACGAATTCGCCAACTTTCGGCCCACGAAGTGGGACATACCCTGGGGTTAGCACATAATTTTGCTGCCAGCACCAATAGTCGCGCGTCGGTGATGGATTATCCGGCACCCAAGGTCACTATCAATCCGGATAGTACACTGAATCTTGATAATGCCTATGATACCGGCATCGGTGAATGGGATAAAGTGGCAATAACCTATGGATATAAGGACTTAACGGATAGTTTCAATAATGAGGAGGCGCTAAATGGAGTAATTTTAGACGCAATAGCAGATAGCCTGCTCTTCATTTCGGATGCCGATGCGCGGCCCGAGAGTGGAGCCCATCCCAAAGCACACCTATGGGATAATGGGAGTGATGCCGTTAAACAATTGGATCACATAATGGATGTGCGCGATATTGCCTTGGAGAATTTTTCCGAGTCGAATATCCCACCTGGCACCCCCATGGCAAAGCTGGAAGATGCACTGGTTCCTATTTATTTGTTCCATCGCTACCAGATAGAGGGTACGGTTAAGCTTATTGGGGGATTGAATTATAGCTATGATCTCCGGGGCGGTCCGCAATCGGGACCCGAACCTGTAGCTGATTCTACCCAGCGCGCAGCTCTTAATGTTATGCTGCAAACTATTTCGCCGGATGCTTTGAAGATGCCCGAGAAAATTATAGAGCTTATTCCACCGCGTCCCCTCGGGTACAGTGACTCCAGGGAGTTGTTTAATAGCTATACTGATCCTGCGTTTGATCCGCTGGGTGCAGCGGAGACGGCGGCGAACATGACCATGAGATTGTTGCTCAATAAAGAGCGTGCCGCCCGGCTGGTAGATTATAAAGCACGTGATTCCAATAATTTAGGTTTAGGCGATATGCTAACTAAAATTATTAACCAGAGTTGGAAAGCCCCGGTAGAAGAAGGGTACAAGGGAGCGATACAGAATGTAGTGAATCACGTGGTCTTATATCATATGATGAATCTGGGAGCCAACGAGGAGGCTTCTTCCCAGGTTCGGTCCATTGCGAACCTAAAGCTGGAAGCACTCCGGGAGTGGATGAGGATTGAGGCAGAGGAAGAAGCAGAGACAGAACAGCGCGCGGCTTCTCTTCTCTATGGGTATAGAATATTGCAGCAGTTTAAGGATAAAGGTAAAACCTTTAGGTCGGCTGAGCCCTTAAGTCCACCGCCGGGCTCACCCATTGGTAGTGATGATTCTATGTTCTTACGGTGTAGTTTTCGTTAACTGGTAAAAATGCTAAGGGTATTGTTAACTCAAAGGGGTTAATAAAAAATAGTAGTAGAAAGTAATTTGGAGAGATTAAAGCATAAGTATGAATGACGTACCACACCGGAAGTACAGAACGAGAAACCTACCAACAGAATTTTTGATTTCTAGGAATTAGATGAATTATACACATTTGGTTGCGTAGCTCTGCTGAGCAATCTTAATTTTATCAACTGAGATTATCTTGGTATTTATATATCCGTTTAAAACTTCGTGTATGAACTTCAGGACCTATAACAAAACGAAAATCTAGATGATCAGTCCCGAAGAACTATTGAATGCCTATGCTAATGGTATTTTTCCAATGGCTGATTCCCGCGACGATCCGGAGGCCAAGTGGTATACCTCCCGCCGACGTGGAATCATCCCTATGAATGGATTTCGGGTATCATCCAATGTAGAGCGCATTGTTCGCAATCATCACTACCACATCAAGTTTGATTCCGCATTCAGGCAAGTAATGGAAGCATGTGCAGATCGAAACTCTACCTGGATTTCAGAGGAAATAATTGATTCTTATTGTAATCTTCATAAAAAAGGGCATGCCCATTCGGTGAGTGTGTATGACAAGAAGTGGGAGCTGGTTGGGGGACAGTATGGAGTGTCCCTGGGCGCAGCATTTTTTGGCGAATCGATGTTTGGATGGGCAAAAGAAACTTCTAAAGTGGCGTTATACTGGACGCACAAAGCGCTTAAGGAAGGCGGATTTGAGCTTTGGGATACCCAGTTCTGGAACGAGCATCTGGCACAATTCGGTTGCATTGAGATTTCGGCCGGGGAGTATGACAAACGGCTTAAGGTGGCACTCCAAAAAGAAGCGGTGTTTGAACCGGTTGATACAAATTGTTAGTGTGGCAGGCACCCTTTTTCTGGTAGCTGCCTGCGGTAGATCGCCTTCTGCTATTATGTGATTGTGATTAATGTTCCCGAACCTGAATTTCTGCCATCGCCTGCTCGCGGGAATTATTTTCAAGTATTGACTTACGAACATGCAGGTCAATACGTTTGGGTATCTCTTCGTAGTGAGTATCTAGAGTAACAGAAACCAAAATTTGTTGATTCAATTCAATAGAATGCAAGGTCCGCCCGTAATCGGTAATAGTCGATTTGAGGTCCTTTATAAACTGGTTGTACGCTTTCTTGATATTCTCTTTTTCTTCGGCGTGTTTTGCTTGCACCTCCTCCCGTTTTTTCGTTGCAATAGAATCCCTTACTTCTCTATCAGCATTGAAGTCATTTATTTGGGCACGGGCTTTTTCCAGGTCTTTGCGCATATCTTGCAGCGCTTCATGCAGACCGGAAAAGTCAAAGTGTGATTGGCCAATATAGCGTATGTCAAATGAAAAGAGGGCACCATAGTTATCCAATGCAAGATAATCGACCGACCCGCGTATTTGGAATTGTTGTTCTCCGGTATCCTCAAAAGCAGTTTCAAGTATATTTGCCATAACTCTTAAATCTTTTTCCTGCTCCTCTGAAGGCTTTACCGAATTAATATCAAGCCGGTTGCGAAGCTCACTGTCGCTAAGATTACCCGACCGATAGGTTTTTAGATCACTTGCATTGGCAGCTACTGAAATTGTAGGCAAAGTCTGGCGTCCCACTTTTTTATTTTCCTCATCTGAATGGAATATGAAAAATTCATTTTTGGGACGATTAGTTTTGTAAATGACCATCACTTTTTGATTATGGGAAAGTTGTCCGATAGTAGAGCCATAATCCCGTAAAAATTCTACAATTTTGTTAGTGACCGATTCCTCAGTGACTTCCTCGCCATTTTTTTTTGTCTGCATAGTGGAAGCTGAAAGGAGCATTACCATCATCCGTATTGCCGAGTATCATTAAGCCGGGTCTGCCAGGAATAGTAAAAATAACGCCGAATTCCGGCAGATAGGTGCCGTTTATATCGTTGCTTCGGCCAAAAGAAAAGGAGCTGGAATTAATTCGTATCGTATTACTATGGGCTGACCATTGCGTCCTGAATAGTTCATCCAGTACATTTTCCATGATGTTGATATCCCGATTCATGCGGTTGTTGTTGATATCAGGCTGGGCAATTGTCACCGATAGATGTCGCGAAAGATAGGTACGATATCACTAATTACAGATCTACGATTATGAAAGCCATCTATGTCTGGATGCCCACATTTGAACAAAATATTTCCCACAATCTCGCAGGCAAAGACAATGATATGAATTGGGGTAAAATATCCGGCATGATTGCTTTTGAAAAAGAGATTGGCTAAAAAAGTTAGGAGAAAAATTTTGAGACTGCATCTATACCGAACTTAATTAATAATTTTTAATATAAATCTTTAATTTTTAGTATAAAGTGTAATTATATATAATTACTTAATGTGAAATTGTATTTTTACCTTGTATTATTTATAAATTTGTTATAGATTTTTGGGCGTCTGTCAAAAAATACATTGCTAAAAAGTCTATCAAACCAACGAATATGCTAAAAAAATATCGGGCTAAGTTCCCCTTACTACTACTGACCTTTCTCTTCATTTCAACTCCTTTACTTGCCGCCGACGGCGTCGCCATAGATACGGGTGTGACCGCTTGGATGTTGGTCTCAACGGCTCTCGTTCTTTTGATGATACCCGGACTGGCTATGTTTTATGGCGGGCTTGTCCGCACCAAAAATGTTCTGGGAACCATGATGCATAGCTTTGCTGCAATGGGAATTATGACGGTTCTCTGGGTGGCCATTGGATACTGCATGAGTTTTGGCCCCAATGTTCTCGGCGGATGGTTTGGATGGAACCCAGACTATTTGTTTTTATCGGGAATTGATAACTCAATATTAGATGCCGGCGTGCCTGAATATGTGTTCAGTATGTTCCAGGGTAAGTTTGCTATTATTACGCCTGCCCTAATCGCCGGGGCCTTTGCCGAACGGGTGAAATTTAAATCTTATTGTCTGTTTATTGCTCTATGGGGACTACTTGTTTACAACCCGCTCTGCCACTGGGTATGGGCTGAGGATGGTTTCCTTTTCAACATGGGCGCGAACGGAGCCATAGACTTTGCAGGGGGAACAGTAGTTCATATCTCTGCTGGTGTAAGCGGTTTGATAGCAGCGTTATATTTAGGAGCTCGGCGCGGTTATCCGGTTACTAATATGCCACCCAGCAACCTGGTAATGACCATGATTGGCGGTGGACTTCTCTGGGTTGGATGGTTTGGGTTCAACGCCGGAAGTTCCGTAGCAAGTGGATTAAGCACTGCACAGGCATTGACGGCTACACAAGTTGCCGCGGCATCCGGGGCGATTGCATGGATGATCATTGAAGCATGGCACCAAGGCAAAGCTACAGCCCTTGGAATTATGTCGGGCATTTTGGCCGGACTGGTAGCTATTACTCCCGCGGCAGGTGTGGTGCAACCCTTTGGGGCGTTTTGTCTTGGGATTTTGGCATCGATTTTTTGTTACCTGGCGATCATCGCCAAGAATAAATTGGGATACGACGACAGCCTTGATGCTTTTGGTATCCATGGAATGGGAGGTATTGTGGGAGCCCTATTGCTCACCTTCTTCATCCGGGATAGCTGGATGAACGAAGCCGCAGAACTCGCTGGCGGAAGCTGGACGGTATGGCAGCAGTTGGGTGTTCAGGTTTCAGCCGTTCTGATAGCCGTTGTATATGCAGCTGTTCTTACACTGATTCTGCTATATGTTGTGAATAAATTGGTAGGCTTCCGGTCCGATCCAAAAGAAGAGATGCAGGGCCTTGACAGTGCCTACCACAGCGAGCACGGCTACGGAATGCTCAACCCTAACTAATTCATTTTAAATCCTATAACCACATGAAACTAGTCATAGCCATTATTCGGGAAACACAACTCGACGAAGTCAGGGAAGCACTCATTGAAGCAGAAATCAGGCGGATCACGGTTATGCGTGTATCCGGCCACGGCAAAGCCGAGGATGTGGAGATCTATCGGGGTAAGAAGGTGGTCCCGGGACTGATTCCACGGTTCCGCCTCGAAATCGCCGTAAATGATGAATTTGTGGACGTTACCGTCGATACCATTATCAAAACTGTAAAATCCCGTTACAAAGATAAGAACCCCGGCAAAACCACCGGCGACGGTAAAATCTTCATCACCCCGCTTGAAGAGTGTATTCGGATTAGTACCGAGGAAAGGGGGTCAGCGGCGATTTAGATAGGCACGCCATAAATATCTCTAAATCAATCAGGTTTTCAGGGAGTGAACTTTCATCACTTCCTGTACTTTTTCTTGGATACCTTTTGGATCAAGTCCAACTTCGGCATGGAGCTCTTCCTGCGTGCCGTGCTCTACAATTCGGTCGGGAACGCCCATAATAGTTGTTGGAATGTGATAAGGCTTATCAGCGAGATATTCGGTTACTGCACTTCCAAAGCCGCCCAGTCGCGTACCATCTTCAATCGTTATGATGTGTTCAAAGGAGTGACAAATTTCATCAATAAGATCGGTATCCAGGGGTTTGGCAAAGCGCATATTGAAATGACCGACATCGATACCGATTTCGACCAGGTTATCGGCGGCTTCTATTACGTAGTTTCCAAACGGACCAAAACTAAGGATCGCTATTTCGTCCCCGTCGCGCACCTTCTGCCCCTTTCCAATTTCCATATCTTTAAATCCTTCGGGATAATCCATGCCGGTTGCCCGTCCACGAGGGTATCTGATAGCCCAGGCGGCATCTTCATATTTAGAGGCTGTGTACATCATATCACGTAATTCCTCTTCGTTCATAGGTGAGGAAACGATCATGTTGGGTACATTACGCAGATATGAGATATCGTAAAGGCCATGGTGAGTGGGACCATCGGCACCTACGAGACCGGCGCGGTCGATACAAAAGACTACCGGTAATTTCTGGATCGCCACATCGTGAATAACCTGATCATAAGCGCGCTGAAGAAAGGTGGAGTAAATAGCGGCAAACGCTTTTTTCCCTTCGGCTGCAAGCCCGGCAGCAAAAGTGATGGAGTGCTGTTCGGCAATACCAACATCAAAAGCCCGTTCGGGATATTTTTTCATCATCGGCCAAAGGCTCGATCCGCTGGGCATGGCAGGGGTGATACCGACAATACGGTCGTTCTCATCCGCCAGCTCTACTATCGCTTCTCCGAAAACGTGCTGATACTTGGGAGGCTTAGGTTTGGTATCGGGATCCAGTTGTTTGCCGGTAATTTTGTCAAATGGACTACTCTGGGCATGCCACTTGGTTTGCTCACGCTCAGCCGGGGCAAATCCCTTGCCTTTAACCGTAACCGCATGCAATAGTTTTGGTCCCGGAATATCTTTTAAGTCCTCCAGATACCGGCGCATGGTATCCACATTATGTCCGTCCACGGGTCCATAATACTTGAAGCCCAGCGCCTGGAAGAGCCCCCCGGGCGTAATGGCAGCCGTTACGGCTTTTTCGAGCTTGGAAGCTACCTTCCGCATTTTTTCGCCGGCCGATTTAAAGTGGCCGAGCATATCGTAAATTTCATCCCGCAGCTTATTGAAGGTTTTGCTGGTCGTAATTTCTGTCAAATACTCTTTGAGGGCCCCGACATTTGGATCAATAGACATATTATTGTCATTGAGAATAACGAGAATATCCGAATTCATAGCCCCGGCATTGTTGAGGGCCTCAAAAGCCAATCCAGCGGTCATTGCCCCGTCACCAATAACAGCTGCCACCTTTTTATCACTTTGATCCAAATCCCGGGCTACAGCCATACCCAAAGCAGCAGAAATAGAAGTGCTCGAGTGGCCAACGCCAAAGGTATCGTATTCACTTTCGCTACGTTTTGGGAAGCCGGAAAGTCCACCGTATTTCCGATTGGTATGGAAGTTTTCACGCCGTCCTGTAAGAATTTTGTGTCCGTATGCCTGGTGACCGACATCCCACAATACCAGATCCTTGGGAGTGTCGTACACATAATGTAGGGCCACTGTCATTTCTATTACTCCGAGACTCGCTCCAAAATGTCCGCCGTGGATGGAAACAGTGTCGATAATAAAATCCCGGAGTTCATCGCATACCTCAACCAGTTGATCGGGATCGAGCTTTTTTAAATCATCCGGAGAATCAATTTCCGAGAGGAGAGGTCCGGGTGTGATGTCTTCAAATTCCATAAAAACTATTCGTTCTCTTTTTTATCTGTATGGTTTTCCGCTACATGTTGGATACGGAGTTCTGCCTCTTCCAGAGTTTCTGTACATTTTTTTGAAAGAGTAATACCTTCTTCATAAAGCGCAATGGATTCATCAAGAGAAATAGATTCATCCTCTAATTTCTCAACAATTACTTCCAGCCTTGACAGCGCCTCTTCAAAGCTAAATTGTTCTTTTTTGCTCATAGAGTATGGGTAACAAATTATTGATCAGAAACCTTTTAAATAAAAAGTTTTCGTCGTTGGAATCCAATTCTTTTTAAGCGGGATAACCTTGTCAACCTCAATAATAGAGTATTCATTCAATCAGATAAGACAATATAAGTTATTTTCTTCCCTTTTTAATGGAATTACCGTCAGAAATAATTCGAATAGCTCCGTCAATACTGGTAAAATAAAGGGTATCTGTTTCTGAATGTAGTCGCTGTACTGCCTCGGGATGTGGATGGCGAAACCGGTTACGGTCAGCTAATGAAACGATTCCCATCTCTGCAGATATGGATTTTAAAAAAGAAGCTGTAGAACTCGTCTTACTCCCGTGATGTCCAACTTTTAGTAAATCAGTATCAACAAGTTGCGGATATCCTGTTGTTAACTGCTGCTCCTGTCTTTTTTCGGCATCGCCCATAAACAGGAATTCCGTAGATCCGTAGAGAATTTCAAAAATAAGCGAGCTGTTGTTTACATTCGAATTGGCAAGGTTTTCTTCCGATGGGGCATAAACAAATAGCCGTAATGCCGGATCAGGGATCAGTATCTGTCCCTGTTTCAGGGAAACAATAGGAATATTTTTTTGTTTAGCAATTCTTTGATAGTCTGAGAAAAGCTGGGAATCATAATTTGCACCGGAATTATATATAGTATCAACAGGTATTGTATTGAGCAATTCTACAATACCACCAATATGATCTGCATGGGGATGGGACAAGAAGATCCCATCTAATTTATCGATACCTTCAGATTTTAGGTAAGGGATGATAATATATTTGGCGCTATTATATCCCGGTTGCCAGCGGCCGGTGTCAATAAGATAATGTTTATTGCTTTGGGGAGTTTTCAGGAGCGCGGCATCACCCTGACCAACATCAAAAAAGGTGAGCTCAAGCGGTGCGGGTCTGAATTTTTGTACAAGATGTTCTCCCTGTTCAATACATAGAAGACTCAGGAACAGAATTAGAAACTTCCACCGCAGCTTTGGAATGGGTAATGTCGCGATAAAAAAGATAACGGAGGCCCATAGGGCAAAGATAATAATACCCTCTGTTTGCGTTTGTATCCAACTCCATTCCCATTGTGTTGTAGTCAAAACAAATTGATGAAGTCCATAGAGAAAATAATCAACAGGAAGGGTTAGTGTCTGGGCAATGCCCGGCGAGATGAAAGAAAGGGCAAGGAAGACGAATGCAAGAGGCACGGCCAGTCCAAGGAAGGGAACAAACAGAGCGTTAGCAATGGGACCCACGAGTGAGAATTCGCCAAAGTAATAGGTCAATAAGGGGAAAAGGCCAAGTTGTACAATTAGTGAAATGATGATCACCATAACGGGCGTGCCATACCATCGGAAACGCACCCAGTCGGGCAGGGTTTTGTTGATAACCGGAGCTGTAAGCAGGATAATATAGACTGCTCCGAATGAAAGTTGGAATCCAATGGAGAACAGATCACTTGGATGGATGAGCAGAATAATAAGAGCTGCAACTGCCGTTAGATTTTTGGAATCCCGAACCTTGTGGAATAGACGGCCGTACATCAGAAATCCACCGGTGAGTGAAGCCCGGCTTACCGAAGCGGAAAATCCGGTAAGTCCCGCGTAGAATATCAGTAGTCCAATTAAAAGTAACAGTCCTATTTGTTTGCCGTAGCGAAAACTCCAGAATATGGGGATGAATATCCAGAAAGGAGCCAGGATAAACCCGACATGTAAGCCTGAAACGGCCATGATATGTGAAAGTCCTGCTCTTGAAAAGGCGATTTTGGTTTCTTGGATAAGCTCATTTTTATAGCCGATAAGCAGGGCTTTGGCCAGATCAGCGGTTTCCTGGCTAAAATTATGATCAATAGCACTTAAAACGTCATTTCTTACTTTATTCCAGCTTAAGGCCACCTCTGCTTCTTTAATAGTATGGATAGATTGAAGTCCTGCTTGGTGATATATCCCAATAGAAGCTAAATAGGCCTTATAATTGAATTCATGGGGATTGCGTGGTTCTTCCAAAGGATAAATAACCGCCGAAAAGTGTAGTCGGTTTCCGGGAATTATCTTTGGCGAAAACCTTAGGTTTTTCGGATTTAAGACGGTTCGGAGCGTATAGTCTTCAGTCCAGACCAGGTTGTTGGGAAAGAGGGTAGTATCTACACTGACATCAATTTGGTATTTCCCACTGCTGGTTTTCTTTATCTGATTAATTTCACCTTTGAATGATAGTTCTTCCCAGGTATAACTGTTCAGAATGGTGGCTTTCGCGGGGGGATCCTGTGAATTAAAAAGGGAGTGCCAGAATCCACCGAAACAAACGATAGAACTGAGATAACAAAAAAGGGCACTATAAAGAAGCCAGCTCCGCAGTGATCTTTTGTGAACATATTCGAAAAACAGATAGATAGAAATGAAACAGCAAAAAGGGATCAGCCAGATAACCGGCGGGATATCAAGATGGTAATCAAAGAGGATGCCACTAATAAAAAACAGTGCCAGCCTGATTGCCGGATACCGCGCGAAGGGAAATTGATATGTTCGATTATTATTCACATAGGTAAGACCATTTTAGGAGCAAAACCTTACAATTTTTTTTAAAAATGTGTTTGAACTGAAATGTTTAAAAATATTATGGATTGAATGCTGCTATGGTATCAAACTTTGAAATAAAAGGATCGGTACTTATCATATAGCTAATGCAATCAATTTTAAATAAATAAAGTGGCTATGAGATTGTATAATATTTTTTGGATATGGATAGCAGGTCTTCTTCTTTTTTCTGCATGCGCTCAGTCCGGAAATGAACAAACGGCTACAGAACAACCCGAAGAACCCACCCCCAAAGAGTGGGCATTGGTCCTGCATGGAGGAGCGGGCGCTATTTCCGAAGATAAACCGGATTCAGTTAAAGAGGCTTATACTGCTGCACTGGATGAAGCCCTTTCAATTGGAGAAGAGATTCTACGGGATGGAGGCACAGCTTTGGATGCCGTAGAAAAGGTGATCAACTACCTGGAAGATAATCCCCGGTTCAATGCCGGAAAAGGAGCCGTTTTTACTCATGAGGGAGCCCACGAACTAGATGCTGCAATCATGGTCGGGAACAACCGCAATGCAGGGGCCGTTACAGGCGTTAGGACTGTGAAGAATCCTATCTCCCTGGCTCGCTTAGTGATGGAAAACTCGAAGCATATCATGTTTGCCACGGAAGGAGCCGAACAATACGCGGATGAAATGGATGTGGAACGAGTCAATCAGGATTACTTTTATACAGAGAATCGATATAAGGCTTGGCGCCGAGCTATAAAAGAGGGAGAAGAACAATCCTCCTTGTTGCCTGAATCAGATTCCCCGCCATCTAATAGCGAAAAGTTTGGTACGGTAGGCTGTGTTGCGCTGGATAAGAATGGCCAATTGGTAGCAGGCACTTCAACCGGTGGAATGACCAATAAGATGTATGGCCGGGTAGGGGATGTCCCCATTATTGGCAGTGGCACTTATGCCAGTGAAGTAGTGGCGGTTTCCATGACCGGATGGGGAGAACGTATTATGGAAGCTGTATCGGGCCATACTGTAAGTCAGTATATGAAACACAAACCAGCCACATTAGAAGAAGCAGGAGATTATTTACTTCGTGATGTACTTCAGCCAGAAGAAGCCGGAATGATTGCCGTGGATCAGTACGGAAATATGCTAATGGATATGAATACAAAAGGAATGTATCGTGGAAAATCTGATTCGGAAGGTAATCGGGAAATTGCAATCTGGGAATAAGTTGGCAGAATAAAAACCACGGACTTTTTTGAGCTGTTTTATCCAGCCTTTTACGTATTGATAGATAAATTAATTGTATTTAATACGTAAAATAATCTGGACTTATGCGAAATGTATGTTTTTTTATCGGGGTACTCACTATTTTGATGTTAACAAATTGTAGCGACAACAGTACGGGATCTGAAGGAATTGAAGACTCGGAAAAGAGTCTGGCTATTCGCCTTGTGAATACCGGATCAGAAGACTTTGAGATTGAGACGGGGGCGGATGGAACTATAAATTTTTGTTTTGAAGGAGACGGATGCGATAACAGCAGTGGTGGTTTTGGGTTTGCCTCAGTACACCCCGATCAGGAGATGTTTTTTGGTGAATCAAATCCGGACAAGGTTGCTGTTGGAGTAAAGGTAGGTATGAAAATAACAGCTGGAAAGGGCAAAATTGAGATTGTGCGGGGATTATCGTATCGCGATGATGCCGGCTTTTTAGAATTTACTCCCTCCAAAGTTGTGCATACCTCAAACACTTTTACTGTCGGTGATGTCGTCGGATTTGACTGGGGAGAGACCGATTAATTGGTCAATGCAGAATATATTGGTGATAATGACAGGAGATTTACAGAGCCTCCTACTCGTTATACTAAACACTTGTAAAGGAAAAACTTTTATTTAAATCCTTTATTGAATTCATCACGGAGATCTTGGATATAGATTCCGATATCATTCCGAATCTCAAAGAGCTGTTCGTGAAGCTGCCTGTATTTCAAAGAGCTGATAACTGAAGTGCCTTTTAGCTCCTGCTGAAGAATAGTCAGTGCATCGTTGGCACAGTATAGCGCTTTTTTAGTATAGGCAATATTTCCACCCATAAACTCACGATCAAAACCAAAGGAGTAACCTCCGGCAATTTTGGCTCCTATTTTAAGGACATTATCTACGAAATCGCTACATGAGCCCTCTTGCAGATAAGTAGGATTAATAGTTTCAGTCCACAATAAGACATCCGCAGCCAGTTCTCGGGATTGGTTATAGATATCCAGCATTTCAATGGAGCTAAAACCGGAAAGACTAAATTCGTCACTGAGTTCTTTCCACTCCTCCCCCTCATTAAAGTCACTGTAATCATCGATAAAAAAGTCTTCGTCCTCCCATTCATCTTCATCCTCAAAGAGATCTTCCTCTTCATCATCCAAATTGTCATAGAAGCCTTCTCCGTTGTCCCCAAAAAACGGGTCATCAAATTGAAGTTCCTCTTCGATAAAGGCATCAACGGCATCCATCTCATTCCCGTTTTCCTGGAGAATGCTAAGCCAGCGCGGTATTTGGTTGGATGAATCGGGAGCAATGAATTTCCGAAGCTGGGTATTTCGTCTCTCTATTTCATTGAGATGAGCTTCCCACTGGTGTTCATCCCAGACGTTGTCATCAAAGTCGTCAAACATTATAGCACCCGTTTGATGAGGTTAAGTGTATTGATTGATTACTTCTTAAAAGAAACGCAATTTGTCAGTAAATTGGTACATAATTTTTTAGCAATTATTACAGTTGTTCCAAAACTCCTGTAATAACGGCCGTCATTTTAGGTTCGGCGACGCCTGCTGCTTCCAGAACTTTTTCAATATCCACTGGTTCGAGAGCATCGGGTAAGCATTCGTCAGTAATAGCGGAAATGCCAAGCACATCCATATCCATGTGTACCGCGGTGATAACTTCGGGAACGGTACTCATGCCAACAACATCAGCTCCTATAAGTCGAAGAAAACGGTATTCAGCCCTGGTTTCCATAGTGGGACCGCTAAGTGCGAGATAAACACCCTTATGCATTTTGATATTATTTTCGAGAGCGACATCTTCAGCGATAGCTTGCAGACTCTCTGTGTAAGGTTCGCTCATATCCGGAAACCGAGGCCCTAACTCATCATCATTGGGTCCTATCAGCGGATTATCACCCAGCATATTAATATGGTCGTTGATAAGCATAATATCTCCAGACTCATAATTGGGGTTCATCCCGCCACAGGCGTTACTTACAATTAGAGTTGCGGCTCCGAGACGATGTATTACCCGAACTGGAAAGGCGATCTGCTGCATAGAATATCCTTCGTAGTAGTGAAAGCGTCCCTGCATGGCCACTACCTCTTTCCCGCTCAAATTGCCAAAGATAAGCTGCCCGGCATGGCTTTCAACAGTGGATACAGGAAAGTGGGGAATATCGGCATAGGATATGGTATCCTGCACCTTTACCTTGTCGGCCAGCTGACCTAATCCGGTGCCCAGAATCACTAAATAATCTGGTTGGAAACTGGTATGTTCTTTTATATAAGAAAGGGCTTCATTGCGTTTTTTGCGAAATTCCTGAACCGTTTCTCGCTGCATATATATGATTTAAAGCTTATAAGATTGTTACATGACTGACTATCCAAAATAGCAAAAGGAGCATAGAAAAGGTAGGATATTGAAATGTAATTAGGTGCAGAAGGAGTTCCTATTTTTGGAACTGAGAGATATTAATCCAGTTCATCAATAATATTATCCACATCTTCGGCTCCTGGAGGGAGAGGTTGTTTCTTTTCGGAATGTTCATCCTCTTGCTCCGTATGTTCTTCATGCTCTCCTCCGGAAGAATCCTTTCCTTGTTTTTCTACCTCAACATCTTCTTGATCCTTTTTTGGGGGACGTTCTATTTCTTCATTGGGAAGATTAAAGAGCGAAGCTTCGTCCTTTGAAAATTGTTCCAGGGATTCCTGAGCCATCTCGAGGTAGGAACGCATACCGCCAATAATCTCCTTGCGACGATCAAGCAATCGAATAATGCTCTGCCGTACCTGTTGGCGCTGTTGGGTAGCTTCACGAATAATGGATTCTGCCTCCATCTCCGCTTTTTCAATTTTAGTTTGTGCTTCGCGGCGCGCGCCTGTAAGTTTCTGTTCGGCCGATTCCTTGGCTGTTTGCAGGGTTTCGTGAAGAGCTTCCTCTACGCGTTCATAGTGCTTCAGCTTTTCCTCGAGATCATCAATCTTTTTCTCCAGTTCCCGGTTTTTGGCAACCATATGTTCCCACTCATTAGACATGAGATTTAAAAAAGCCTCTACTTCAGCTTTGTCATAACCTCGTAATGATTTGTCAAAGGTCTGTTGTTTGATCTCAAGAGCCGTTAATTTCATAACAATACGCTAAAGTCAGGAAGTTAGTTTATTGTAGTTAAAGTCATTAGTCGTGGAGCATGTTCCGCAGTCCACTGCTTTCGGAAGAAGATTCTTCCCTATTTTCATCTATCTCTATAGAATTCTTAGATGCTTCAATCCGATTGTTTTTAGCTGAGGATTCCTGAGAAGCAGGTTCATCATCCACAAAAATTGCTTCAAGATTTTCGATTCGGCGCTTACTTTCTTTTTTATACTCTATAAACGCCTCCGCTAAACGGTTAAAATCTTTTTCGGAAATTCCGCTCTTGTTACGATTCATCCATGTTTTGATGAGGTCTATAATTTTAGCTGCTAAAAACCCAACCAGGGCAAAGGCGCCTACTGCCCCTACCAGGGCTACAACCATTTCTTCAAAACTCATGCTTTGTTCCTCCGTTTGTTTGCAATATCAGAAACTTCCTGTTTATTCTCCTTTTTTATATCGTCAATTTCAATTTTACTCGTACCGCTTTTTTGGCCAGTGGAGAACTCTTCGGGATCGGCGGCAGCAATCGCTTCCAGATTTTCGATACGTTCTTTTAGCGAACTAACCACCTTGTTTAACTCGTCAACCTCTTCTTCATTCTGTTGGCTGCGATTCATCATTGTCATTTTATTCTTCTGGTATTCAATAATAAGTCCGCCGATGATTGCCGCTAATGGTATAAGTACCCAGATCCAGCTTGCCATAATGAATTACTCTAAATTAAACGATACAGTGTTGTAATGTACTAAATCTTAATGATATTGAAAGGTTCTTATAACGATTTTAATACTTAATAGTTACGTTCTCCAAAGATGGCCCTGCCGACGCGTACCATGGTAGATCCTTCCTCAATAGCAATTTCCATATCGTTGGTCATTCCCATAGAAAGTTCATCCAGCTGAATATTTTTACACTCATAGGAGCGGTGCTCATCCCGAACTTCCCGGAGTAGTTGAAATTCCGGCCGTACCTTTTCGACCTTATCCTTATCCACAAAAGTGGCCATTCCCATAAGTCCACGCACGCGAACGTATTCAAGGCCCTGGGCATATTCCAGAATATCAGCTAAATTTTCAGGTTCGCAACCACTTTTTTGGTCCTCTCCGCTAATATTGATCTGGATGAGGGTATTGATAACGCGATCAATTCGGGAAGCACGTTTTTCAATTTCCCTCAGCGTTTTTGATTTGGGAACCGAGTCAATCCAGTTAACGCGATTAACCATATACTTAATTTTGTTTGTTTGCAGGTTGCCAACCATGTGCCACTGGATTTGGTCTTCTTCATAGGCCTCCATCTTATCCTGTAACTCCTTGGCGCGGTTTTCACCGAAGTGAAGTTGTCCACAGCCAAAGGCCGTTTTGATATCTTCAAGGGGTTTCATTTTACTTATGGCAATGAGCTGTACTTCCTCAGGGTCACGGTCAGCCCGGGTGCAGGCTTTTCGGATTCGCGTAGAAACATCTTCTATATTTTGACAAATATCTTGTCCCATTCGGGTGTTTTCTTTTAGTATTTATGAATGACTCGGTTGATTAGTATTACTAGAAACCGATAATGAATGATATTAAAAATAAGCTTTTAAGAAAGGTATTAAAATGCTATTTTACGGGTCTGATTAAAGGATTGAACCGCAACTAATAATTCATACGCTGAGTATTTTATATTTCGACTCTGAATTATGTACGGATCGGCTCAGGCGCTTTAAAACCGTAACCCTAAAGTACGGAGGCCGATAGCCCGCATGAACACACAGGTTCAGCATATTTCCACCTTCCTACACCAGTGGGCTCCGCCCAGTACCAAGCTCGACTACGATAATGTTGGACTATTAATCGGGAATCCCAACCAGCCGGTTTCTCGTATTTTAACCTGTCTTGATGTTACCCTTGAGATAGTAGAAGAAGCAATTGAGCAAGAATGTAATCTTATCGTCGCTCATCACCCTCTTATTTTTAAAAGCATTGATCGAATAAATCCTACAAGTGAGCAGGGTAAGATCATTTATGAACTTATTAAGAACGATATTGCTGTTATTGCTGTCCACACTAATTTGGATGCTGCACTTGACGGGGTTTCCTTTGTATTGGCTAAAGAACTACAGCTGGAAAATTTGAAATTTCTGGATAGCAACTATAATATTAGCCGAAAAATAGTATTAACAACAAACCACTCAGATAGTGATTCAGTTTTAAAACTATTGAATTACTATTCTGCCGAAGAGGCTCATTATTACCAAGTTGCGGGAAGAAAAGACGACCAGCATACTTATGAAGCTATTATTGATGAACACAATGTTGGTGACCTTAAGAAGGAATTGAAGAAGAATGGGTTGCTGGATCGTGGTAGTTTCCAGCTTATGGATGTAGCAAGTCCCTCTAATAATGTAGGAATGGGAGTTGTCGGTTTTTATCGCGATAAAGGGTTAACTCAGCAAAATTTTTTGGAAGTTGTATCAGAAGCACTGGGAGTGAAGGCTGTTCGGTTTTCTGGCTCTGCAGAACGTATAAAAAAGGTAGCTGTTTGTGGAGGCGCCGGTGTTTCCCTTGCTCGCAAGGCTATCGCAGAAGGAGCTCAGGCTTTTATTACCGCAGATATTAAATATCATGATTATTTCACAGATACCGAGAATTTTTTACTGGTCGACGTAGGCCACTATGAAAGTGAAGTGCCGATGGTGGCGGCTCTTCAGCAGGAACTGAGCGAAGCTTTTGAGAATATTCAGGTTCTTGAGACCAATGTAACCACCAACCCAATGCAGGTTTTTATACCTGATCATAAATAAAATCCGCAGGAATAAACGACGAATAAACCAATCTATGGAAGAAGTACTTCAACAGTTAACGAATCTTCAATATATAGACAGCAGAATCGATGAGCTGAAACAGTTACGGGGGGATTTGCCGGAGGAGGTTCTTGATATTGAAACGGATATCAACCGACACGAAGCTAAGATTGACCGACTTGAGGAGGAGAAGAAAAGCCTGCAGGTAGAGCGGGATAATCTTGAGTTGGAGATTAAGGATGCCAACAATAAGATGGATAAATATGAAGAACAGCAGATGTCGGTTCGGAATAACCGTGAATACGATGCGCTGACCAAGGAGATTGAATCTCAGAAGCAGATCATTGAGAATGCCGAATCGCGCAAAGAGGAGATCGAAAACCGCCTTGAAGAGATCGATCCCGAGATAGAGGAAGCCCAGGAACAGCTTGATGATATCGAGGAACTTTATAAGGAAAAGAAGAAAAATCTCGAGAAAGTGGTTAAAGAAACGGAAGAAGAGGAGGAAATGCTTCTGTCAAAGCGGAAGGAGGTTGAAGAAAATATCAATGACCGTTATCTGCGAAGCTATAAGCGACTCCGGGAAGGTCTATCTAATGGATTAGCCGTGGTACCTATGGAAAAGGGAGCAGCTTTGGGTATGGCGCTGCCTCCGCAAACACAGGTGGAAGTGCGCCATAAGAACAAGATCATTATCGATGAAAATAGTGGTCGTATTGTAGTACACCCCTCCTTTTTTAAGAAGGCTAAAGAGCAGCTTTCTCTATAACGGCTTATACACTTATCCTTTTTGCAAAAGATGTACAATCAGTAAACGATTTTGTACATCTTTTTTGTTTTAAAAGTTATAAAGAGCATATTCGTATTTATTGGGATGACCGGGCAATCGCCCCCGCACATTTGTGCCAGGGAGGAAAGTCCGAACACCAACAAGCGCCGTGCTTCCTAACAGGAAGGTCCGGGTAACCGGACAGCTAGTGCCACAGAAAACAGACCGTCCGCCAGTCGGTGGATAAGGGTGAAAAGGTGAGGTAAGAGCTCACCGTTCTGCCGAGTAATCGGGAGAGGCTTGGTAAACCTCACGGGGTGCAAGCTCATGCAGGCCGTGCGCTGCTTGTCGTATTACGGTCGGGTGGAGTGCTAGTTATTCCGGAGTGATCCGGGATGCAGATAAATGATTGCCATCCGCCAACCGGCGGATACAGAATTCGGCTTACAGGTTATCCCTTATTTCTACATGAAAAGGCCGTCCGGGGAGGACGGCCTTTTGTTATTTAATATTAATACAGGAAGAGTTTAGTTAAACATGTTTTTATTTAACAGGACAATAGGCTTTATTAATAAATAAGAACTAGGTCTTCAAAACAATTTAGGAATATTAAGCAAAAGCTATGGATTCTAAAGAACTGCG
This sequence comes from Fodinibius salicampi, assembly GCF_039545095.1. Lineage (NCBI taxonomy): Bacteria > Pseudomonadati > Balneolota > Balneolia > Balneolales > Balneolaceae > Fodinibius > Fodinibius salicampi. The sequence continues at coordinate 65,738 of NZ_BAABRS010000005.1, read as the reverse complement.
CGAACTTCAACGGCCCTTGAAAGAAGAATACCAAGAAAACCCTCAAAAAGCCGAAGTGGTGCTCCACGCGGAAGGAGAGGTGGGATCAGATGATATTTCCTGCAAGGTTGAAACTGATGCGGGAATTGCAGAGGCCGGACTTCATCCGGCGACAGGCGGAGATGGATCACAAGCTTGTTCGGGTGATATGCTTTTGGAAGCATTAGTGGCATGCGCCGGTGTTACATTAAAGTCGGTAGCTACGGCTATGGATATCACGATTCACAAAGGTACGGTAAAAGCCGAAGGTCTGCTGGATTTTCGGGGAACGCTGGGCGTATCGCGCGAATCACCGGTGGGATTCAAATCCATAAACATGACTTTTGATCTGGATACAGATGCACCTCCCAAGAAGGTTGAAAAGTTAATTGAGCTAACCGAGCGATATTGCGTGGTTTTTCAAACCCTGAAAAATAGTCCGGAATTAAGCGCCAATGCTCCGCTTCGCTAGCTTTTGCAGGAAAAAAGTTATCAGGATACTGTAATATAGGAAGCGGGATCCTGCTGGTAAAAATTTTGTAGCTGCTGATATAAATCGGGGTGTTTCTCTTTTAGCTCGCGCGGCTTCTCAAAGAAGCATTCTGTAATGACGGCAAAAAATTCGGCTAAGTTAGTGCCCCCATAGTCGTCAATGAGGGTTTTCTGGTCTCGTTTTATAGCCTGAAGAAGTTTCTGGTATTCGCTGCCGACCACCCGTGCCCAAGATAGGAAGTGTGATTCATTGTTATAATTGTTCTCTACCTGGTCGGTAGCACCATATTCGTAATCCAGCTGATGAGCAAACTCGTGGAAAGCCAGGTTCTGTCCGTCATGGATATCGGAAGCACCCTTTTTAACTTCATTCCAGGCCAAGACCACATGGCCGCGCGACCATGCCTCGCCGCGCCGTCGCTGGAATCCCTCCTGTACAAAAAAGCTGTTATGGCGGCTTTTAATTTTAACGACATAAGGTTTGGGATATACCAGTACCGATCGAAGGTCATTATAGAAAGAGGAAAGGTCATCAATACCCAGCATCAAAATGGAAGCCTGGGCCGCAATAGTTACCCGTATTTCATCGGTAATTTCAAGTCCGGCACAACCTTCGAATTTTTTTTCATCTATAAAAACATGTACGAGGCCTTTCAGTTTGGCCTGCAGGTTGGAAGGGAGATGTTGTATATATGGTACATTCCGATTAAGGAGAGCATCCCATTGGTCAGGAAAGGGCTTCTTCATTAGTCGTTTACGGCGCCATTTTTTAAACCCGAACATGAGTTGCTCCGTTACATATTTACTTTATAGGTGCCTTTATACTTACGATTCAATTCGCGTTTTACATCGCGCTCTTTGATATCCTCGCGCTTATCGTGCTTCTGTTTCCCTTTGGCAATACCCAGCAGGACCTTAGCATATCCCTTTTTAAAATATAGTTTCAAGGGAATAAGGGTATATCCTTTCTGATCGATGGCTTTATCGAGCTCGGCGATTTCTCTTTTATTGAGCAGTAGTTTGCGGGGACGCCGCTCATCGTGGTTTGCATAAGAACCTTGTTTATAGGGTTTTATATACATATCACGCAGCCATACTTCACCATCCTGTAGCATGGCAAAAGATTCATTAAGGCTGGCATTGCCGTTTCGAAGAGATTTTACTTCTGTCCCTTTAAGTACGATACCGGCCTCATAGGTTTCCTCAATATGATACTCGTATCGAGCTTTACGGTTTTTTATGGTCGGAGTGTTCGTAGCCATAGTAGAAAAAAATGTAAGGATTCAGTTCGTTATGCAAAAAAAGTACATGCTAATAGCAAATAACTGAAAGCTGCTGGCTGGTTTAGTAATCAAATCCCAGTTTGCGAAGGTCTTCCATAATAGATTCACCGGGCGATCGATCGGGCATGGTTTCATAAATACTCATAATCTGCTGGATCTCAGATCGTGCTTTTTCATTGTTGGGATTGATATTCAATACTTTTATAAATTGTTCCAACGCTGAGGTCATTCGGTCACGCATACTACTGTCTTCGGGTCCCCGATATTCCAGGTAAAGTCCGTAATTCAGGTATGTCTTCTCTTGAAGTTTAGTTAAATCCGCATCTGTTTGATCGGGATCTGCATTGTTAAGTAACTCAAGAGCCGTCTGATAATTGTCTTCGGCTATATATTGATCCACACTTTTGGAAATATTTTCGGGTGTGGAGCTGGAGCAGGAAACAAAGAGTAGAGAGAGAAGAATTAGAGAGAAAAAACGCATGAAAAGATCCTATTTATAAGATTAATTAAACAGTTAAAACTAAAGATAACAGAAAAGATTTATATTAAATAGAGCGGGTTGGGACTTATGCAAAGCAGAAAAATAGCCATACTTAGCCAACCTAAAAAGGTGCGCGTGGGATCCAGCGGCTGCTCGTATAGTGCAGGCGGATGCTCAACCCCCACCAGGTAGGCTGTGAAAAATGACCATACTACCCATATCATGGAGCTTGACGTATTAATGCCCCCAGCAAAAAAGTAGAGGTAACCTGCTGCAAGTCCCATTGAAATAGCCAATACGGGAGCTATCCACTGGTGGTCGTCGTGGAAGGCTCTTCGAAGGAGTAAAAATAAAATACCGCCCCAAAGGAGCCAGCTAAGCGGATCATATCCAAATTCATAACCGGAAAGGGCTTCATGGATAAAGGGGACGGCCTCTATCCCCGCCAGTGTGACCAGCAGTCCAAAGAAGAGGCGGGCCGCGGTGCGATGTTTTTGAAAGCCAATAAGGGAGTATAGAATATGTCCCCCATCCAATTGGCCCAGTGGCATGAGGTTCAAAGCCGTAAAAAAGAGTCCCAGCCAGCCGGCAAACAAAAAGGGATAATGATACATTTCCCACATAGGAGGCACATTCTCAAAGAAAGAGGCCAGAAATCCGTACAGCAGGGTGTTGCCAACAACCAGGATGTTTCCGTCGGATTCTTCGGGAGGTTCTTCCGGAAATACCCCATGTTCGGCTACATATGTTTTAACGGCCTCATGACCCTCAAAATTTTGGATATAGGACGGGTCGGGGAGGGTGGAAAACCCATACAATAGAATTGCCAGTGAGATTACAAATCCGGCCAGCGGACCCGAAGCCCCCACATCAAACATTTTATGGGAGTCGTTAATCTTTTGTTTAATCCGGATAACCGCTCCCAGGGTTCCAATACCCAATGGTATCGGAATAAAGTAGGGAAGGGTCACTTTAATTTTATGATAAAGGGCCGCGAAAAAGTGCCCGAACTCATGGACGCCTAAAAACCCCAGCAAAAGCGTCGAAAATAACAGCCCCCGATAGAAGTCCGACAACGATGGCAATCCAAAAGGAAATAAAGAGGGACTAAAGCCGACAAAACCGGCTCCCACCAAGGCTACAGATACAAAAGTGACTAAGAAAAGGACTACATGCTTTGTAATAGTTTTACCATCGAATTCTGATTTTGAACCAGAATGTTGGCGATTGGGTGATGCTGTTTCAGTGAGTACTTCGTCAAAGGATTGTTCCGGTTGTTGTGGAGTCGGTTTGTTATTCAAGGTAAAAAGTTAATTTATTTAGCTCTTGCTATGGGCATTGTCATACACCGGGCGCCGCCACGGCCCCGGCATAGTTCATTTCCAAGAAAACTGATGGCGATTTTTTTGTTCTTCAGGTCGGATGGTTGATCCTTAAATTCTTCAATAAATTTATATTGATTCATCAATTGATAGCCGTACTTCTCTAACTCACGAAAAGTATTCGTATTTCGTTCATATCCGACAATAATGCCGGGCGCTAATGCAAAAACGTTTGCGCCATCGGTCCATTGTTCACGAAATTGATTTGTTCGATCGGGTCCACCGCAACTGATAAAAGTAAGATCACGTTCCATAAATTGTTGGAGTGCTTCCTGTAGCGATGGTATTGACCGGGCATTAATGGAGCCGTTATTTGATGACAGAGCGATGATATTGTCGCGCCGTTCGGTAATTGCCGGTGGAAACGCGATACATTCATTGGTATCGGAGAAGGTGAAAATAGTATCAAGATGCATGGAGGAACGCTGTTTCGGGATATCTACCGCTAAAACATTTTCTACCCCATTTTCGAGAAGTCCTTCTGTCGCCTTCATCAATCCGCTGAAGGAAGTACGTTCGCTCATGCCTATAAGCACAAGTTCTTCTGAAGCTACCAGTACATCTCCTCCTTCAATGGATTCTTTTCCGCTAATACGGATTGTTTTTTTACTGAGCTCTTCAAAGAGCGGATGAAATTTGACCAGCGCTTGCATTAAGATAGCTTCCCGAAGGCGGGCTTTTTTAGCGGGCCGGGATAACAGAATGCTTTCTCCTACTACCGCTGCAAGGTCGCGTGTGAAAAGCAAGTTAGGTATGGGTTGAAGGGTAAAGCCGTGGATGGCGGGAGTGCTTCCTTCAATAACAAACTGTAATAAATCGGCTGCCTCTAATTTTAAAAGATCCTCTTCAATGGTATGCAGATTGCATTCGGGAAGTTGATTTATAAGCTCTTTTATGAAGAAAGCCCGAGCTTCTTCCTGCTTGAAGCATTCCAGAAAAAGATCCGTTATTTCGTAGATAGCGCCATCTTCCGGCATGGCAGTTTTAAATATCTTGAGCATGTCAAGATGCTCCTTGCGAGCGTCTTCTTCAAATATAATATCGTCAAAGAGCAGCTGATCTTTGTGCTCTGGATTTACAAGGGATACTTCTCGTCCGGGAGTATGAACAATAACACTTTTAAGAACACTGGTTTCGGAATTAACAGATAATTTCATGGCTGTGAAGTATAAAAACAGTTAGAACTGAACAGTTATTTTTAATTGTGGCCTTCTATCAGATCACTGTTTATTGAGTATCAGCAGAATGCTTTCCAAATATACGTTTTGATAGCCCTTTTTTTAAATACTTATTTTTTGAAAAAAAGTGTATGAGAATGACTATTTTTGGGCACCATGCAATTTTAAAAAATGTTATAACTTAATTGTTGAAGTTTAATACCGGTTAATTTATTAGTTGAAATGTCTAAGAAAACGGAAATAGAATCCCTTATTTACTTACTGGAGGATCCTGACCCATACATACAGTCGGAAGTTAAAAGCCGCTTGTTTGAACTGGGAGAAAATGCTGTACCCATACTCGACGAGCATAAAAGTAAGAGTACAGACAAGAAAGAACGGGATTTAATTGACGAAATTATCCGTTGGATTACCTACAGTAGTGTGGAAGAAGATTTTATGGATGTTTTGGAGAACGGCCTGAATGATCTTCGCCAGTTGGAAAAAGCTGTTTTTACACTGGCCCGTTTTAATAATCCAACGCTTAGGATTAATGATTACAGACAAAAGCTCGATCATTACGCAGATCAAATTTCAGCGGATGTCTCTTACTCCCTTTCGGAAACAAAAAAAATGCACGTGGTTTTGAAGCTCGTTTTTAGCCAACTTCAATTTTCCGGAAGTACAACGGACTATTATAATCCTGAAAATTCTTATTTAAATAGGGTTATAGACCGCAGACAGGGATTACCTATTTCACTGGCGCTGATTGTTCTTTTTATCGGAAGGCGGCTGGATCTTCCGTTTCGTGGCGTGGGCATGCCCATTCACTTTATGTTAATGTACGAGGCGGAGCAGGAAAAAATTATGATAGATCCTTTTGATCATGGAAAGGTCGTAACCTACAACCAGTGCTATTACTTTTTAAAACAGAATGGCGTTTCTCCTAAAAGTGAACATTTTAAGCCTGCTACGCCCCCGGAAATATTGAGCAGGGTTATTAGGAATCTGATTAACAGCTATGAAAGGAAAGATCAGCTTAATCACGCTGAGAGCCTGCGGAATTTATTACAAACTTTGGAGCTGATGACTCAGTTTTAGAAGACTCCTATTTTTTAAAACCGAATGCGTCTTTGGAAGTCTCATCAAACTTGAAGGGATTTATCTGTTTAGCCAGGTTATGAAAAGAATCGGCTTCCTCCTGGTTATCATTAAATTGATGAATATCGCCCGCCAGTTGATAAAGAGTAGGGTTGGCTGGTGCATGCTCCAGAAGATGCCGCAGCATGGGGACCGCTTCTTCAAAATCCTTATTCTCCACATGGATAGCCAGTCTATATAAATCTGCACGGAGGGTCTCGTTTTGCGGTTCAAGCTGATCGAGGTAGTGCAAGCAACGAGAGTATATATTACGATCGTAATAAAAGCGAACCAGTTGATAGATCAGTGAAGAAGGCAAGTACACATCTTCAAGACGATCTTCGAGCTGGCGCATGATATCGCGTCTTTTCATGACCATAAACAGGTGTACCAGTTGGCACAAGGTTTCGGGATCATGTTCCGTTTTTAGGATTTCTGTTTTAAGTTCGTCGGTCAACAATCGGTCAAACTCTTCTTTGATTTTTTCTTCCGGGAAAAGCGGGTTTACCAACTCATCCAGGGCCAACAGCTGGTCGAAGGTGCCGAGAGATTTAAGTTCCTGTTCTGAAAATTTTTCAATTTCCCATTTTTCATTAAAATAAGCCACATTTTTCCAGTAATGCTTGCTTTCGGTATCCAGATCCAGAGGGAAAGTAGTTGTTCCAAAGTAGTGCTTTACCTCTATATGGGGAGCAATTCCAACCTGATAATCAGCTGTTCGTGCCTGGAAACAGAGATCTATGTCTTCAAAAAAGGCCAATTCATAGGCTTCATCCATACGCAGCCCGGTTTCTGTACGCAGCATCATGCAAAAACTGTCGATATATTCCGTCGTTAAAAGTCCTGGGCTGGTGGCTTCAATATTTCTGATTGCTTGATCGGGATTAAGCGTCTTGTCAGTAGCGGGTCCCACGAGTGCATATTTTGGATGAGTCTCCATCAGGTTTTTAAGGGCCTTCAGGGCATCGCTATTGAGTTCAACATCATTATGCATAATGCAGGCATAAGGGGTGTCTGCTTTTTCAAGTCCCTGATTAACGGAAGCTGCGAATCCGATATTTTGATTGTTTGTAATAACAATACAATCTAAAAAGTTCTTTTCCTGGAGTTCTTCCAGGTAGTCGTGGGTATCATCAACGCTGGCGTTGTCGATTACAATAAGTTGTATATCCGAGGTATCGCAATGCTCCGAAACCGACATCAGACAGTGCTCCAGGGCCGCTTTGCCATGGATGGCGGTGGGTATGATGAGGCTGATATCCGGATTTCTGTCTTCTTTGGAGTCGGTGGCAGTGGTTTCCTCTTTTGGATGCGCTTCCTTCTCCTTTTCTTCTTTTTCTTGTTGAGCGGCGCTTTTGTTGATCTCATGTTTAAGTTCCGAGGCCTCAACAAACCGACGTTTTTTCTCTAAAATCTCAATTTTAAGCTGCTTGGCAGCAGGATGCGAAGGCCGTTCTTCCAACACTTCTTCCAGCTTCTCCAGGGCTGCATTAAAGCGGCCGTCTTTTTTCATTGCTATAGCCTCATTGAGCAACTCAATATCAAAATCACGCTCGGAAAGTGGACGGTCCCTGGTTTCCAGCGTTTGAAGCGAATGAATAGTAGCATTGCGTTCTTCGGATGAAATATCCGATCGAAGCAATGTAAAAAGAAGTTCCTGACGCATCGAGGGTGATGGAGAAGGCGTTTCTTCCATCGAACTGGGGCGAAACCAAGGGGTATCGACCGTTATAAAAGAGTCAGCGCCTACTCGGGCAGCCAGTTCCAATCCGTGATATGCGTTCAGGTAGGAATTAAAATTTTTGTCAGTGGGATCCAGGGCAGAAGAGTTCCAAAGAAATAAGCCATCAGTAGGCCACCGATTTTTTTTAATCAGGTCACGCCAGTCTGCTGGGTCACGAGGTAAGTTGCTGCGTTGTATTAAGCCGCATTTTGTCGTTTGAGAAAGTCGTTCAAGTCCGTCAATAAGCTGCTCTTCTTCAATATTATGAATGCTTTCAGGGGCCCAAAACAGATCGGTATTGCACTGCAGCAGGATTTCATTCAATGAATATCCGCGCCCCATACGTTGTGGATGATCGTAATAAAACGTATGCTCATGCTGGTAATAATCGAGAACCGATTGGATGATTTCAGTACTCTCATCTTGAGAAGCATCATCGATTACAAACAGCTCAAACTGAAGTTCAGCAAGTTCATAAAGGGAAGTCAGGGTAGTTTCTATAACATCTTTTTGATCCTGAACAACGATTCCAACCGTAAGCAGCGGCTTATTTGACATAGACTACATTTTCAAAAATGTGCGTTTGTTCTTCCGAAATATACGAGCTGAAAACCTAAAGGCGAAAAAATGAATTTTAAGATATCAGGTAGCGAAAGTGACTAAAACTTCTTTTTAAAAGTACTAATTTTTGTCATTATTGAAGTAATAAATAGCATTTAAAGAATTTAATATGAATTTTTCAAAAATACCTGCTGGGATAATACTTGGCTTATGCTTGTTTACAGTTGAAGTTCAGGCGCAAACAAATTCCCCCTCTTTGCAGCAAATTAATGAGGAGGCATCGTCCATAGAATCTCTTACGAGTCTAATCATTCAACAAGACGAGGAGTTGCTAAATGAGCGTTACTTTAACGGCATGACGGCCTCTGACCATGCTAATATTAAATCAGCATCTAAAAGTATTCTTGGACTTTTAGTGGGCATAGCAATTGAAGAGGGACATATTGAAGGGGTCGATCAACCAATCAGACCGTATTTCAGCGATTATTTTGATGAAAATCCTGATTCAGTGAAGGAAAGGATTACCATTAAAGATTTGTTGACAATGCGGGCAGGGCTGGAAACAACAAGTTTTCATAACTACGGCCGGTGGGTAACAAGCAGCAATTGGATTCATTTTACTCTGGATCAACCCATGGAGGCTGCGCCCGGCGGAGATATGGTATATAGTACAGGAAGCTCGCATTTATTATCCGTGATTATAAGCAGGGCAACAAATATGGATACACGAGCCTTCGCTAATCAATATCTTTTTGGTCCCATGAGTATTTCCGTTGGAGGCTGGGATCGCGATCCGCAGGGCTATTATATGGGAGGAAATAATATGGCACTGCGTCCCGCTGGTATGCTTAAAATTGGACAGATGATCATAAACGGTGGTACTTTTGAAGGTAAACGTATTATTGCAAAAGATTGGTTGCAGGATTCCTTTCAAACCTACACCCGGAGTAATTATAATCCCTATGACTATGGCTATATGTGGTGGAATAAGCCAGTAGGCGAATTTAAGGTGTTTTTTGCCTGGGGTTATGGGGGACAATATATTTTTATGATTCCGGACCTTGATGCTGTAGTTGTTATGACGGGAGAACTGCAGGGAGCCAGTCAGGCTCGCTCATATAAAGAACCCGTATTTGAGTTATTGAGAGAATCAATTCTTCCTTTTTTACAGCAGCGGTTACCGGGTTAATTTATATATGATATCGTCTGTTTTTTGTAGATAAAATTAGATATTGTATCTATCAGTAAATAAAAAAGTTAATTAGAGATGAGGATAATATGAGAGGAATACAATGGATACTGGTCGCAGTAATATTCACTTTGACTTATAGCTGTGCCGGAACCGGAGAGATGGGAGGAGGATCGGCAAATGTAAAGACTTATGATACTGATTATGAAACCGTGAGGAATAAGGTTCAGGAGGCTATACGGAACAGCAACATTATTATAAGAGAGGTATCAGAATCTGAGGATCAAAAAAGAACGAATTTTCTTATAAATAAGTCAGGCCGCGTAGGCAATAACCAGATGCAGCAGCATGCCGGTAGGGTAATTGTGGAAGAAATTGCTGAAGGAAAGACCAGGGTAGAGGTGGAAAACCCCGAATATCATTTTACGGTGCCAAGTCACGAAAAAGAAGACTATAGACGCATTCTTTTTCGACAGCTGGAAGAACTAATTGAATCATAAACTTAACATAGGCAGCAGATTTAGGTACACGAGATCATGATGAATATTAACTTGAGAAATATTCTATTTATTTTCCTGATAGCTTTATTTGCGATGCCTGGATGTATACAGGAAGAAGAGGAGGAGCCCTCGCTCCATTATGAAGTGCGTTTCCCCAATGCCGAACATAATGAAGCGCAAATTACCCTTCGGATGGAGAATCTCCTTCCGGGTATGGTTACCGTTTCCATGAGCCGTACCTCTCCGGGCCGCTATGCCCTCCATGAATTTGCTAAAAACGTGTATGGCGTTACAGCTACCAACAGTCGCGGAGATACTTTAGATATTGTACGTTCCGATTTGCATAGCTGGGAGGTTGAGGGACATGATGGAACGATTAATTTTCATTATACCCTCTTTGCCGATCATGCCGATGGAACCTACGCCGGTGTCAATGAGCAGCACGCACATCTGAATATACCGGCATCTTTTGTAAGAGTACCCAATCTGCCGAATACCGAAATTACCGCAACTTTTTATCCACCGGAAGGGTCAAACTGGCAGGCAACAACACAGCTGCAGCCAACGGCAGAGCCGATGACCTTTAAAGCACCGAACTATTATTATTTTATGGACAGCCCCGTAGAACTTAGTGACCAGATGATTACCAAATGGCCGGCCCCATCCGATACGACCGGGCAAACCATTCGCCTGGCGGTTCATCATAATGGGACCCAAGAACAGGTGGATAACTATACGGAGATGGCTAAAAAAGTAGTGGCCGAACAGGTGGCTATTTTCGGAGAACCCGCGGATTTCGACTATGATACTTATACGTTCATAGCCGATTATCTCCCTTATGTACATGGGGACGGGATGGAACATCGGAATTCTACAATTTTGACGAGTCGACGCCCTCTCGAAGGAAATGGTGCCCTGCAAAACTTATATACCTTATCTCACGAATTCTTCCACAGCTGGAACGTCGAGCGAATACGACCTGCTTCGCTGGAGCCATTTGATTTTATGAATACCAATGTATCGGGAGCACTCTGGTTTGCAGAGGGATTTACGAGTTATTATGATGATTTGACTATACGAAGAGCTGGAATTATTTCCAATGAGAAGTATGCCGCTGACTGGGCCGGCACCCTAAACTACGTGCTTAATTCGCCCGGAAATAAGTATTATAGTCCCGTTGAAATGAGCAGACAGGCTCCATTTGTTGATGCAGCCACTTCCGTGGACCCTCAAAACAAATCCAATACCTTTATTTCTTACTATTCTTGGGGAGCTGTGATTGGCTTGGGACTAGATCTCTCTCTTCGGACAACCTTCGAAGAGGTTACCCTTGACGATTTCATGCGTCAGCTTTGGGAGGAATACGGAAAGTCGGAAGAGCCGTATCAGCTATCCGATCTGCAACAGACGCTGGCAGAGGTAACCGATAGCAGTGAGTTTGCGGATCAGTTTTTTAATCAATATATCTACCAGGGAAATCATGTCGATTTAAAACCCTTACTGGCCCGGGCGGGTTTTTCCCTGCAGAAAGCTGATACTACGCAACCGGTTCTTAGTTTTGGAACTTCAAAAATTAGCTTTGAGGATGGAAAAATGATAGTGGCCAATCGCACACAGATTGGGAGTCCCCTGTATGAGGCCGGACTTGATACCGGGGATGAAATTATTTCTCTGGATGGTCAAAAGCTTGCCAATGCAAAGGAGCTCCAGCAGTTGCTGATCGAACATAGGGCCGGCGATGAGTTAGCAATTACATATCGTTCGCTGGGTGTTGAAAAGAAGGGGCGAATACGATTGGCAGAGAATCCTGCTTTGGAAGTTGTTCCCTATGAGCAAAAGAGCGGAGAGATACTCACGGAACAAATGAAAACATTTCGGCGCCAATGGCTCGGTTCTAAAACCGGGAATTGATTTGTGCTTGCAAGGTAGGAAAATATTCGTAGATTTGAGCAGGGAGACTTTAAACCCACATATAGCTGGTAAATTGCTAATGACAAGTTATGGGTATCACTAAATATCATATCGGCTGTACCGGTTGGAGCCTAAAAGAATGGGTGGGTAATTTCTTCACCGATGATGCCAAACAAAGTGACTTTCTTACACAATATGCTTCGGTTTTTAATGCGGTAGAGGGGAATACAACCTTTTATCATATTCCAAATGAGCAAACCGTAAAGAAGTGGGGGAAAGCTACCCCAGATGGATTTAAATTCTGTTTTAAGTTCCACCGCTCAATTACCCATCAGCGACAGCTAAACGAAGTGGATGAAGAAGTACTGCAGTTTTTGGATGTTTTTGAGCCTATTGCGGATCGTTTAGGTCCTTTCCACATCCAGCTCCCTCCGCAATTTTCACCTGGGGAATTTTCGAGGATTGAACATCTTGTAGAGCTGTTGCCCTCTGTATATAGCTATGCGTTAGAAGTACGTCATCCCGGCTTTTTTGACAATGGGAATAAAGAAAATCGGCTTAACCGGCTATTGCAGAGTTATAATATTAACCGGGTAATTTTTGATACGCGCAAACTCCATAACATGAAAGTGGATGATCCCACGATCAGGCAGGCCCAGCAAAAGAAGCCTAAGGTACCGGTTCGTTTTAAAACAACAGGGTCTCGCCCGTTCGTGCGATTTGTGGGAGCTAATGACGTCATTAATAATGAACCCTACTTAAAAGAATGGGCGATTATTATTGCTGACTGGATTAAGGAAGGCTTACATCCATATATTTTTACCCACTCGCCGGATAAAGTAAGTCAGCCGACTATTGCTCGTAGATTCCATCAATTGCTTTCCGACCTTATTGAAATTAATCCCATGCCAGCGTGGCCTATTGACCGGCAAAGCGAGCAGCTGAATCTGTTTTAAAAATCTTATTTTTGATAATAGTTAGAACTGCTAAATTGGATCTATTCACTTCAATAAACCTATATTCCGTGTCTGTAAAAATATAGAGGGAGGTGATATAACAATAAAAAATTCGTATCTTTAGAGGCTTTTTCAGAATCCAGAAATTGATAAATACTCATGTCCGAGTTAGATACGCTCACAAAAGAGCAGCAAGAAATTATTGAGGAAGCCCGGCGCCGTCGGACGTTCGCGATCATTTCGCACCCCGATGCCGGGAAGACCACCCTCACAGAAAAATTATTGCTCTATGGAGGAGCCATACACGAAGCGGGTTCTATCCGTCAGCGTAAAGCCAATCGGTATGCCGCATCCGACTGGATGGCCATCGAAAAAGATCGGGGTATATCTGTAACTTCTTCAGTGCTTCGGTTCGAGAAGGATAATATTAAATTTAATCTGCTGGACACCCCGGGACACAAGGATTTTTCCGAGGATACCCTTCGTACGCTCGTAGCAGCCGATACTGCACTTATGGTTATTGATGTCGCAAAGGGTGTTGAGGAACAGACCGAGAAGCTTTTTGAAGTGTGTAAGATGCGGGAAATTCCTATTATCACATTTGTTAACAAGTGCGATCGGCCGGGCCTGGAGCCCCTGGAAGTGATCAGTAATATTGAAAATCAGCTGGGTATTGAGCCTATCCCCGCATCATGGCCGCTGGGTTACGGGAGAGAATTTCAGGGCATTTATGATTTAATCGGCAAGGAATTGCACCTTCAGCACAAGGAAGAGCACGGGGCTAAAAAGGCGCATACAGAAAAGTATAATCTGGAAGAGGGACTGAAAGAGGCTCAGCTCTCTGATCACGAAAAGGAGAAGTTTCGGGAAGAGGTGATGCTTACCGAAGATATGATGAAAATGATGGATGAAGAGGCGTTTAAGAATGGAAAGGCCACGCCCGTATTCTTTGGTTCTGCATTAAATAATTTCGGACTGGATGTTTTTCTGGAGTATTTTGCCGAGCTTGCACATCCTCCACAGCCCTATTTGGATGAGAGTGGTAACGAGCGGGAAATAGGTCGGGGTTTTTCAGGGTTTGTCTTTAAGATGCAGGCGAATATGAATCCCGATCACCGCGATTGTGCCGCCTTTATACGTATTACTTCTGGTAAGTTTGAGCGAGGAATAGAAGTGACGGAAAGCAATACTGGGAAAAAAGTTAAAATGTCTACTCCTCATACCCTTATGGGAGATGAACGTAATATACTGGAAGAAGCCTATCCGGGAGATGTGGTTTCATTATTTAATCCGGGTTCTTTTCGCATCGGTACCACTATCTACAGTGATGATCCGGTAAAATTTGATGTTATTCCGCTCTTTACCCCTGAACATTTTAGAAAAGTATCAACGAAAGATCCCTTTAAACGGAAACAGCTGCGCGAAGGACTGAAGCAGCTGGCCGAAGAAGGGGTGGTGCATGTTTTTGAGATGCCTAATGGCGTGGGTAACGAGCTCCTTCTGGGAACCGTAGGTGCCCTTCAGTTTGATGTAGTAGAGCACCGGATGGAAACCGAATATAACACCGAGTTGCACATAAGTTCAGTGTCTTACCATGCGGCCCGCTGGCTCGATCAGAACCAGGAAATCATTGAAAAGCTTGAGAGTAGTTATTCGACTCATGTTACTGAGGATATGGAAGGAACCCCCATTGTTCTCTTTGACAGCGGCTATGCGCTGAATCAGGCCGAGGAGAAAGTTGGAGCTGAAAATCTCTATAAATTTAAGCAAGGTTAGTTGTGAGTAGCGGATCATAAACCTAATGACCCCAGGATTCATAACAAAAATCACCTGTCCTCAGGAAGCTTCCACAAAAAATTAGTCCTTTGACATAGGGTTGTCATTAGCCGGTTTTATTTTAATCATATCTTAAAATTTTCAACTACAAAGCTAACGATATGATTAAAGTGGATAACCATGTCACGTCGGCCATGCAATTTGTCTCCTTTTCGTATAAAATTGATCCATACAATATATAAGGACTATGGAAGATGAAAAGCTGTTAGTGAATAGAGAGATTTTGCTGCAGAAATTTTCGGGAAAGGGAGGGTGGACGTATGCAGAATTGCCAGAAATCACACCGCCTGACAATACCCCTTTTGGATGGTTGACAGTAAGTGGACACATAGATGAATATGTGTTGGACCATCATAAGCTAATGCCGATGGGGAATGGGAACCTGTTTTTGCCGGTCAAGGCTGTAATTAGAAAGGAAATAGGTAAAGAAGCGGGCGACTATGCAAAGATAATACTGTATCGGGACAAATCCCCCGTGGATATTCCGGATGAAATTATGGACTGTTTTAAAACCGAAGCACCGGAAGCCTGGGAGAATTTTAAAAAATTCAAGGAAACCGAGAAAAAGGCTTACTTGGATTGGATTTATGAGGCCCAAAAGGAGGAAACCCGAATAAAGCGAATAAGAGAGATGCTAGATAAGGTGATAAAAAACAAATGATTCTATGAAGAATAGGGTAATAGAATCGGTAACGCTCTAAATCTTATAAAAAGTGAATAATAAATCAGGGTAGGGAAGAGCTGGCGCCTCCCAACCCTGATTGTTAATTTAGTTTATTTTCCACCATTCGCCTGGAGATCCGCAATGCAGTTCGCATCGAGGGATGGAATTTCTTCTCCCGTCAATTGACCGAAGAAATCGGTGGTTTCGACAGCATAATACATCAGGCATTGATCATTATCGCAATGATGTCCGTTTTCTTCATCCTGGTGATCCTGCTGCATCTCCGTACCCGAATTTTCGATGTTTACCAATCCAAAAAGGTGACCGAATTCATGGCGGTACGAAGTCGCCTCCACAAGATAGCGGGAAGCCTGTCCTATCCCTCCACTAGCTTCGTCAAAAGCTGCTCCAAAAAAGGCATTGGATGTATTGAAGTAGGCAATGCCGAGTACATTGGCCTCATTATATTCTCCATCTACAATAATCATGTAGGCTGTTAACTGATTGCTTTCGGTTGAAGAGGTATAGTTATCGCGGTGTTGCTCTTCCAGTGACCGTACCTCATTAGCACTATAGCTGTTTTGTCCCTCTGCTGGAATGACCGTAGGTTCATTGATCGTAACAGAGGTTTTATGGAGCCGCTGTTCGAGAAATGCCTCCAGGCTGTCCAAAGCTTCGGAATTCGGTGCATAGCCTTCCATATAGTCAACTTCAATCACCAGGTCGGTAAAACTGGAGTCAGCCAGAAAGTCATTTGCAGAGACCCCGGGATTAATCTGGTGTGGATAAGGCTGAGGAGTGTTTTCTCCGGGACCTGATGAGTCCAGACAGCCGTAAGTGATTAAGCTGATTAGTATTACGGAAAAGAATAGTAGCAGGTTGTATCGTTTAATGGTATCCATAAATTTAATTTTTGTTGGAATTCTGTACCCATTAAACCAAAAGCATTGGTAATTGTTTCTTTTTTCACCTTTGATAACCTGGGAAAGGGCAAAAATATACGCAGTAAAGGTTTGAGAGGAGGAATATTTCGAAGATCTATTTCGCCCTTCCGCGTATTATTCTTAAATTAGAGCACTTTTAAAATATGGGACGATTGAGTTGATAAATTGCCGGTTTTTCCTGTCCAGAAGTTGTTAGCCAAGACTACAAAAAGGAATGGACGGGGAATTTATCAAGTCAATCATTCAACCAATCAACAAATATTATAAAAAACCATGGCTAAAGAATTTGACGTTTGCGTAATTGGTTCCGGACCCGGTGGATATGTAGCCGCTATTCGAGCATCACAACTTGGATTTGATACTGCAATTGTAGAAAAGCGGCATCTGGGCGGAGTATGCCTTAATATCGGATGTATTCCAACCAAAGCTCTTCTCCGTTCGGCAGAGGTATTTGAAAGTATAGAGCATGCCGGGGATTACGGAGTGACGGTAGAAAGTTATGAAGCCGACTTCGGAGGCATGATCGAGCGCAGCCGCAATGTGGCAAACAAGATGAGCAAAGGCGTTCAGTTCTTAATGAAAGCCAATAAAATTGAGGTTTTTGAAGGTAAGGGCGTTTTTGAATCTAAGGAACAGATTAAAGTTATCAATGAAGATGAAGAAACGGTTGAGCAAATCAAGGCCGATAACTTCATTATAGCTACGGGTGCCCATCCGCGTGAATTACCGAATATCCCGATTGATGGTGAGATGGTTATCGATTCTGAACGGGCGATGCAGCTGGAAGATCAGCCCGAAAAAATGGTGGTTATAGGCGCCGGAGCCATTGGCGTTGAATTTGCCTACTTCTACAATACGATTGGAACTGAAGTAATACTCGTGGAGTTGCAAGATAGCTTGGTACCGGTTGAGGATAAGGATATCGGTAAAGAACTGGGCAAAATATATAAGAAAAAAGGTATTGACGTACGCACCGGAAGCACAGTCGAAAAAGTAGAAGAAAATGGAGACGGAGTAAAGGTAACTATTAAGACCGGCGATGAAGAAGAAGTTATTGAAGTCGACGTAGTGCTTTCTGCCGTTGGTGTAGCCGGTAATGTTGACGGTATCGGTCTCGATGAAATTGGCGTTGAATACGAAAAAGGCGCCATCCAGGTAGATAAGGAAACATACCAGACGAGTGTTGAAAATATATATGCTATCGGTGATGTGGCCGGCGGACCATGGCTGGCCCATAAAGCATCACACGAAGGAATTGTTTGTGTGGAGAAGCTGGCTGGTGAAGACCCATTACCCATAGATTATAATAACATCCCGGGCTGTACCTATTGTGAGCCTCAAATTGCCTCCGTCGGCTATACCGAAGAGCAGGCCAAAGAAGAAGGCTATGACATTAAGGTCGGTAAATTTCCCTTCTCAGCCAGTGGTAAAGCAACGGGACTTGGTCATGAAGAAGGCTTCGTTAAGGTCGTTTTTGACGAGAAATACGGCGAATGGCTGGGATGTCACATGATTGGTTCGCATGTCACGGAATTAATTGCCGAAGCGGTTGTTGCCCGGGATCTTGAGACTACAGGACATGAAATCATTAGCGCGGTACATCCCCATCCGACGATGTCTGAAGCGGTTATGGAAGCGGTTGCTGAAGCGTATGGGGAAGGAGTTCATCTGGGTAGCTAACAAACAACCCAAATGCTTTTTTGAAAATTTATGTTAGCATTGTAAGCTGATGAACAGAAAATTATAAATTAGGAATTAAAATTAAGAATCAGGAATGAGAGGCACTATTTGCCCTCATTTCCCATTTCCACATTCCTAATTTTACGCCTATGAATACAGTAGAATTTTATGATCTGGGTCATGCTCCCTACCGGCCGGTATGGGATTTACAGACGGCCATCCAGCAGCGACTGGTAGATCAGAAGCTCAGGCACCGGAAAAATGAGGCAAATAGTCCTCAAGAAAAGGATCGCGAAGTATTACTCTTTGTGGAACATCCCCACGTTTATACGCTTGGAAAAAGCGGGGATAAAGGACATCTGCTGAAAGGCATAGCTGAACTCAATGATATTGAGGCCGATTTCATAGAAATTGATCGGGGAGGCGACATTACCTATCACGGACCGGGACAAATAGTCGGTTATCCCATATTTGATATGGATCGGCATTTTACGGATGTTCATAAGTACCTTCGGTTTTTGGAGGAGATTATTATTCGTACTTGTGCTGATTATGATATTAAGGCGGGAAGAATTGAAGGACTTACCGGCGTTTGGGTAGACAATAAGAAAATATGCGCTATGGGAATACGATGTTCGCGATGGGTAACCATGCACGGATTTGCTTTTAATGTAAATACCGACCTCAGTTACTTTAATCACATCGTACCCTGTGGTATAACGGATAAAGAGGTTACCAGCTTGCAGGATTTGTTGGGAAACAGCGTTAATGAGACGCGCGTTAAAGAACGGTTGCTTGTCCATTTCGAGGAAGTATTCGATATAGATATCACAAAGGTGGATTCCCTTCCTGAACTGAACAATCAATTTTCGTATCTTACAAGTGCTGAGCCAGCAAAAGAAGCATCCCAATAACTACTGATTTTAGTTTCATGATTAAAGAGCTTAACGTTGTAGAAGAGAAAACAAAGACGAAACGCCGACCAGACTGGTTGCGGGTTAAATTGCCTTCGGGAGAGAAGTTTAAGGAAGTATCGGAAACCATCCGGGAACATTCCCTCAATACGGTTTGCTCTGAAGCTCGTTGTCCGAATGTGGGAGAATGCTGGGGGAACGGAACTGCAACCTTTATGATCCTGGGCGATGTCTGTACGCGATCGTGTTCATTCTGTGCTGTAAAAACAGGCCGTCCCGAACAGGGATTGGATTGGGATGAGCCGAGCCGCGTGACTGATGCTGCGAAGAAAATGGGATTAAAGCACGTAGTATTGACTTCTGTAAACAGAGATGAGCGCAAAGACGGGGGCGCTCCGATTTTTGCTGAGACCCACAAACAGCTCCGGGAAGCAATTGACGGAGTGACTATTGAGTCGCTTATACCCGATTTTCGCGGCGTTTGGGAAGCCCTTCAAATTGTTATTGATACCCCGCCGGATGTATTAAGTCATAACCTGGAAACAGTGCCCCGTCTGTATCGCACTATCCGTCCCCAGGCTAAGTATGAGCGTTCTTTAGAGTTGCTCCAGCGCTGTAAAGATCAGGGGTTGCGTACCAAAACCGGTATTATGGTTGGATTTGGAGAAAAGCGTGAAGAAGTTATTGAACTTATGCAGGATTGCGTAGATCATGAAGTTGATGTGTTAACTATTGGGCAGTATATGCAACCCACGAAAATGCACCAGCCAGTAGAAGAGTGGGTACATCCTGACCAATTTGCCGAGTACAAAGAAATTGGTGAAGAGCTTGGAATAGGACATGTAGAAAGCGGTCCCCTGGTGCGTTCTTCTTATCATGCAGAGCGCCACGTTTAGCACGTTCAGTTGAAATAATACATATATAAATTCGTTAAGTCTCTTTGAACTTTTATATTCAGGGAGTATCCATCTCTTTTAATTAATAATCGCATATGCTTGCACTTGGTGTTGTCATATTGTTGAGCTATCTGGTCGGTTCCATCCCTTCATCCATATGGGTTGGAAAAGTGGTCAAGGGGGTAGATATAAGAGATCACGGAAGCGGTAATGCCGGGGCGACCAATACCTTTCGCCTGTTGGGATGGCAGCCCGGTACGGCTGTACTGCTCATTGATTTTTTTAAAGGCTTTGCGAGTTCCTATTGGATTAGTCAGCTTGCTTATTATATAGCATCCGGGCCAGTTGCGCTTTTCTCCTTTTGGGATGTAGATCCCTTCCTTCGAATTGTATGTGGAGTAATTGCCGTGGTAGGACATATGTTTCCGCTGTACGCAAACTTTGACGGGGGAAAGGGCATGGCGACAGCGGCAGGAATGTTGTGTGGTATAGAGCCCGTATCGGTAGCCATAACGGCTGGTGTTTTCCTAATTGTAATGGTGACCAGTCGATATGTTTCTCTGGCCTCTCTTGTAGCAGCCTTTATTTATCCATTAATGCTGGTGGCGTTGCGATATGTTTTTGGCTGGCCGATTGATGGCAGTATCCTCATTTTTGGTGCTATTGTTGGAATTGGAATTATTATCAAGCACCGGGGAAATATCAAGCGGCTGCTTAACGGAACAGAAAATAAGGTAGGATCTTTTAAGCCGGCTGTAGGATGGCTTAATAAGGATAAAAAATCCAATTAAAGAGTATAACGCCGTGAAAAAAATAACGATTATTGGAGCGGGCAGTTTTGGTACCGCCCTTTCAGTAGTGCTGGCCCGGGCGGGAAATAAGGTACAGCTTTGGGCCCGGGAGTCAGAAGTGGCCTATGGCATCAATAAACAGCACCGCAACCCCTCTTATCTTACCGATGTAACACTTCCCGATTCTGTCAGCTGCCATACAGATTTGGAGGAGTGCCTCGATGACCCGGAAATGGTGGTTTTTGCGACCCCTTCGCACGTAATGCGTGAGCTGGCTCAAAAGGTAAAGCCCTTTTTTAGGGGAAATGAAATTATTGTCAGCGTAGCTAAGGGGATAGAAAACAAAACCTTTAAAACGATGTCGCAAGTACTTTCAGAAGTACTGGAAGGCAAAATTATTGATGACCATATCGGGGTGATATCCGGACCCAGCCACGCCGAAGAGGTCAGTAAATTCCGTCCTACCACCGTTGTGGCCAGTTCCTATTCCAAGCGAACCACAGAGATTATTCAGGAAACTTTTTTGACACCCATGTTTCGGGTATATCTGAACTATGATATTATTGGCGTAGAGGTAGGAGCAGCTG
Source organism: Fodinibius salicampi (assembly GCF_039545095.1). Lineage (NCBI taxonomy): Bacteria > Pseudomonadati > Balneolota > Balneolia > Balneolales > Balneolaceae > Fodinibius > Fodinibius salicampi. Next base: position 44,633 of record NZ_BAABRS010000005.1, on the reverse strand, counting down.
TAAAAAATATTATGGCTATTGCAGCCGGTATTGTTGATGGCGCGGAATTGGGCGATAATGCCAAGGCCGCGCTCATTACGCGTGGACTTCATGAAATGAAGCGACTTGGAATGACGCTAGGTGCCTCGCAGGATACTTTTTCCGGCCTATCGGGCATGGGAGATCTTGTGGTTACTTGTACCAGCGAGCACAGTCGGAACCGGTTTGTAGGATATCATATCGGTCAGGGTAAAAAACTGCATGAAATTACCTCGCAGATGAATATGGTAGCGGAAGGCGTTAAAACCACCCGCTCGGTACTGGAATGGAGCAGAGAATTGAATGTGGAAATGCCCATTACTGAGGCTGTATATAGCGTATTGTTTGAGGAAGAAGATCCTAAGGATGTGCTGTATGAATTGATGACCCGAAATCCCAAGGAGGAGATTGTCATTTAGAAGGCTTACAGTATAGATATAGATTTGGTGATAATTCATCTATACTTAATATTAAGCTGTTACTTTCGTTACAGAATAAAACGAATCGCCTTTGGCTATGTACTCTGACAACCACAGCATTGCTTCACTTTCGGAAATGGACTATCTGGATGTTCAAAACCTGGCCCAGACCGGAGAAGGTACCTACCTGGAGTTCAAGCGAACAATACCCTCGGCATTTAAGATCGCCCGGGAAATAGCGGCATTTGCCAATACCAAAGGGGGAACGCTGCTGATAGGAGTAGATGATGACCGGTCTTTAATTGGTGTTAGCGGTTACCAAGAAGAGGAGTTCCTGCTTAGAAAAGCCGCGACCGAACTCTGCCGGCCTAAAGTGGATATAATTATTGAGATCGTCCATTTTGGCGAACGGGATCTGCTTGTGATCAAAGTACCTGAATCGTTACAGAAACCGGTATTTGTGCAGGGAAAAGAAGATGAAATCGTATTTTTGCGTGAAAAAGATCGTAATAAAGTAGCGAGCAGGGAGCTCATTAAAATTATTGAAAATAGACATTCCGAAGAAGGAGTGACTTTCGAATACGGAAAAAAAGAGCAAGCCCTGTTTCGCTATCTGAATGAATATGGAGAAATAACCGTTGAAAAGTTTGCGCATTTGACAGATATATCCCAAACCCAGGCGTCAGATACGCTTGTAAATCTGGTGAGTGCTGATATATTAAACCTGTTTAGGAAAGACAATATTGATTACTTTACCTTTTCGCAGAAGTCGGAAAGCCAATTTTAAGATAAACGAAAGAAATGCCTGCTGATACTGAAGAAAATTTAGATGATGTAATTTCAGATCTTATTGATGAGGACGACGCTGATAATGGTTCTGAACCTTCGCCGTTAGCGGGTATAGAAACACCGGAGGATGTAACCTTTGACGGTCCACCGGTTCAGCTAACCGAACGCGCGGCTCGGCAAATTCGTAAGATACGGGAAGATGAATCACTGGAGGGTGAACTGTGTCTGCGTGTTGCTGTAGAAGGTGGTGGCTGCTCGGGACTGAGTTATAAGCTGGGGTTCGACCACAAATCCGATGAGGATGAAGTAATCGTAAGCCAGGGGATTGAGATTATTGTTGATCCCAAGCACATGATGTACCTGAAGGGGATTTCAGTGGACTATCCGGACGGGCTGGATGCCCGGGGGTTTACTTTTGACAATCCCAATGCCACCGAAACCTGTGGATGCGGGAGTTCTTTCGCGACGTAGTAGTGCTGGATTTTTTATTCTTCCCCTCTTCCATATTCTTTCATAATTTCCATCACGCGCTTAACCGGCAGGGCATTAATGGTGTGTCCATCGCGTCCGGTCATGGTTTCCGCATGAAAAAGGGAATTGGCAATCGCTTCTTCTGTGGCTTCAATAGCAGCCATAAAAAGCGGGGACATCCCTTCATTTCTAATCTCCGGTTGGTTCTGTATGCTGTTTTTTGAATGGTACGGGATGCGGACAGATTCTGCGCTAGAAAAAGCGATGACATAATCGCCGCTCCCATTGGAGGAAATGCCTCCTGTTTTTGCCAGTCCCAGCATAGCGCGTTTGGCCAACCGCTCTAAATTATGGGCGCTCAGAGGCGCGTCGGTAGCTACGATAATCATGCAAGATCCGTCCGGGGATTCGTTAAGCTGATCACTCAAATAGTATTTACCCAGTTCTTTTCCAACAGGAACGCCTGTAATCTGCAATACACCGCCAAAATTAGTTTGTGTAAGAACGCCCACGGTATAACCTCCCCGGCTTTCCGGAATTATGCGTGATGAGCTGCCAATTCCACCTTTGAATCCAAAGACAATAGTGCCGGTACCCGCTCCAACATTACCCTGAGAAACCCTGCCGGAATCAGCTGACCGGATGGCTTTCAGCACATCTTCTTTACTCACATGCCTGCCGCGGATGTTATTTAGGTAGCCATCATTTGTTTCTCCAACTACCGGATTTACCGAACGCACGTTGTTATTATCATCGAATGTAAAAGTATAGTCGATAAGCGCGTCTGCTGCTGTGGGAACACTTAAGGTGTTGGTCAAAATTATTGGCGTTTCAAGATTGCCCAGTTCCTGTATCTGGGTAGATCCGGCCAGTTTCCCAAAACCGTTGCCTATATGAACGGCCGCCGGCACTTTTTGTTGAAAAAGATTACCGGGATGGGGCAGAATAGCAGTAACACCAGTACGAATAGGGTCTTCTTTTATAAGGGTTTGATGGCCGACTTGTACGCCCCGAACATCCGTAATACTGTTCATGGGACCGGTATCAAGAACTCCAATTTCGATGCCATATTCCCGCAGATTCTTGTTTTGAGCTGAAGCTGTCAAAATTCCGACAATAAAAACTAAAAAGACTGCTATTTTAAATATTTTCATATACAGTTGATTTAATTATCAGCGAAATAAAAAGAAATACGGTAATTCGTGTATTTCCAAAAGGACTTGATACCTGCGGCTGTTTACCCTTAATATTCCCTCCGCTTATGAAACGATTGGGGAATGGCTCCTTGGTCTCAATTTAATGTTCTGAACGCCGCCTGTTTTTTTGTTCAGCGGCTTTTTCATCCTCTTTATTCTCCTGCTCAATATTTAGTGTTCCGGGAGATTCGGTAGTAAGGGTGGACGTTTTAAACCGACGAGTCACGATGGTTTGAAGCTGTTGCATCACATCTTTCAGTGAATTTCTCTCCTTGTCTTTTTTCAGTCTAACCCATCGCCTGAAAAGTTCGCCAATGCTACCGAAAACAGCTGCCATGATGATTCCCAAAGGAGCATCATTGCCCATTTGTCCTGTAAACATTAAAACAAGAAAAAACATCCCTGCAAGGTATGAGGCGAAGGCCGGAAGATAGAGCTTATTAACCGTTTTTGTACTCTTTGAAATTGTGATTGTTGTTTGGTTTTGAGTTGTTTTAAGCTTGACCTCCGGAGATTTCCTGGAATTCAGAAATTTTAATATCCCTTTAGGTTGAGCTTTCCAGTGAATACCATCGGGACGACGCGTGACTTTTCCGGGACAGTCGAAGTGATATTCGATGATAGAACGGAGTTCTGCCCACGTTTTTTTGTTAAGCGTGCCCCGTGCGTAACCAATCAGTTTTAATTCTTGGTTGGTGCCGGTATCCAGAAACAGGGGTTCTTCAACAGGTATGCCTTCATATTCAAGTGCAGCCGCCCGTACAAAATCAGCAGAAACGCCAGCTTCTCGGGCAATCTCCTCGATTTCTTCGAGCGTTAATTTAGTATGATGTCCCGACGGCAGTCCGGAATCCGATACCCTTTGTTGTAGTTTCGCGGCTCGATTCAGAATCTTTTTAATATCATGCTCATCATATCTACTCATCCCGTCTTAAATTAATTAATAATCCCTATTAAGGTAATGTTAAGATAAAAACATTAAGCAATAAAGCATGTTACAATAAATTCTACGAGAAATGATTCCGTATAGTTATTCCGTAAACCGGTCCGTTATGAGTCTGACTCCTCTTTTGAATGTAAAGTAATGCCACATCCACTCTACAAATACACGGAAGCGATTGCGGAAGCCGATTAAAAAGAAGATGTGAACCACCGACCAGAGAATCCACGCAAAAAATCCGCTGAACTTAAAACCCCGGATATCCGCCACGGCTTTAGCCCGCCCGATAGTTGCCATCGTCCCTTTGTCGGTAAAATGAAACGAAGGGCGTTCTTTGTTTTTCAACTCATTACGGATTAGCTTGCCAATAAAATCGCCCTGCTGCATCGCTACCGGTGCGAGTGCGGGTAGGGGATTACCGTCCTCATCCTTTTTATGGGCGGCATCGCCGATAACAAAAATATTGTCGAAGTCGGGGATAGAGAGATCATCTCCTACAACCACGCGTCCCGTACGGTCCTGTTCCGTATCCAGGGAGGAAAGCATGGGAGAAGCGGCCACGCCGGCTGCCCAGATGATGTTCGGGGTTTCGATGGTGCCCTCTGAAAAGGAAACTTTATCGGCCCCTATATCCGTAACGGGAGTATCGAGCAGTACCCGTACGCCCATATCTTCAAGGGTTTCGCGTGCTTTTTCAGCAAGAGACTCCGGGTAGCCATTGAGAATACGGGGAGCTGCCTCCACCAGGAATATGCGGGTTTCGTTTTTGCTGAAGGTGGAGTAATCACGCATCATATTGCGCTTGGCAATTTCAGCAATAGCCCCGGCCATCTCTACACCCGTGGGTCCGCCTCCAATAATAACGTAGGTTAAATACGGTTCCCGCAGCTTGGGGTCATCCAGCTGTTCGGCCTTTTCAAGGGACATTAGAATCCGCTCCCTTACCTGCAGTGCGTCGCCAATGGATTTGAGTCCCGGTGCATGCTTTTCCCAATCATCATTTCCGAAATAATTATATTGTGCTCCGGGAGCAAGCACCAGGTAATCGAAATCTATTTTTCGACCGTTATCCAATTCTACAACCTGCTGTTCTTTTTCGACATTGGTAACGGATCCCAATAAAACCTGCAGACCTTCACGCCGCCCTAAAAGCGCTCGGATGGGCGTAGCAATATCGCCGGGGGAGAGTGCCGCGGTGGCTACCTGGTAAAGCAGGGGCTGGAAAAGGTGATGATTATGGCGGTCGATGAGGGTGATATCCACATCTGCTTTCTTAAGCTTTTTAGCAGCAGAAATACCACCAAAGCCACCGCCGACAATTACCACATGCTTGTGATCGGACATAGTCGATTAGTTCATTTTTGCTTTGGTTTGTTGAAAGAGCTCTTCAATCTCTTCCCGGCTTACATGATACTGTTCATTGCAAAAATGGCATACTAATTCCTGTCCTTCTTCCTTCATTTCCTTCAGGTCATCGGGGCCGAGCATGGCCAGGGCACTCACAAAGCGTTTTCTTGAGCACCGGCAAAAGAAATCAACTGGCTGGCGATCAAGTTCCTTAACTTTTGTGGGTTCCATCGCTTTTTCCATGATATCATCAATATAATAGTCCTCAGAAAAAAGGCTGCTGATGGAGTCAAAATCAAGCAACTTTTCCTGCAGCCGTTCAATAGCTCCTTCGGGTGCATCGGGCATCCGCTGGATCAGCAGTCCGCCCGCTTCAGTTACTTCCCCCTCCTTGTTCATACCTACATCCAGAAGAACAGCTGAAGGAACCTGCTCGGATTGTACCATATAGTAAGCCAGATCGTCGGTTATATTACCATTGACCAACTCAATACTGCTGGTGCGGGGTTCGGCCTCGTTGTATAAGGTCTTGCGTACCGAAAGCAGTCCAACACCCAGTCCGTCGCTTAAATCGGTATCGGGATTTTCGTAATTAAGTTCAGCCTGAGGTTTTTGCGCATAGCCGCGGATCTCTCCGACCCGGTTCGCCTCGGCAACTAATAGTTGTACAGGCCCATTGCCTTCCAAGCGCATCTGGATGCGCTCTTCGCCCTTTAGTTCGGAGGCCATAAGCATGGTTCCGGTCATGGCTCGTCCCAATAATACGGTATTGAGCAGCGAAAGCCCATGTTTTTTACGGGCGGTCTTTACTACATCTGTTGTTTTAACAACTGAAATTTTAATACTGCCGTCATCACTGATGCCTTTAATGATGCGGTCTTTATGAATAAAATCTTCTTTAGAAATCATAGTAAATCATTATTAATATTTGTCAACAGGTACAACAAAAAAGAAGATCCAAAAATTTGGATCTTCTTTCATTCATTAAATAACAAAATTTAAGCGTCGAATATTAAATATTGTTGCTGTAAAGTTCGCCAATACGTCCCGAGAAGCTGCTGTCGGAAGTATATACCTGGTGGATTTTCCCCACTTTTTCAATACGTTCTTCCGCGAGTATATTTGAGGCCCTGAAAGTAGGGGTGTTATTATCTTCGGAGTAATTGAGGATATCCAGGATCGTATCATAAATTTTGGCGGCCTGGTCGTGAGCCCGCTGTTCATTGTACCCTTCCAGTTCGCTGGCAACATTAATAAGTCCCCCGGCATTAATAACATAGTCGGGCGCATAGAGAATGTTATGGTCCAGCAACATTTGTCCGTGCCGCTCCTCTTCATCCAATACGTTATTGGCAGCACCGGCAATAATATCACATTTCATATGGGGGATGGTATCGTCATTCACAACGCCGCCCAGGGCACAGGGACTAAAAATATCCACATCGAGACCATATATATCGTCGGGATCTACTACCTCTGCGCTTACTTCCCGGGCCAATGCATTTACCTTGTCTTCGTAAATGTCGCAGATATAGAGCTCGGCCCCTTCCTCACTGAGTGAACGTACCAAGTGTGAACTTACATGTCCGGCTCCCTGTACCGCAATGCGTTTTCCTTCCAGTGAATCGGAGCCGTAAGCTTTTTTTGCACAGGCCTTCATGCCCATATACACGCCGAATGCCGTCACAGGCGAAGGGTCTCCGCCCCCTCCAATGGCCTTGGGCAGTCCGGATACATATTTAGTTTCCGAGCGCACCCATTCCATATTCTGGACGTCAATGCCCACATCTTCCGCAGTAATATAACGTCCGCCAAGACTCTCTACATAGCGGCCGAAGGCCCGGAAAAGCGGCTCGCTTTTATCCTTCCGGGAATCCCCGATGATAACCGCCTTGCCGCCGCCCAGGTTAAGTCCCGATATAGATGCTTTGTACGTCATTCCCCGGGAAAGGCGCAATACATCGCGGATAGCTTCCTGTTCATTGTTATAGGGCCACATCCGCACCCCGCCGAGTGCCGGACCGAGCGTAGTATCGTGGATGGCTATGATGGCTTTCAGGCCAATATCGGGCTCGGAGCAGATCACTACCTGTTCATGCTCATGCGACTGAAGCTTGTCAAATAGCGGAAAGGCTTTATCAATTCCGGCGTCTTTCTTTCTATCAATAGTGGTAGATTGCATGACAATATAATTTTAATTCAAAAAAGTTGGGAAAGAGCTGCCTAGCTCTAAAGGAAGGGCGCTAAAACAACTCTTATTTTTTATTGGCTGATATTCGATAAATTTTATGCATTAGCAGCGGCTTCAACGCTTAAAAATGCAAGTGAGGTAAAATACAAAAAAACGCACAATTTTAGTAGTACTGCACCGGTAAGTGGAAACAGACCCCTTAAAATAATAGTAAAAGAGAAACGACTTTGGATGATGAATTTTACCTGTGAAATTGTATTTTAAGTAAAGGTAATTGGAAACGCCTGCGCCAAAATAAAAGCATGCAGGCAGCATAGCATTACGGTTTGATCGCCGACTGGCTATTTATGCAAAAAAAGAAAAAAACAAATAACAAAAACTATGTCCTTTCGATGGGTTTACGCCAAAACCGACGAAGAGGAGATCGTGCCTGCACTTCAGGAGCAATTGAAGATACCCGAAAAGGTAGCTCATTTGCTTGCATTGCGGGGGATCGACTCTTACGAAGAAGCTAAAACATATTTTCGCGCAGATTTAGATGCTCTTCACGATCCTTTCTTGATGAAGGATATGGAGCCGGCCACCGAACGTCTGGCAACCGCTATCCGGAAACGCCAGCGGGTACTGGTCTATGGAGACTATGATGTGGATGGTACCACTGCCTCTTCCATTTTATACCTTTTTCTAGAAGAATTCGGAGTAAATGTGGACTTTTACATTCCGCATCGCTTTAAGGAAGGCTACGGCATCAACCCGGAGGGGATTCAGTATGCCATGGATATCGATGCCGACCTGATTGTATCTGTAGATTGCGGCATCACGGCCTTTGAGGAAGCTAAAAAAGCACGCCGGGAAGGTATTGACCTGATCATCTGTGATCATCATAATGTTTCTGACAGCCGTATTCCCGAGGCCCTTGCCGTTCTTGATCCGAAGCGGGAAGATTGTTCCTATCCCTTTGACGGCCTTTCAGGGGCCGGTGTGGGATTCAAGCTGGTGCAGGGAACCGTAGACCGGCTGGGATTGGCTAAAGATCATCCCTTTAAGTTTCTGGATCTGGTAGCTATTTCCATTGCTTCTGATATCGTCCCCATGATTGACGAAAATCGCATCCTCATGCGCGAGGGACTCAAAAAAATCAACCATAATCCCCGGATAGGATTAAAAGCACTTTTTGATCTTATTAATTTGGATATCGGATCGATCTCCACTTCTAATATCGTCTTTTCCGTAGGTCCCCGCATTAATGCGGCGGGTCGGATGGGGGATGCCAGCAAGGCGGTACGGCTGCTGGTAGCCGACACGAAAGAAGAGGCAAAGGCCCGGGCACATGAGTTGGAAAGCATCAATATTGCCCGGCGCGAGAAGGACGGTGAAACGATGGAAGAAGCCAAGGCGATGGTGGACGAGTATTATAATCTCGACAAAATATCGTCGATGGTACTGCATCAGCCCGACTGGCACCTGGGCGTGATCGGTATTGTGGCCTCTCGGCTGGTGGATACATACGGGCGACCTGCCATAATGCTTAGCACTGTCGACGGTAAAATAAAAGGTTCGGCCCGAAGCATCGAGGGATTTAATATCTACGACGCGTTTAAGGAATGCGAAGATCTGCTCGAGCAGTTTGGGGGACACAAATACGCGGCTGGCCTGACGATCGATGAAAAGAACCTGGAGGAATTTCGGCAGCGTATTAATAAAATCGCCTCAGAAAATCTCACGGATGAGGATTTTAAACCGGAACTGAAAATAGACTGTGAACTAGACTTGAGTAAGGTCGATATGCGGTTCTGGAAACTACTCAGCCAGTTCGAGCCTTTCGGCCCGGAAAACCTGAGGCCGATATTTGTCAGCCGCGACGTGGAGGTAGTGGGCGTGCCGACCATCGTAGGAAAGGGGCACCTGAAGATGAAAGTAAAACAGAACGGCTCGGGCGTATTTGATGTGATCGGCTTTAACATGCATGAGTACCTGCCCGTGGTGCGAAACGGGCAGGATCAAAAACTGAATATTGCCTACTCGCTGGAGGAGAACTACTGGAACGGCCGGCGGAGCCTCCAAGTCAGGCTTCGGGATTTGAAATCGGAAGAAGGAAATCCCTAGAAAATCCGCCTGAATTCTTTGTTTAAAGCCGAAAAGATTTTATATTTGGCAACTCTTATTGAGACTTAGATGGGACTGTAGCTCAGTCGGTAGAGCACGCGACTGAAAATCGCGGTGTCGGCGGTTCGATTCCGCCCGGTCCCACGCAAAGCCCTGCAACTCCCTGAGTTGCAGGGCTTTTTTGTTTTTGGATGAAATGAGTAAATGAGTGGGCAAGTATTCTAATGAGAGTATACTCTCTATGATACGAGAGTATGTTAGCATAAGAAGATTTATCTATCTCGGAGAAAGAAAAGGACGGGAAGGTAATCTAAGGGTGATATCTTGATGGCAGTGGCCATCAAGTTTCGTAAAGTGGGGCTTTAAGCTTGAAACGAGAATTTAAGGAAATGGGTTAAATTGGAAAGTGGTGAGTACTACCTGCTTAATATTTTCATTTTTGAAGAGGTTAGCGGTACAATTATTCCATCAACGAGTTGGCGTCAATATGATATTCAACGTATCCACGAGCTTTTAACTCTTTAACTAGATCGTATTTATTGCCCCCGCTTAAAAATCCTGAGTATCGGGACAGGGGTAAGCCTTGATGGGTATCTCGCAATACCATCAAGGCTACAGATCCCTTTCCCGAAGATATCAGGATAAAGCCGATATGATTTCTGTATTAGTTAATTAGTTCAGGTAAATGCGAGCTCCAAAGGTTACTGCTTCAAGATACTCGGCATCATCATTAACAGGAATATCGCCTTCAACCATTAAATCCAGCGTTCCCTCTTTGACGTGAAAGTCGAGACCAACGGGGACAAGTAAGGCGTTGATTGTTCGGCTGGAAGCGAACAGCGGTTGATAGTTGAGCCCTGTATAGATACTGACCGGGTGAAAATTTTTACTGATGTTCAAACCGGTTTTCAGCCCTACATCACCATAAGAATATACACCGCCGAGCAGTGCAACTGATAAATTACTTTCAGGTTCAGAGGCTATATTTTTCTCAAAGTGAGCATCTACGTAGGTTTCTTCATCCTGAATACCTGCCATTATGTGGCCAGTGAGACCGTGAGCAATTCCATATGACGCTCGGCCGATAAACATGAAATCGTCCTGCGCCGTTAGCATAACCGGCTGTAAGCCTATAGCAAATGTTCCCTTTTGCAATGTTTGGGCATTTGAGAAAAAGCCGTCCTGAGCTTCTGCATTATTAATATTAACGCTAGAAAAAATGATTAGTAAAAAAGGAATAATTAGTAACTGTTTCTTCATAACTGCCGATATTTAATTCGAATTCATGTACTTAGAGGTATTTGACTCTTTTATGTTCCATAATGGCAAAAAAGCATCTTTAGGAGGATATCTAACCTAGCGGCACTTCTGGATACCGTTGAAAGAGCTGTGGACCGTGTTAACGAGCGATTAGATGGACTGAAGGATTCAGAAAAGTCCGGAAAAGCATTACAGCCTACGTAGCTTTGCTACTTTGGCGTAGTAGGCCTTTAACGCAAGTATGGTAATCTGACCCGTGATCACCAAAACCGGTTGCCAGCTAAAGGTGTGAAACGTGGATTTATAAAAATAAATAAACGAATAGCTGGGTGAGGATTATCTGCTTGATATTTTCCTTTTTGGATATACTGCCAGTTTAATCGAGTGAGGGTAATATATATTTCGGAATCATTTGATTTGGAGGAGTGCTTTTTCCATACAGTTCATAGGAATTATAACTTCCACCAGTAAAAACGGTGATCATATTGTAATCGGGCCAAATATTTATTTTTTGACCTCCATTACCCGATGCCATGTAGGAGTTATATTTTTTACCATCTATGACAAAATACTTGTGTTCCCAAAAGTAGCCAAATTCGGAAGTATATTCTTTAAATGTTTTCCGTACCCAGTTTTCAGGGAGAATTTGTTTCCCCTGCCATTTACCCCCATTCATATACATTGTTGCTAGTTTAACAAGATCTCGGGGTTGAAGGTACATTTGGCTAAACGTTTGTCGGCTTGTGGAATCAGGGGCAAACCGCCAATGGTAATTGGTGATACCCATAGGCTTAAAAAGATGTTCTTCAGCAAACTCTTCCACGGGTTTGTTAGTTGCAAGCTCAACAAGTCGTCCTAGGGTTATTGCTGCTCCCGTGCAATAAGATGATAATTCTCCAGGCTGATGAACTACTGGAAGATCGAGCGTGTATTTTACCCAGTCGGCACTTTCCATCATTTGCTGTTCATTCCCCGCACTTTCCGGATTGTTGTTTTCACAATCCAGGCCATGACGATAGGTTAAAAAGTCTTGAATGGTGATACTTCTTTTTTGCTTGCTCATATGCTCAAAGCTCTTGTATTCATCCTTAAAATAAGGCAAGAGTGGATCGTGCTCGCTACCGATTGCGCCTGTTTCTATTGCTAGTCCTACAAGTGAACCGATGAACGCTTTTGTTGCTGACCGAAGTTGATGTCTCGTATTTCTATCATATCCATAAAAATATTCTTCAAACACCAGCTTGTTGTCTTTGAAAATTAAAATACTATGAACATCGGGATATTCGCCTTTAATGGTTTCTTTAACCATTTTATTAATAAGTTCTGTCTGTTCAAAGGCATCGTTAATATTCCCGGGTTCAAGGATATCATTTGTTTTTTCGGGAGTTTGATAGGTATAATCCTCAGGATGATCAAACATTTTTTTGCGAGGATACATCACCAATTTTTCAATATCAGTTGTAATCAATTCAAAAGATTGTTCATTAACTATATAGCCGTTAACATTACCCTGATCATCTCTCTGAAAGACCACAGGAATATCTTCAACATTGGAAAAGGTATCTTCTTCAACATGGGATAGCGGATATTTAGCCTTGTTAATAACTGCATAAAGCGTGGTATCCATTGATGAAGCCATAATTTTTAATGTTGAGCCCGAGACGTATTCATATTTGCCTTCGTATTCCAGTAGCTGTTGATAGGATATAGATGGGGTAACTATATTTTGAGCCTGTATTAACCTCATCCCACAATAGGGGCACGTACCGCTTTCATCGAACTCTTGGTTCGTTTCATGAGCTTGGCAATCACATGGCGGACAATAAAATGTTGACGTCTCTTGACCTGATACTGAAAAATGAATGGAAAGAAATAATAGTGGAATAAAAATTACTTTTCTCATGGAGGAGAAATTATAAGACTTATGATATTGGTTTAGAAAGTTAAAAGATCATCATAATGATATACTCCTTTTAGAGAAAATAGTTACGGGTTTTCGCTATTTGAGATGGCAGTATAACGACATTGCACATAAGCTGCGCGCGAATGAATGTTGAGTTGATAAATAATGAACGAAAAGCTAAAAAGCTAGAATAGGCGCCATGCCCTCCGAGTCAATGCGCAGGATTAGAACATCGGTTGCCAGCTAAAGGTTTGAACCAAGGATTTATTGAAAGGACTTAAACGAACATCTGGGTGAGTCCACCAGCCGGCGGATTGATACTTTCCTTTTTGAAGGGGTTAGGTTGTTGGACTTTTGGAAGTAGAAATATTTAATGCCTGAAATTATACGCGGCCGTTCATTAATTCCCCTTATATATTTAATAATAAGTATATATAGGATAATATAGTAGCAAGTTAGTATTTTGGAGATAGAAAAGATATCAACCAATATTTTTAATTGAATATTTGATACTATGATTAAGCAAAATATAGAAGAAGAAATAAACAATCAGATTCAAGAAGAATTTCAGTCGGCATATGCTTATTTGGCGATGTCGGCGTGGTTTGAAGAGAAAAACCTTGGTGGCTTTGCAAGCTGGCTGAAAGCCCAGTGGCAAGAGGAAATAGAACATGGTATGAAGTTCTACAATCACCTGATTCAAAGAGACGGCCGACCAATATTGCAAGATATTGAAAAACCAAAAGTGCAATTTGATTCTCCGCGGAAAGCGTTTGAATTTGCTCTTGCCCAGGAGCAGCATATCACGAAACGTATTAACAAGATGTATACTCTTGCCCAGAAGGAAAACGATTATCCGCTCAAAAATTTGTTGCTTTGGTTTATTGATGAACAGGTAGAGGAAGAGGAGATGGTGCAAGATGTTATTGATAAACTACAATTAGTCGGAGAAGACGGCTCTGGTCTGTACCTGCTGGATCGCGAGATGGGCGAAAGACAAGGCCAAAATGGAAAAGAAGCAGAACAAAGTGAAGACTAATAATAGCATAAATATTATTTGTTGGTTGTAAATAAAATCATCCCCGTATTAGGGGATGATTTTTATAATTCAGTCCTAAAAGTTGAATTACTTGTTGATACGCCGAGGGGGATATACTAAGATATATGAGCGACATCCGTACTAATTGAAATAAGAATTTTTAGCAGTTTCGCTATCCTGAAACGTAAGATTTGACAAAACCACATAACGACATTGCGCATAAGCTGCACGCAATGAATGTTGATTTGTTAAATAATGAACGAAGAGGGAAAAAGCCAGAAGGTGGCAAGCCCTGGCGAGGTGCGTCCCCTTAATGCGCGGGTTAGGGGTACCTTCATAATTTGGTATAGGAATAAAAATGACCTTTGTAATGATTTCTTTCCCCTCTGGCTACTCTACTAATTCCACTTCCATTTTTATAACCCATTTGACGGGCAGCTTCAGCAGCAGATTCATACTTTTTTATAAACTTGGTTTTATTTTTTGAATACTGATATACAGTTTTTCCAGGACTCCTATCTTTTTTAGACTTTGACCTCTTTTTGACTTTACTACTGAGTTTTTCATCAATTTCATTTTTTGTCAACTCTTGATAAGACCAAACATAGCCTAGATAAGTTTTCTGATATTTCCCAATTACTGCACCTGAAATTTGTTTGTAATTCCAATCAGGATTTTGGCGACAAGCCTCTCTAGCTGAAATCCAAGTATTTACAAGTTCATAACTTTCAGGATTATATTGATATACTTTTTTAGTATTTGGTTTTTCATAGGAGTCAATTTTTTTGGGGATTTTTTCTCCTTTTTTGTATCGCCACTGGTATTCTCCGGCCCGATAATAATCACCTTCTGCTACTCTTTTAATAACATTTCTAAACACACCTGTTTGTTCAGCTGCCTCATCAGTGGTTCGAAATGTGTTAATATAATTTCCTTCTAAATCATATTGAATAACTGGCTTAGCTTTTTCCTCATAATGTTTTAATAAATCATTCTGTTCTTCCGCAGTATTAATCTTTTTTGGGAAATCATCTGTTTCTTGATAACGCCATTGAAAACCATAAGCAGTTATGTAATTATCATTTTTAGCACATTCTGCAATTTTATTTCCTCCATTTTCAATATCCAACTTTTTGGCAGCAATAGATGGTGTTCTAAACCTCTGCAAAAAGTTACCTTCCTTATCATATTGTAATACCCAATAATCACTTGGCACCGGGCCAATATGTTGGGGAAAATCTTCAGACTCCTTATATCTCCATTGATAACCAAAAGCAACATTTGAAATACCTAGACAAACTCTTGGAATTCCTGAAACAGAATTATCACTGACATTTAAATGTAGATTTGCCTCTTTAATAGAATTCCACTCTCTGATAAATTTACCTTCTAAATCATATTGCAAAACTTTGGTATAAACATCATAGGTTGCTTCACCTCCTGTTGTTTGATTGTAGCCATCCTTGTACGCACCTAATTTTTTAATCCATCGAATCTCCTTTTCATTTAATTTTTCTTCGTATATGTCTCTATGTGAAAATTTGAAGTCTGGATTTATTTTTAGGCAATCTATAATTTCATACTCGAAACAATTCATTCCTTCAGTTCTCATTGCATGGACAATTCCATTTTTTGAGACATTTCTTTCAGAATGTACTGCATTTCTTCTGCTCTCAATCCTTTTCTTTAAATCTGTAGTTCTGCCAACATAGATTTTTCCAGTCTTTATATTCTCTACCTTATAAATTACCCCGTAGATATTCTTATCTCGAAGTTCAGATTCAGAATAGATTTTATCTTTATCTATCTGCATATAGATCTTTAAATTTGATTGGTACCCCTAACGACATTGCGCATAAGCTGCACGCAATGAAATGTTGATTTGTTAAATAATGAACGAAGAGGGAAAAAGCCAGAAGGTGGCAAGCCCTGGCGAGGCGTGTCCGCTTAATGCACGGGTTAGGTTGCATTTTCAATTATTTCCACAATCCCATCCTCATTTTTTACTGCGAATGCATGTAATTTATGTTTCTCTTTTTCTTTAAACTCATTTAAGTATGTACTACTGGAATCTATATTGATGAATATTCCTAATGGATAATTTAGTAAAGCACACATACGGGATAGCTTTAAAAAATCAGCTAAAGCCTCTTTCTTTGTAGCATTATGCTTGAGCTCAATAACAAAGAAATTTCCTTCTTGTCTATTAACAAAATCTGCTTGTTCAAATGGAATGTGAACAATAAGATCAGGTCTTATTTTAAAACCATGATCTTTCATTCTTTTTTGATACTCCTGTTGTACTATAACTCCTTCAGTTTCTATTTCTGGTAGTCTTTTACGTATTTCTGCGACCAATTCTCCCTGGAATCCTCGTTCTTCATTATAGAAATGTGGATTATTTATCGAAGCCAATGACTCCCTGACAATCTCTAAGAAAGTTTGCATTATTTTCTTTCTGTAAATTGGATTAGATTATTTATGGAATCTATTACTTTTTCTGTGTCTTCATAAGAGGTATCTCCATAACCATCTTGTTTCCAATTATCACTGGATGTAGCATTGAAATATTTTTCTAATGATTCATTAAAACTTTTTTGCCTATAAAAAGGAACTCTTCTTTTAAGCTTTTCAAGCTGCTTATCTTCAGGTCCTCTTTTTAGAGCTCTACCGCTTTTTATTTGTTCTT
Source organism: Fodinibius salicampi (assembly GCF_039545095.1). Lineage (NCBI taxonomy): Bacteria > Pseudomonadati > Balneolota > Balneolia > Balneolales > Balneolaceae > Fodinibius > Fodinibius salicampi. The sequence continues at coordinate 28,265 of NZ_BAABRS010000005.1, read as the reverse complement.
TTTGTTTCTTGAGTTCAAAGTGTACTTCGTCGGCTGCTTCATTAAACTCTTTTCTTTTATCTCTCCCTATTGCAAGCCAGTTACCAAGAATAAGACCTGCCAAGAACAAAATAACATTTACAACTATTTCCATATTTAGATCTTGTAAAAACTCTTGAATTGACATGAAGTCTTATTATGAACTTTGGATGCAACCTAACCTATAATTATACAAACAAGCCAACGGCATAATGATATTATCACGCAAAGACTTAGTTTGCTAAAAATACCGTTCAAACACAAGAAACGTATTGTATTTGGATGTTATCATGCATGGGGTCTTTTCTTATCCGTATAACAGGTTGATATAATATTCATATTCTCCGCCTGGGACTAATTGATTTTGAGCAGTACAATCCTTTTATAGCAAGTACTTTTTTACTGATTTTTTTACCAGATTTATTTAAAAAGCCCCGCACCTTTCACAATGCAGGGCTTGATTTATCAAAGCAAACTACAACGGCTTACATAGGTAAGTACCTTTCAGAGGGCAATCCTTACAAAAAAGATTTAAATAATACGGATTCGGCTAAAAACAGTAGAAAAGTTACTCAGAAGGGGTAATCTATTGGTTAAAAGGGAGGCAATCGTTCCGGCTCCCAAATAGAGAAAATCCATTATCCTGGTAAGGGGAAGGAGATTTTTTTACTAGGGCAGGGTGTTTCCCCTTACTATTTACTATGGGAAAGAAATTACCCTTACTAGGACAAGGTGTTTACCCTTATAAGGGGAAGATGTCTCCCCTTACTATGGGAGACTGTTTCCCATATATATGACAAGGATCATGCATTAGTGTTGCACGGCACTTGCTGCATTTTAGTTCTCAAAACTGCTACTGGTTATCTCCAATGGATTACTTTATATGTTATTTATGCTGTATTTCTTACATTCATTTTAAGAAGTACAAAAAACCTGAGGGATATTTTGAGAACGGCCAATAGCCGTTTAAAAACTAACGGGGAAAAATTATGCCTAAAAATATTGTCATACTTTCGGATGGGACGGGTCAGGAGGGAGGGGTAGGTCACAATACCAATATCTATAAGCTGTTCAACGTTCTGGAGTCGCGGACCAAAGACCAGGTTGTCTATTACGACCCGGGGCTTGGGACGCACGATACCGGGCGGCTGGGCATGCTGTCGGGTTTTGGTATTTCCAAAAATATCAAAGACTGCTACCGGTTTTTGTTTGAGAATTACCAGTCCGGTGATCAAATCTTTTTAATTGGCTTTAGCCGCGGGGCAACGACGGTTCGCAGCCTTTCCAGCTTTATTCATTACTTTGGCATCTTGCCCGAATCACGTCCAAAGCTTATCGATCAGGCCTACGGCATATATAAAATCAAGGATGAGAAAAGACGAAAAGAAAAGGCAGGCCAGTTTATTGAAAAGCACCACACTATGTGGACCCGCATCAAGTTTTTGGGCTGCTTTGATACGGTTGCCGCTCTCGGTGCTCCGTTTAAAAGTCTCAGTGCTATTCTGGACCGGTTTCCGCTTTTCCGGCATCAGTTTCACAACTTAACGCTCAGCGAAAGTGTAGAGCACGCTTATCAAGCCCTGGCTGTTGACGACGAACGAAAAACATTTCATCCGGCGCTCTGGAATCACGAGATCAAAGAGTACCAGACGCTCAGCCAGGTTTGGTTTCCCGGCATGCATACTGATGTGGGTGGTGGATATCCGGAGCATGAGCTTTCCGACATCCCATTTATCTGGCTGTGTAACAAAGCCGTTTCCTGCGGAATGAAAATCTATGAGAAGGAGCGGATTCATCTTTCTCCGAAGGCAGACGGAGTGATGCACGATTCACGAAGTGGCGGGATCAATAAGTTTTATCGGCGGGAAGTGCGCAGCTGGCCAAAGAATCGCCCTGATAAGCCTGTTATTCATCAAAGTGTATTGGATCGGGCAGAAAAAATAGAGTATAGTCCCTGGATCTTAGATACGGAATATGAAGTGGAGCCTGAGGCGAACATATCTTAAGTATTAGCTCCATAAATGATTGGGAATAAGCCGATTGCCTACCTGTGACGTTGGGTGGCTGAGTATCATTTCCCTCCCCCTTCAATATAAAATCCATATTATTAACTATTTTTAATAAACTCTTTGAGTCTATAGCTTTTTTTGGGTACATTATTAAATAATTTTAATGTTCAAGGAGTTTTTTGTTGGAAACAAAGGCTAAAGAATCGGTACGTATGGCAGAAACTCAAAAAGGCAGGGTCTTAATCGTAGAGGATGATCTTCTTTTGAGTATGGTAGAGGAGCGATTGATCAATAATTTAGGTTACGAGGTTGTTGGAAAAGTTTCATCCGGAGAGGAAGCGATTAAAAAAGAGAAAGAGCTTAAGCCCGATGTGATTGTGATGGATATTTCACTGAAGGGTAAGATGGATGGTATAGACGCCATGAATGAAATTCGCAAAAGTTCGGATGTAGCCGTTATTTATCTTTCCGGAAGTTCCGATGAAACCCATATAGAGCGTGCCGGTGAAACCAATTATTCAGGCTATTTGACGAAGCCCATTACAAGCGGAGACTTACGAGGTCCGCTGGAGGAGGCTATGGAATCAATAGGGGTAAATGTTGATTCAGATGATGAATAAGCTATTATCGGAATCATAAACTTATCTTTATCGGTATTTATACATTCAGATCTACGACCGTCCTTCCTACCTGTTTCCCCTCTAATATATTGTCGATTTTTTGATTGAGCTCTTCGAGCGAGCAAGATTGGCTTATCTTTTTTAGGTGTGCCGGCTTCCAGGATGAAGCAAGCCGTTTCCATAGCTTTTTTCGCAGCTCCATAGGGCTATATCCACTGTCGATTCCGGCTAAATTAACGCCCCTCAGGATAAACGGATATACGCTGGTATGCAGTTCGTGGCCCAGTACGTTTCCACAACAGGCCACCGTCCCTCCCTGTTTGGTCTGCCGCAGGACCGTATCAAGCATGAGTCCGCCTACCGTATCTATTCCCCCGGCCCAGCGTGCGGAAAGCAGCGGTTGCCCCGATTGATCCTGCACTTTATCCCGGTGAATAACCGAAGAGGCCCCCAGGGATTTGAGAAAGGATTCCCGTTCCGTTTTTCCTGTGGCTGCCGTTACCTGGTACCCTAACTTTGCCAAAATGCTTATGGCCATGGTGCCTACACCGCCGGTTGCACCGGTCACAAGCACCGGACCGTCATCTGGTTCAACATTATTATGTTTTAAGTGGTGGACACCGATGGCAGCGGTTAATCCCGCAGTACCCAGCGCCATGCTTTCGAACAGGGAAAGACCAACCGGCAAAGGAACAACCCAGTCGCCGGGCACCCGGATATACTGGCCAAAGCCGCCGGGAGTATTTTGCCCCAGGTCATAGCTGGTTACAATTACTTTGTCCCCTTTTTCAAACCGGTCATCACTGCTTTCTTCAACAATGCCGGCCGCGTCAATACCGGGAATGTGGGGATATTGTTTGGTGACGCCTTTGTTGCCGGTAGCAGAGAGTGCATCTTTATAGTTAAGAGAGGAAAAATGAACCTGAACTAAAACCTCATGTTTGGGCAGCTTGTCAATATTCCATTCACGTATGCTGCGTTTGAATTGGCCATCTTCAGTTTCTTCGACAACAAGTGCTTTAAACGACTGATTCATAGATATTTGGTTAGTTTTTTGAGCCATTTGAGATTGCCTTCGTAGGGCGGATAGCGAAAAGGATTTTTAATCCAGGAGCTTCTTTTCATTATACTTTTTTGGTGTGTAAAAAGATCAAAGCTGGATTTGCCGTGATAGTTTCCGAAACCGCTATGCCCGATTCCACCAAAAGGCAGATCGGGATTGCTTAAATGGACCAGAGTGTCATTTATGCATCCGCCGCCAAAGGGAATGTTATCTATGATTTGTTGCTGGGTGGACTTATCCGGGGAAAACAGGTAGAGGGATAGAGGCTTGGGTTGTTCTTTTATTTTCGAAATGGCCTGGTCAAGATCCTGGTAGGTGAGCACTGGCAGGATGGGCCCAAATATCTCTTCCTGCATTACCGGATCATCCCAGCTTATTTGGGTCATTACGGTAGGAGAGATATACAAGTTATCTGCATCGGTTGATCCGCCTGAGACTACTTTATTGGGATCGATCATCTGTTTAAGCCGCTGAAAATGATCGCGGTTTATGATGCGGGCAAAATCAGGACTTTCAGCGGGATCACTACCGTAAAATTCAGTGATATTCTGTTTAATCAGAGAGCAGAACGTATCCAGCTGTGATTCATGAACATAAACGTAGTCTGGACTCACGCAGGTTTGTCCGGCGTTGATGAATTTACCCCAGCTGATACGCTTGGCAGCGAGTTCAAGATCAGCGGCATAGTCGACAATGGCGGGTGATTTTCCACCTAGTTCCAGGGTGACAGGCGTAAGCTGTTCGGCCGCCGCTTTCATAATGATCTTCCCAACACGGGTGCTGCCGGTAAAGAAGATATAGTCAAGGGGTTCATCGAGCAGTGCCTGTGTAGTATCTGCATCTCCCTGAACAACATGCAGATAACCGGAGTCGAAGTGTGTGTTGATTATTTCTTCCAACAATGCGGAAGTATTAGGAGCCAGTTCCGAGGGTTTGATAATCGTGCAGTTACCAGCGACCATTGATCCCAGTACAGGATTTAGCGAAAGCTGTATCGGGTAGTTCCAGGCCCCGATAACCAGCGAAACGCCAAAAGGCTGTGGATAGATATAGCTCTTTGACGGAAAGTTGAGGAGGGAGCTCCTCACTTTTTTCGGTTTGCTCCAGGAATATAGGTTTTTTACAAGGTGATCGATCTCTTTGTAGAGTATTAGCAGTTCGGTGCCATATGTCTCAAGTGGTGGCTTGCAGAAATCTTTTTGAAGTGCCGCAAAAATTTCTTCTTCATGCTCCTGTAAAAGTGATTTAAGACGAAGGAGTTTATTTATACGGAATTTCGGATCCCGGCTTTTTCCCTGCTCAAAGAACTGGTGCTGGCGGTCGACAATTTCTTCCATAGCTATGATTGATCTCTTCCTTTGAAGGTATCCATTGAATGGTAAACGCCAAACAACTTACCTGCAACATAATCAAAAATTCTGGCAGGAAGTATCCCACGCAAAAACGGCAGTAGTTTAACCATGAAGGGAGCGCGGAGGTGAATTTTATTCTTTTTTATGGCTTCAATAACTGATTCCGAAAAGTCTTCAGGGTCCAGCAATGGCGTTAAAAATGGGGGCGTAACACCTGCAAACATACCAGTATCAATATAACTGGGTTCTACTGTTGTGACTTTGATGCCGGATTTTTGCTGCTCCAGTTCGATGCGGAGTGATTCCGACCAGCCGATTAGGCCCCATTTGCTGGCTGCATACACCGTCATCCGGGGATTTCCCATCAGGCCGGCCGCGGAAGCTATATTGACAATGTGTCCGCTCCCTTGTTTCTGCATGCTTGGTAAAAAAGCACGGCTAACGTGCATAGCTCCCAGCAGATTGATATTGATGGTCTGCTGTATCTCCTCGGTTGAACGCTCTGAAAATAAGCCTCCAATGATAATTCCGGCGTTGTTTATAATGATATCTATATTGTTTAGTTGATTGAGCAACCGTTCCGCAGCCTCGTAAATCTGATCGGGATCGGCAATATCTACTATATTGGTTGCTACTTCTGCCGAGCTTCCCCAGAGTTTATGCTCAGCGGATTCAATATTCTCCGGATTATTATCCCAAATTATAATAGCATTGGGCTCATCTTTTAAAATCTGGATAGCCATCAGCAAACCTATGCCGCCGGCGCCCCCGGTAATAAGTACGTTTTTATCTTTGAATGAACTCATTATATACCAATAACAATATTCTAGTAGCTAAGACTCCTCAAAAATTTATAAACAAAGATTGCTTTTAGCTGGGCGTGCCTGACTCTATTTTGTTATTTTAAAAAAGTATAACAATTATATACAGCGGAAGATAGCACGGCCTTTTTAAACGCTTATCGTATTAAATATTCGGGATATGTCAGATAAAAATGATAAAGAACTCCATGAGCGAATGCGTCATTTGGAGAGGAGAGTAGAGCAGCTGGAAAAGCAGTTGCGGGAAGAGAAAGAAAGAGATCTGGTAACGCCGAAGCCCTCTCCGGAAGATCAGTCATTTGCCCAAAAACGCAGTGAGGAAACTGGCAGCAGATTTATTCCCGATGAAATTCAATTCGATGAACAGTGGCTTAATCGCATCGGCATTGGGCTCCTGTTAATTGGAGTAGCTTTTCTGTTTAAATATTCTGTAGATCAGGGATGGCTTATTCCGCCGGTTCGCAGTATGATAGGGCTTGGTATTGGGATGTTCCTCTTTGGGTCCGGATTGCGGATGGATGAATCGATGAACCCATTCAGGCAAATCATGCTGGGAGGAGGAATCGGGGTATTTTATATCACTGGCTTTGCAACCTACCAGCTATATACGTTTTTGCCGGTAACGATCATCTGGCTTTTTATGATTGTGGTGACGTTACTGGCTCTTTCACTTTCCCTGCAGCAAAATGAGCCCATTCTTTCGGTAACGGGTATCCTGGGAGCTTTGGGAACACCCTTTATGCTCTACAGCGGTTCCGGAAGTGTGGTAATGTTAATGGCTTACACCGTTCTCATACTGGTTGCCGCTGCTGTTATTTATTATAAAAAGGGATGGCAGTCGCTGCTCTGGAGTATATTAACCGGCGGTCTTACCGTAGTGGGAGTGGGCGTAGTTACCACTTCTTTTTATAGCGAGCCGGCTACCGAGATGGATCGCTGGATGCTGCAGTTTGGAGTAGTAGTATGGGCATTGTGCAGTTGGGGTATTGCCGTTGCCCGTAACATAGGGGAACCTGTAAGGGAAGCAAGTGCTGCTGTTCACCTGTCGGTTTTTGCCGTGCCGCTGTGGATTCTACCCCTGGTGGTTATTAACTGGGAGCTTAACGAAGAAAGTCTGGCTATGGTGGCATTCGGACTGGCAGCCATTGGTGCCGCCGGCTATTATACCTTTCAACACAGAAAGGCTTCAACTTTGGCGTTATCTCATGGATTGATGGGACTAATAATGGGAACTATCGGCGTTATTCTATTCTTTGAAGGAACGCCGCTGTATATCATCCTCGTGGCCGAGACGGTTGCGCTGCGTTATATTGCCATGCAGACCGGTGTATCGCGATTAAGCATCGGCTCTCACTTTCTATTCCTGGTGGTCTTGCTATGGACGTTCAATGCCCTCAGCGAAATCAGCTATTCGGAGGAGGCTTCACTTTTAAGTATTGACGCCTTTTCCCAACTGATATTTATAATTGTTAGTGGGACCTATCTGTCCGCTTGGCTGCCCCAGGAGGTTCCTCAAAAATTATATCGTATTACTAGTCATTTACTGCTTCTTTTTTGGATCTACCAGATGTTTTCCATGTTGTCAAACGGTCAGGCTTGGGTTACCATTACTTGGGGGCTATATGCCATTGTTCTTATTGCCGCTGGGTTTATAAAGTTCGGAAGAGATGTCCGTTTGACGGGCATGGCCACACTTTTTTTAGTCGTGGCAAAGCTTTTTTGGGTTGATCTGGCACAGCTGCAGGCTCTTTGGCGCATTCTTTTGTTTATTGGCTTCGGTGGTGTACTGATGCTTTTGGGGTATTATCTTCAGTCAACACTGCACAAAGCCGAATCGGAAATATAACTTGGCAAAAGTTGAAAAGGCCCGTACTTTATTAAGCTGATATAATAATCTTAACCGGAAGATTTTTTTAAATAATATTATGAAGAAACTGTTTCTTTTTGTGGTCGTGGCAGCAGTAGCCGGATGTATGCGTTCTCCAATTACTGAAATAGCCGATACGATAACCGAAGAGAGCCTGATGGAACATATCGAAGTCCTTTCTTCGGATGATTTTATGGGGCGCGGTACCGGTACGGAGGGGGAGAAAAAAACGGTCGATTACCTGATTAGTCAGCTTAAGGAGAATGATATAAAAGGTGGAATGCCCGATGGAAGTTATGTGCAAGAGGTTCCGTTAATTGGACAGAAAACGGATGAGAATGCCCAGCTGACGATCACTAAAGGAGATGAGGCGATATTAACGCTGGACTATTATACCGATTTTATGGCGTGGCCGGCCAATATGGAAGAAGAGGTTTCTATTGAAGAAGCAGATCTTGTTTATGTAGGCTATGGCATCCAGGCCCCGGAAGAGGATTGGGATGATTTTAAGGATACGGATGTGGAAGGGAAGATATTGGTTGTTAAAAATAACGATCCCAATAGTGATCCGGATCTTTTTAAAGGGGAGACACGACTCTATTACGGTCGATACGATTATAAATATGAAAAAGCACGGGAATTGGGAGCGGCGGGGGTGCTCATCATTCATACAACTCCCACAGCTGGTTACGGCTGGAATGTGGTTTCAAACAGCTGGAGCCGCGAGCGATTTTACCTGCGTTCTGATGAAAGTGCCCGTGACTCGCCAACCGTTTTTAATGGCTGGCTAACCAAAGATGCCAGTAGTGCTCTTTTTGAAAGTGTGGACCTCGACCTCGAGCAACAGCTAAAGGCTGCAGAAAACCCCGATTTTGAGCCTGTTCCGCTGGAAGGACTATCGCTGAATATTGAGCTGAAGGCAACCTATCGAGAACAGAATTCAAAGAATGTGCTGGGAGTTATCGAGGGAACAAACAATGATCTTAAAGGTGAGTATGCCGTTTTTACCGCTCATTACGATCATTTGGGTGTCACACAGCCGGTTAAGGGTGATTCCATCAATAACGGAGCACTGGATAATGCTGCCGGAGTTAGTGCCGTACTGAATATGGCGCGTGGGTATAAAGAACTTCAGCCGCAGCTGAAGCGAAGTTTATTATTTCTGTTTGTAGGTGCAGAAGAGGTGGGATTGCTGGGCTCAAAGTACTGGGCCGTAAATCCAACGGTGCATCCGGGGAAAGTGACGGCCAATATAAACCTGGATGGAATGAATGTATATGGTAAAACTAAGGATATTGTACTGGTAGGATACGGCCGAAATAGTGTTAGCGATGTAATAGAAGAGGTTGCCGGGGAGCGTGGAGTGGAGGTGAAGCCCGACCCGCATCCGGATCGAGGCTATTTTTATCGGTCGGATCATTTCCCGCTGGCAAAGCAGGGCATTCCGGCAATTTTCCCCAATACGGGAACGGAATTTGTTGATAAGCCCGAGGGCTATAAAGCAAAGGTGGACAGCCTACAGGATGCCAACTATCATACAGTTGACGATGAAATCAACAAGTATTGGGACTTAAGTGGAATGGTTCGTGACGTCCGGCTGTTTTTTGATGCTGGTTACCGCATTCTGAATCGCAATGAGTTGCAAAGCTGGGATGAGGGAGACGAGTTTAAACAGAAGCGCCTGGAAATGATTCAGGAAGCTGAAAACCAATAATATTTTTTAAAGAAAAACGATTTAACCTTAGGGAACAATCAGCTATATTAAGCTGAAATCGGAGCTGCCCCTATTTTGTGTAAACAAGATCAAAATAGATAATAGCTTTTGAGCTTGAAATAATAATGTTTTGAACGGATAGAGCATTAGCAATTAATTTAAATAAGATTTTAGAAAAGATGACTTTGTTGAACAAAAATATGATAGTTGGGCTCTTAGCCGCCTTTTTGCTGGTAGGATGTCAAAATTCAGATACAGAAGCACAATCGCAGAATTCGAATTCAGCTGATAAAGTAACCATAGTAGAATATAGCGACTATCAGTGTCCGGCCTGTGCTTATTTCCATCCCATGGTTGATCAGCTGAAGCAAAATTTTGGAGACTCGGTAGAAGTACAGCTGCGCTATTTCCCATTAAACAGCCACCAGTATGCGGCGCTGGCTGCACGGGCTGCGGAGGCAGCCAAGAATCAGGGCAAGTTCTATGAAATGCATTCCCTGCTTTTTGAAAACCAGCAGCAGTGGTCTCAATCGGGTAATGCAACCACAGCCATTATTAACTATGCCCGTAAAATCGGACTGGATATGAATCAGTTTACGGATGATTTGAATTCTGGTGAAACACAACGAGCGGTAATGGAGCAAAAAGAGGAAGGAGTTGACCGGGGCGTTAATTCTACACCAACCTTCTATATTGAGGGAGAGGAAGTTGATCCGCTGCCAAGAACTTATGAGGAGTTTGCTGAACTGGTTAGGGCAGAACTGGAAGAACAACAAAGTGAGTGATCCGGTTTTAGGTACAAGCCCCAGACATAAATCTGTCAGGTTGCATTAGACCTTATAAAAGGATAGCTTTCTTCTTTATTGAAATCCTATTGCTTGTCGTTAGGAGTGCTGCAGGAAAGTGGCTGAGATAATATCCTGACTACCTGATCTGGATAAAACCAGCGGAGGGAAACGACAGATCGAACGAATGATTTTTCCTGCCTCCCGGCGGCGAGCAGCATAAAAAATAGTTTTATGGCTGATTCGCCCTCATCACAAAAAATTAGCGATCTGAGCGAAGAGGAAATTATTCGCTTGTTTTCAGGTTCATCTATCCCCAGGGGAGCGATGGGAATAGGAGATGACTGTGCCGCAAGCGAGGGACCCGGTGGATTGGAACGGCTTATCAGTACCGATCTGTTGGTCGAGGATGTGCACTTCCGATTAGATTCCATAAATGCGGAGGACTTGGGGCATAAAGCCCTGGCAGTTAATATCTCTGATATCGCAGCCATGGGGGGAACGTCCGATGGATATTTTCTTTCGCTGGCCCTTCCCGGAATGGTATCGATAAATTGGCTCCAAAGATTCCGAAATGGGCTGACTGACCTCGCTCAAAAATATGACATCCCGTTGCTGGGGGGAGATACGACCCGTTCAGAATCTCATATCATGATATCGGTCACCATTATGGGGATTGTCAATCCTGATAGCTTGAAACTGCGCAGTATGGCAGAGCCGGGAGATCGAATATGTGTTACCGGTCCCCTGGGCGATTCCGTTGCAGGACTTAAAATATTATCCCATCCCCATAAGTACCAATCCCTCTCCGATAACCACCGCAAAAAGTTGATTCAAAGGCACTGCAAGCCCGACCCCGCGGTGTATGAGGGGAAATGGCTTGGGCAGCAGGATGAAGTTCACGCCATGATTGATATTTCCGACGGACTATTGAGTGACGTCCGTCATATAGCTGAGCAAAGTGATTGTAAAATTGAAATAGCCCTGGATCGACTCCCGCTTACGCCGGCCTTTGAGGCATTTTGCAGTATTGAAGGGACAGATAAACAGGCCCGGGAATTGGCAGCTGTGGGTGGAGAGGATTATCAACTGCTTTTTAGCGTAGCCGAAAGCCATATATCCGATTTAAAAGATCAGTTCAGAGAGAAGTTCGGCAAGCCTTTGTACGATATAGGTAAGGTTACAAAAAGGGAGCCCAGAATCGTTACACTTTGGGATGGCTCGCCAGTGGAAGTGAATGAACAGAAATTTAAACATTTTAGCTGATTGTAATTTTATGCAAGTCGAAAACGACCAGTCATATGATCGCGTGTTGACTATCGCTACTTCAGATAGCGGCGGAGGTGCGGGAGTGCAAGCGGATCTGAAAACCATTTCGGCGTTGGGTTGTTATGGCATGTCGGCTTTTGCAGCCCTTACCGCCCAGAATACCCGCGAGGTTCGTGCTATTCATGAAGTGCCGCCTGAGTTTTTGAAAGATCAGATCGACGTTGTGGTTGAGGATATAGGAGTGGATGCGGTCAAGATAGGAATGCTGTTTAACGGCGAATTGATGGAAGCTGTTGCCGAAAGTATAGCCCGGCATAACTTGCAAAATATCGTTCTGGACCCGGTTATGGTATCGCAGAGTGGGGCAAAGCTTATAAAGGATGAGGCGGTGGAAACACTGCGAGAACAGCTGTTTCCTCTATCTGATGTCATTACTCCCAATCTCCCGGAGGCCGAACGATTGTTGGAGTATTCAGTTGAAAGCCAGCAGCAAGTGGAAGAGGCCGCGCGTGATCTTTTGGAAATGGGTCCGAAAGCAGTACTGCTTAAAGGGGGACATTTCCGGGAGGACCAAAGTACAGATTGCCTGGTACTCGATAAAACGGACGAAAAGACAGGAAAGGATGTGTTCTGGTTTGAGGCCGAGCGCATACAGACGGATAATACCCATGGAACAGGGTGTACCCTGTCCTCGGCCATTGCTTCCGGCTTGGCTAAGGGAGACACGCTGCCCGAAGCCGTGGATAAGGCCAAGGTTTATATCACCGGGGCAATCAAGGCAGGCAGCCGCTATAGCATAGGAAGCGGGGGCGGACCACTACACCATTTTCATAATTTTTGGAGCTAATTAATACCTAAAAACAAAAGCTGAATAATGAAATTCACGGATAACCTATGGAATGAAATTGAACCTATATACGATGCTATCCTTGAGCTTCCTTTTATCAGGGAGCTTACGGCGGGCACCCTCTCCGAGGAGATATTTCTATTTTACCTGAAACAAGATACGCTCTATCTCGCCGATTATTCACGGGCGCTTTCGCTGGCCGGTATTCGTTCCGATAGTAATGAGCAGGCCCGGCAATTCTTGAATTTTGCCACTAATGCCATTGATGTAGAGCGAAAATTGCACGGCGAATTTTACGAACAGCTCGATGCAGGGACTCAATTGCATAAATCTCCTTCTTGTTTTTCATATACGAATTTTTTGTTGGCCACGACAACGATGAAAGATAATGCGGTGGCTATCGCAGCGCTGTTGCCTTGTTTCTGGATCTATCGGGAGGTAGGACTTCATATTTACGAAAACGCAGCCCCGGATAATCCCTACCAGGATTGGATTGATACCTATGCAGGAGAGGAATTTAACGAGGGCGTTGAAAAAGCGATTACTATCACTGACCGGGTGGCTGAAGAGGAACCGGAAAGTCGGCGCGATCAGATGACCCATGCTTTTGTTCGCTCTTCCCAGCTTGAGTGGAAATTTTGGGATAGCGCCTACAAAATGGAGCAATGGAAACATCAACCGAAGAATGCTATTCCGGCTTAATTTACATAAACAATCAGAATGAATAAGCAATATCGGCTTAAGCTAACCGACATACTGGTAACCACAGTTATTGCGCTGGTATTTGGAGTTATCTACAAACTCTGGGGACCGCTATACTATGCTATCAGGCCATTGGGGATGCACCTGGAACAACTGATCTATGGAATGTGGTTTATTGCAGCAATAGTCGCTTATTTGCTTATCAGAAAGCCGGGCGTGGGATTGCTAGCCGAGGTAGCGGCGGCCTCGGGAGAATTTTTTATGGGATCTGAATGGGGACTAGCCGTATTGCTCTCCGGAGTAGCTCAGGGGTTGGCCGCAGAACTTATTTTTGCCGGGGTCGGCTATCGCAAATATACGGTCAGTGTAGCTATAGCAGCCGCAGTAGCAGCCACACTGGGATCCCTGGTATTGGATTCACTACAGGGATATATTGGTGATTTGGCCCTATGGAACCTTTCGCTTTTGGTTGGTTTTCGGCTGACAGGAGCTATCGTAATTGCCGGATGGATGGGGCATCGATTGGTAACGGCACTTGAAAAAACCGGAGTGGCAGAATTAGTTCGTCCCGTGGATACGCTTAAAGTTTAATTCTAATAGGATGAAAGAGAATCCAAACGGAAATAGCAATACTGATCATCTCGCTGCCCGGGTAGCGGATTTAAAGCTTCGGTTTCCGGCTAAGCAAACGCTGTTGTTTGATGGCTTGTCGCTGGATATACGTCAGGGCGAAAAAGTATTGCTGCTGGGGCCCTCCGGGTCGGGTAAATCTACATTGTTGAAAGTGATGACCGGGCTTGTGCCGGTAGCGGTTGAGCTTCCTGTTGAGTGGGCCGACCGCAAGTGCTTCGATTCCTGGGGTTATGTATTTCAGGATCCTGATGCCCAATTCTGTATGCCGTATGTGGATGAGGAGATCGCATTTGTATTGGAGAATTTGGAGGTTCCCCGGAGTGAAATGACCGGATATATTCACCATTATTTACAACAGGTCGGCTTACATTTTGAAGATATACACCGGCCCATTGAAACGTTATCGCAGGGACAAAAGCAACGGTTGGCCTTGGCATCAGCGTTAGCGTTGCAGCCGGATACATTTGTACTGGATGAGCCTACTGCCTTATTGGATCCGTCCGGAACTACCGCTATTTGGGAACATGTTCGTCAGCTTGGACGCGATAAAACCTTGCTTATTGTGGAGCATAAGATCGAGGAGGTGATCAATTTTGTAGACCGAGTAATCGTATTAGATAAGCAGGGAGAATTTATAGCAGACGACTCGCCGGAAGTGATACAAAATCGGTACCGTCAGTTGCTGGATCGCTACGGCATTTGGCATGCTGAAAGTTGGGCAACCCATGATCAAACAGCTAATATAATTCCTTTTTCGGAACCCGCCTCTGGCGAAAATAACAATCCACCTCTGCTCCGGATTGAAAAACTCAAAGGCTATCGCGGCGATGAGGTTCGTATGGAGCTTCCGGAACTTCAGGTTGAGGAAGGAGAATGGATTGCGATTACCGGTCCGAATGGGGCCGGGAAGAGTACGCTTTTGTTGGCGCTTATGCAGCTTATTAAAACGGAAGGTAAATACCATTTGGAGGGGAAACGAATTAAAAGTACCGGACAGGTAGCATTAGATATTGGATTTGTATTCCAAAATCCGGAGCTGCAGTTTGTGGCTCAAAGCGTCTTCGAAGAGATAGCCTTTACTATACGCCAGCTGCAGTCCTCCTCGGACGATATGCAGCTAAAGGTTGAGCAAGCCTTAAAACAGTTTGATTTGAAAGAAATGAGCGAGCAAAACCCGTATCAGCTTTCAACGGGACAGAAACGCCGGTTAAGTATAGCTTCTACAACCATAGTTGAGCGTAAACTTTTATTGCTGGATGAGCCCACTTTTGGACAGGATGCCGGTAATACTTTTGCTATCTTGGAAGAGCTGGAGCAGCTGAGGAATGACGGGACTTCTATACTAATGGTCACGCACGATCCGGAAATCGTTCAGCGATACGCCACGAGGGTTTGGGAAGTCCGGGACGGACAGTTACAGTCGGATTACCCTGGCTACAGAATGCATGAATCGACAGATAAAAAGGTGAATCATGTTATATAGCGATCGACATCCCTCATGGCTACATGGGATTAACCCGTCCTTAAAACTGGGACTCATGATTGGAGGCATTGTAGCTATTTTATTTATCCATAATATCAATGTGATTATACCGCTTGTTTTAGCGTTGATACTCATGCTTTTTTTGGGGTCGGGACAACCGATTTCAAGAGTATTGCTGTTCCTGATTCCCTTTCTTTTTGTTTTTGTCTCGACCGGTGCCTCTATGATAATGTTCGGCAAAGGAGAAACCCTCTGGTGGCAATGGGGTCCGGTGATTATTAGCAGGGAAAGTTTTTTCAGGGGAATGCATGTAGGATTCCGGGCTTTTAGTTTTGGATTGATCGGACTCCTGTTTGCGCTTACAACGCGACCGGTATTGCTGTTCTATTCGATGATGCAGCAACTGAAGTTACCTCCTCGCTATGCTTATAGTTTTATGGCCTCGCTGCGTATGTTGCCATTAATGCTGGAAGAGTTCAAAACGCTTAAACAGGCGTATCAAGTTCGGGGTATTCTATTGATGAAAAGCTGGAGTGGCCTGATGGAGGGAATTCGGCTGTATGCGATTCCTCTGCTGGCCCAAAGTATTCGCCGCGCCCAGCGTATTGCGGTTGCGATGGAAGCCCGTCGGTTTAATAATAGTAAGAATAGGACGTACTACTATCGCTCGGGCTTTTCCTACGCAGATGGCTTGATGGTGGTATGCTGGATTAGCATTTTCACCGGTGCATGGTTGATTGGTTCCTGGTGGCCGATGTTCACTATTACTGATGTACGGTTTTGAAGTTTGAGGAAAGATTAAAAGATGCAGAATAAGTCTCAACATATAGCAATTATTGGCGGGGGTATTATAGGCCTGGGAATAGGCTGGCAATTGGCTCGCCGTGGCGTAGAAGTTACGGTATTTGAAAAGGGACGTGCCGGAGGTGAGGCCAGTTGGGTAGCAGCAGGGATGCTAGCTCCCTATGCCGAGGTAGGATTCGAAGAGATTGATCTTATGAAGCTGGGGCAGCGAAGTCTGCAACTGTATCCACAGCTGCTGGATGAACTCTCGGAAGAGGTCTCATCGGTCCCGGTATTTGACCGGTGCGGTACGCTGATGACCGGCATTGATCGCGATGACACGGAACGCCTTAAGCGACTGTATGATTTCAGGGAAGAGCTGGAGCTCAGTGTGGAATTAATTACCGGTACGGAGGCCCGGGCACGAGAACCCCTGCTTTCTCCAAATGTTGTTTCAGGGATCTGGTTGCCGGAAGATTCCCAGATCGATAATCGTAAGCTCGTACAGGCGTTACGAAAAGCCCTTGAACAAGCAGGGGGGAAGCTCAGGGAAAAGACAAAGGTTGAGAAAATAAAGACAAGAAATTCCTCGGTAGAGGGAATCGTCACCGGAAACTCTGAATATGCCTTTGATAAAGTAGTGGTAGCCGCCGGTTGTTGGTCACAGCAGCTAGCCGGTATCCCTGAGCGTTTTCGTCCCCCCATCCGGCCGGTAAAGGGACAGGTTGTTACGCTGGAAAAGACGGATGATTGTCCGCTTAAAGGGACCGTACGGTCACCGCGGATGTACATGGTGCCCAAAGAGGACGGGACGATCCGGCTGGGGGCCACCTCCGAAGAGAAAGGCTTTGACAAAAGGCCGACAGCAGGGGGACAAAAAGAGCTGCTGGAAGATGGATGGGAGATTGTTCCTTCTATCTTTGACTTGCCGCTGGTTGAAACCATTGCAGGATTACGTCCGGCCAGCAGAGATCATGCTCCTATCATAGGAGAAACAAATATCCCGGGACTTTTTTATGCAACGGGTCATTACCGCCATGGAATTTTACTGACACCGGTGACCGTTTATACATTGGTTGACGAGATACTAGACGGGACAGTGCCCCCGTGGATGAAGCCTTTTCGGCCACAGAGATTTAGCTAGAAACAGAAAGATTATATTTTTGATATTATGAAGTTGACCGTAAATGGAGAAGAAAAGAATACAGACGCAAAGACGGTGAAGAAGCTGCTTCAGTCATTTGATATTGAACATGGTGAAAAAGGAGTAGCAATAGCCGTTAATGATTCAGTGGTTCCGAAGGATCAGTGGGAAGATTACCAGCTGGAGGAAGACGACCATATTGAAATAATCCGGGCTACCCAGGGCGGATAATTATAAAAGTATATATAAACACATAATATTATGAGTTCATTAGTCATTGCCGACCGGAAATTTGATTCCCGATTAATCGTAGGAAGTGCCCGGTTCCCTGATCCCGAAACCATGAGGGAAGCATTGCAGGCCAGCGGTACTGAAATGGTAACGGTAGCTTTGCGTCGTGCCAATTTAAATAAAGGCCAGGGAGAAAATATTTTAGAATATCTTGAGGAAGACGGCTATTTCTTATTGCCCAATACGGCTGGTTGCTATACCGCCAAAGAAGCCATTACAACCGCTAAGCTGGGACGTGAAGCTTTGGGTACCAATTGGGTAAAACTGGAGGTGATTGGCGATGACGAAACGCTGTTTCCCGATGTACCGGAGCTACTCAAAGCCGCAGAGCAGCTAATTTTGGATGATTTTGTCGTCTTGCCATATGTGAATGACGATCCCATAACGTGCCGAAAGCTGGCGGATATGGGGTGCGCGGCGGTCATGCCGCTGGGGGCCCCCATTGGTTCTGGTATGGGAATCCGCAATCCTTATAATTTGCGTATTATCAAAGAACAGATGGATGTGCCCGTTATTGTTGATGCGGGAGTTGGAACCGCCTCGGATGCCGCTATTGCTATGGAGTTGGGCATGGATGGAGTACTGATGAATTCAGCTATCTCCCAGGCCAAGCATCCTGTAAAGATGGCCGGGGCAATGAAAAAAAGCATTGAAGCGGGCCGTATGGCTCTGGAAGCTGGACGTATGCCCAAAAGGCTATATGCTAAGGCATCGAGCCCGGAAGAGGGACTGTTAGAGGTGTCCGAAAATGATGAATAAGCCGCAACCGGACTTTCGCTACTATCTGATTACCAGTCGAAAGGCATGTGCTCCACGTCCGCTTAGGGAGGTGGTGCAGGAAGCCTGCAAAGCGGGTATACAGGCGGTGCAGCTGCGGGAGAAGGATCTGTCCGGAAAGGACCTTTGTGAACTGGCACATCAGATTCGTGAGGTTACGGCGCGATTTGATGTCCGGCTTTTTATTAATAGTCGCCCCGATGTGGCCCAAGTGGTTGCGGCCGATGGGGTGCACTGTCCGGAAGAAGGATTTCCACCCTCAGCGGTTCGTCAATATTGGCCTCAGTTTTCTATCGGGGCCAGCGTACATTCCCTGGAAGCTGCAAAAAAAGCTGAGAAAGAAGGAGCTGATTTCCTGTTATTCGGACCTGTTTTCTTTACGCCCTCCAAGGAAGAATACGGAAAGCCCCAGGGAACCGATAGCTTGGAAAAGGTTTGTGAGGGTACTTCTGTACCGGTATTTGCGGTGGGAGGAGTAACGCCTGCAAAGGTGGCGGAATGCCTGCAGGCCGGAGCTTATGGGGTGGCCGGGATCTCTGCGCTGATGGAGGCCGATGATATAGGCCGGAAGGTTGAGGCTTTTAATAGCCAGTTTGCTTGATGATTTCAAAAAAAGACATCCTGCGAACAACGGTTTAAAGCACACACATATATAAAATTTTAAGATATAGTTTATGAATATCCAGGATTACCAGGGTATCTACCTGATTACGGATACCCAGATGCAGGATCGCTATTCTCATGTGGCACTGGCCGATGCGGCTTACAAGGCCGGTGTTAAGATGGTGCAATATCGTGCTAAGAATACACCCGACTCAAAAGCGTTGAAGCAGATTAGGGCAATTACCGAGCTGGAGAGTAAAAAAGAGCATCTTTTGATTGTGAATGACCGCCCCGACCTTGCAAAGGCCGGCGGAGCGGATGGCGTTCATCTGGGACAAGATGATATCCCCCTTTCTGCGACTCGCAAAGTACTGGGGACTGAGACAGTGATTGGCGGAACAGCATCAAATTTGGATGAAGCATGCCAGGTGTCAAATACAGATGCTGATTATGTGGCACTCGGCCATATCTTCAAAACCACCACCAAGCAGAAAGATTATGAACCCCGGGGACTGGATACCTTGCGACAAGTGCGAGCGGAGATATCCGGTCCATTAGTAGCCATTGGCGGGATTACCTTGCAAAATGCACCGGAAGTTATAGTTGCCGGTGCTGATATACTGGCAGTAAGCTCGGCTATTTGTACCGCTGATGATCCGCAGTTCGCGGCCCGCACGTTGGCAGCCCTGTTTGAATAGCAAGGGACGTACCTTTTGCCTATCTTAATAGCGAAGACTGTCTGACCAAAAAACCTTGATCTATGATCTATGAATTTCTTGACCGTACACCCGATTATCCCGAATCTGTTTTTGTTGCTCCAAGTGCAGATATCATCGGAGACGTAACATTGGGCGACGAAAGCAGCGTCTGGTTTAATACCACGATTCGGGGCGACGTAAATTGGATTGAAATTGGGAATCGAACCAATATACAGGATAATACCTGTATTCACGTGATGAATCAAACCGGACCTACTAAAATCGGGAGCGAAGTTACCATCGGACATAATGCGATGGTGCATGGATGTACGATTCGTGATCGCGTACTCATTGGCATACATGCAACTATCCTGGATGAAGTTATCATTGAATCCGATGTTATCGTAGCGGCCGGAAGCCTGGTACCGCCCGGCAAACGACTGGAATCAGGATATATGTATATGGGATCTCCCGTCCAAAAGAAACGTAAGCTTACCTCGGAAGAGATCGCATCCATTAAAGAGCATGCCGATAACTATGTGAAATATGCACGTGCCTACATGCAGAGAGACACCTACGATGAAAATCCGTTTTATAATGCTAAGAGTTAAAGGTTGATGGCTAAAGGTTGCGGGTTTAGCAAAACCTTCAACATTTAACCTGTAACGTTCAACCCAACTTATGTCCGGAATTTATATCCACATACCTTTTTGCAAGCAAGCGTGCTCCTACTGTGATTTCTATTTCGTAACGCGTACATCGGAACGGGAATCATTTATCAGGCGACTCATCCGGGAAATCACTAACTACCGGGATAGCAAATATGCCGACGAAACCGTGGATACCATCTATTTTGGGGGAGGAACTCCCTCGCTGCTCGAGCCCGTACAGGTTGAGCGCATTTTGGATGAATTGGATCGCACTTTTAAGCTCGATATACGGGAGCTTACTTTTGAGGTCAATCCGGATGATGTCACTCCCGAGTTTTTACGTGCCCTTAAAGAGCTGGGAGTAACGCGTCTTAGTATGGGAGTACAGAGCTTTCAGCCTGATTTATTGGAATTCATGCATCGCGCCCATTCACGGGAAGAAGCGCTTCGATGCCTCGAATTGCTGTCACAATCAGAGTTTGAATCATATACCGTTGATTTAATTTATGGCAATCCCGAGCAGGATCTTCAAGACCTTGACAAGGATTTGGATTTGCTGCTCGGGTTTGATCCCCCGCATGTTTCAGCCTACTCATTGACGATAGAGCCCGGGACACGGCTGGGAAAACAGGTTAAATTGGGACGCATTGCCCCGCCGGAAGACGACAAGGTTGCCGATCATTTTGATTTGGTTAATGAACGTTTACAGGCAAAGGGGATACGGCGATACGAGGTAAGCAACTACAGCAAGCCGGGCCGCGAGGCAGTCCACAACAGCAACTACTGGGAGCATGAAAATTATCTTGGCCTTGGTCCTGCAGCCCATTCGTTTTGGTGGGATCAAAAGGCCGTGCGCTGGGAAGAGGAGAGAAACTTGTGTGGTTATCTGAGGGGAGAGGATATCAGCAGTAAGCCAGAAGAACTGACCACAAAACAATTGGCTGAAGAGCGGCTGATGATGGGCCTTCGAACACGACGAGGGGTTTCTGTTAAGGAGTTAAAAGAGCGGTACCATTACCAGCTGAGTGAGAAGCAAATGGTATATGTAAAGGAGCGGGAAAACGAACAAAAACTTCATTTTGACGAACATATCCGGCTCACCGATAAAGGAATAAAGATTGCGGATGCTATTATTCTCGATTTGGTAACGCTGCACTGATTGTATGCCTTATAGTTAATCCATGACTATTTAATCAGCGTCATTTTTTTGGTCGTTACCTGCTGGTCGGTTGTAAGCCGGTAAATATAAACGCCGGAAGCAAGACTGCCGGTTTCAAAATTTTCTACATAAAGTCCGGCGTCGAGCTCTTGGTCATCATAGATAGTGCGTACTCTGCGTCCTATACTGTCATAGATTTCCAGTTTTATCTGGGAGGGTTCTGCAAGTGTGAAACGAATGTTTGTAGACCGTTGGAAAGGATTCGGATAATTTTGGTGAAGGGTTAGTTGATCGAAATTGCTGCTGCCTACCTGTACAATCGTAGCATCAGAAGAACTATTGGTATCGGAATTCGTCAAAATAAGGGAAACGGATGCGATATTATCCCATGACCAATCGGTATTAATAATAGCCCTTTCCTTGCTAGATGAAGTCACAGTTTTGGAATCCGACGATCCGTCTGTGAAATGCCCCAAGAGGCCAATGCCTGTATTTTGGTCGATTAATTTAGCTTCAATAGCTACATTACCGCCGCCATTTGATGGTCGGTCTATAATAGCATAATAGGTACCGCTAAAGTTGTTGAGTTTATGAGATGTTCCTGCCTTGGGAATGTTGATATCTTCAGACAAATATTGATTCCCTGACATTGCGGGCGGATCGGGATAATGATTCCGTTCCTCAAATCCAAAGCCGTTGAGAGCGTTGCTGCCGGACGCATAATGCCAAAGCTGGGATTCGATATAAGCCTTTCGAAAGGCTTCTTTTCCTCCTAATTGTTGACTAAGGGCATCTACCATGGTAATCTGCGGGTTATTTCGAATAATCTGCCATACCGATGGCCAGAACTGGGGACCGTATTTCTCCTCAAAAAAGAGCGCCCAGCTGACGTGATAATAGGATCCGGGATAAAAAGAACTTTCCGGATTACTGAAAATGGACTCTGAATCACGTAAATAGTGGTAGTAATCATTTACTTCGTCATAGACGACCTCCTCCATCAGCGTAGCATCCATCTCGGACCATTTGTCGGTCTCTCCGTTCCACTGGGTAGCGGCATATTGGATAGCGTGTTTGAGTTCATGGGCCACAGTTACCCGAACAGATCCCCGCTGATTGCTGTGGGGATCGTCATTTTCAGGAAATCCATTGAAATTGTTGTGCAAAACAATATAGGTGCTCCCATTGCTTATCTCGGTATATCCGTAAAACCCGATATTTTCAAAATAAATTTGATAGGGGTTGTTCGTGTCAGGGATGGGGTCCGAATAGCCAAGGGTTTGGACCTCGTGACGATAGGAGGAATCAGCGGCCTGGGCCGTCCACTCCACATAGTCGGGCGTGCCGTTATTATTTGCATCCTCACTTGGTACGGCATTTTCGCCGGTGGTGGTGTAGTTTATTTGGAAACGTCCCGATGCCGAAGTGTAGGTTTTTGTGCTGTGTTGACTTGGCTGGCTGGTCATTGATTCAATCCGGGCGATGGTGCCAGCCGACAGTTGTGAGCGGTTTTTATGGAGGTCCATGTGGGCGGGAGTTCCACACTTAATCGGTTCTGAGCTCTCCTTCTCATAATTTTTAGGCAGCTGATCCGGTTGTCGGATTGCATAAAATTGGTATAAGACTTTTTTATCAAGGGAAAGCTGCCCTTTTTGATAATCTCTTTCAATCTGTGCGTGTTGTGCCTGAAGTACAATTGGATTCAGAAACGCTATCAGACTAATGATGAATAGCTGGTAAATATGTTGACGCATCCAAAAAAAGATTATTGCGGTTCATTTCTTCCAAAAATAGCCTTAATTTTGACCCCTGCAAATTAATAGCAATCATCCACGCGCAAAGGTACAAGAAATTCAGTTACGTTTTGTGCGTCAATGGTATAGAAACTTAAAGATACAATGTACGAAGTAATACTGTATTATAAATTTAATCGCATTGAAGATCCCGAAACGTTTTGTGAGGAACACAAGCATTTTTGCAAAGAGTTAGGAGTGAAGGGCCGTATTTATATTGGAGAAGAAGGGATTAATGGCACGCTCGGTGGTACGCCCGAACAGGTTGCCAGGTATAAGGAACACTTGACGAGTATCCCTGGCTTTGATGGGATCGACTTTAAGACCGATACCAGTGACTATGTGCCTTTTGCAAAGCTGAAGTGCAAAACAAGGGATGAACTGGTGGCCATTCATAAAGATGGGGTTGATCCGGCCGAAGGAGGAAAGTACCTGGAGCCGCATGAGTGGAAGCAAGTAATGGAATCTGAAGATGATTATGTGCTCATCGATGTGCGCAACGATTACGAATCAAAAATTGGCCATTTTGAAGGGGCCGTTACGCCGGAGGTCGAAAACTTTTATGAATTTCCGAAATGGCTGGAAGATTTTGAGCGCAAAGTCGATAAGGATAAAAAAGTACTGATGTACTGCACGGGTGGTATCCGCTGCGAGAAATTTTCGGTATTGATGAAGGAGAAAGGCTGGGATGATGTGAATCAGCTGCACGGGGGCATCCTGCGGTATGCCAATGAAGAGGGTGGAAAACACTATAAGGGCAAATGTTTTGTTTTTGATGATCGCCTGGTAGTGCCCGTTAATGAGGATGATATGGAGCCCATCGCCCGCTGCGAAATTACGGGCAAACCGGCTGATACCTATATCAATTGCGCAAATATGGAGTGCAACAAGCTGTTTGTGTGTTCCGAAGAGGGAGCCCGGAAGATGGAAGGCTGCTGTAGCGAGGAGTGCCGTCAAAGTGAATACAAGCGTCCCTTTGATCCCGAAAATGCCTTTCGTCCCTTCCGCAAGTGGTACAATTATTTTAATGAGGATTTCAAGGAGCGGGAAGTAGAGGGTAAAGAGAAGTAGTACAGGTCCGTAAAATTTCTATTCTCTCGACCTTTAGAGTTTTTTATTCCTTTACCAGCTGTTTTGAGCGTCCACGCTTGAAACAACATATTAGGTACAATGGATTTTTTTATTCTTCAAAAAAGGCTTTGGCAATGGAACCAAAACGCGCGGGTTGATCCAGGAAGGCGTAATGTCCGGCGCGATCGATAACTACAAGGGCAGCCCCTCCAATCCCTTTTTCCATCCGTTTAGCCTGGTACAGGGGAGCGGCCTCGTCATTGCGTCCCCACAGTAATAATACTTCGTGAGGAATGTCTTCCAAAGAAGATTCGAGATGCTCGGTTACGGTTTTGACGAAGGTCTCCCGCATGACTCCGCTTAGCTTGCTATAGTCACTGGAGCCCATCGCTTTCCAGAGCGAGGTCTCCCGCAGTTTATTCAACGCTTTTTCTCTTGCATCCGAGGGGAGGAGGACAAAAGGCGCTTTTAGAATTTTAGCGGTATATTTTTTCAGGTAGTAGGTCAGACTTCGCTTGGGCTTCATGCCAGCGCCCCCGGTAATGAGGACCTTGTCAATAAGTTGCTGTCCTTCTGTTCTGGCGCAAAGCTTCAGGGCGATACGTCCCCCGAATGAATGTACCAGCAGGTCTACACTGCCGAGCTGCAGGTCTGTAATGAAGTGCTGTATCAGATCGGAATAGTCATCTACCGACCAGGGACGGTCGGGCTCGGGGGTGTTACCAAATCCGGGAAGGTCCAGCACAAAACAGCTTCGCAGCGAAGCCAGCTGTTTGGCCAGGGGCAGCATAACCTGTCCGCTGCTTCCCCATCCGTGAAGGAGAATAAGCGGTTTCCCTTCCCCTATGGTCTTGTATGAAACCGGGAGCTCTTTATAGCGATATGTCTGTGTATCTTGCATTTCAGGAGGCAAACATCCAATAATTTTGAATGTAATACAAATAAAGTTGTAAGGATTGGGCCTCAAATAGTACTTACTTATGAGAGAAGGTTAAAAAACAACATCAAGAAATGTAATAAAACGATGAAGAGACGATTATTTTTCTGGCTGGAAAAGTTGAAAATAACGCCGGCCGAACGGAAGTCAATAGTGGGGTTGATGATTATTCTGGTTGTGCTGGCGGTTAGCAATATAGCACTATCTCCCTCCACCCCTTTTGATGGAGAATACTACCACGAATTGGAAGCACAGTTCCGGGAACGCACAGCACAGCTGGAAGCAGAAAAGAAAAAAAGGATGGATCGCTATCTTCCACCCACTGAAAAGTCTCCTCCTATGGCAGTTATTTCTGATACCATCACTACGAAGGAAGAGGATAAAGAGTCGGACACTCAGGCGATCGGAGAAGGATCAATCGAGCGAATTAACGTTAATACGGCCGATCAGGAGACGCTCCAGACCTTGCCGGGTATCGGTCCGGCTTACTCCGAGCGGATCATTATATACCGGGAAGAGAACGGGGGTTTTAAGCGTATTGAAGAGTTGAAAGAGATTAAAGGAATTGGTGAAAAGCGACTGGAAAAATTGAAACCATTTGTCAAACTTAAGGATTCATAGAAATTAACATGGATCCTGTATGACAACGCGAATTTTATGGGCGGATGATGAGATCGATCAGCTAAAGCCCCACATCATTTTTTTAGAAAATAAAGGCTTTGAGGTTACCCCGGTCACGAACGGGGGAGATGCGGTAAGTCTCATAAAAGAGCGTCCGTTTGACATTATCTTTCTCGATGAGCAGATGCCGGGCATGGACGGACTGGCTACGCTAAATAAAATAAAGCGAATACAGGCGGGGCTCCCGGTCGTAATGATTACCAAGAGTGAGGAAGAGTCGATCATGGAGGATGCCATCGGGGGCAAGATATCGGACTATCTCATCAAGCCGGTCAATCCCAATCAAATTTTATTGACGGTTAAGCGTATCCTGGAGCGGAACCGTATACGTAATGAAAAATTTGCCCAGTCCTATCTTCGCAGCTTTAACAAGCTTTCTGATCGTATTCGAGAAGATGCAGACTGGAGTGAATGGATAAAAATTTACCGTCAGCTTACCCGATGGGATATTGATCTGCAATCAGGTGAGGAATCTTTGCGGCAAGTATTGGCTGATCAGTACCGGGAGGCAAACAAAATGTTTGGCCGGTTTATTGAAAGAAATTATCAGTCATGGTTGCGCCAATCCACTCCGGAGCGGCCGGCGCTATCTACTGATATCGTCAATGAATATGTGCTGCCTCATTTGAAAAACGATCAGCATACGCTTTTCCTGGTGATTGATTGTATGCGTTACGATCAATGGCTGCTTTTTGAGGAGATGCTGAGTGATGATTATAGCATCGACACCGATTTTTATTACTCCATCCTGCCCACGGCTACCCCATACTCGAGGAATGCCATATTTTCAGGACTATTTCCGTTGGAAATTGAGGATATCTATCCTGACTTGTGGCACCAGGGCGAAGATGAGCGGTCGCTCAATCAATTTGAGGAAGAGCTTTTGATGAAGCAGCTCAGCCGAAAGGGAATCGATAAAACAGTGAAGTACGAAAAAGTGCTGAACCAAGAAGACGGCCGGAAGGTGATGGATAATATCCACAATTACCTGCAGGTGCCCCTGAGTACCTTTGTGTATAACTTTGTGGATACGTTGGTTCATTCCCGCTCCGATTCGGATGTGCTCAAAGAGATAGCCCCGGATGTACCTGCTTTTCGCGGTTTGACGCAGACGTGGTTCCAACATTCTTCGCTGCTGGAGATATTTCGGGCGCTGGCCGACAAAGAGGTGACGATTGTGGTAACCAGCGATCACGGGGCGGTGCGGGCGCTGCGCGATACCAAGGTTTATGGCGATAAAGATACTTCCACCAGCCTCCGTTATAAATACGGACGGAACCTGACCGTCAATGAGGATACCACACTGCTGGTCAAAGATCCGGCGGAATTTCAGCTGCCAAGCCCACGTCATTCGAACAATTATATCCTTGCAAAAGAGGATTACTATTTTGTCTATCCGACCAATTACCATCGTTATCAGAATCGCTATCGCGATACCTTCCTGCACGGTGGAGCCAGTATGGAAGAAATGATTTTACCCATTGCAACCATGCGTCCCAAAACAATGTTTGACCAGTGAGCCGGATAAATGTGAATAATAATTCAATCTATTTTTAGAAGCAGGCGTTGAATGGAATCGGAATTTATCAGCAAGTCGCCCGCTGAAACCATATCAGTGGGCAAAAAGATAGGAAAGAAGTTAAAAGCTGGAGATATTCTCTGTTTGAAAGGCGACCTTGGCGCCGGAAAAACTCATTTTGTAAAAGGTATTGCCGAAGCACTAAATATCAATCCAGATGAAGTGCTTTCGCCCACCTATACCCTCATCCATGAATATGAGGGAACGCTACCCCTGTACCATTTTGATTGCTACCGGATGGAGTCCCCGCGGGAAGCGCTGGAAATCGGGGTGGAGGAGTATTTTTATGGAGCAGGAATTTGCGTGATCGAATGGCCGGAGCGTATTACATCGCTCATCCCGCCTGAGGCTCTTTGGATTACCATCGAGATAGCGGACCGGGAGACACGAAAATTTGTCATTGGAAAAAACAGTTTGTAATCCCGTATATTAGGGGTCATGGCAACGAAGAAAAAACTTTCATATCGACTCGACCGGCTTCCGGTTATCTATCCCTTTAATCGACGGGCGGATAATAATATCCAGCTCGGGGACCTGGTGTACTACGGACCCAGCCCGGAGTACTATGGGATAGGAGAGGTAGTGCGCTGCTTGGACGGGCACTGCATCGTTAATTTTAGGGGCACCGGCATGCTGGATATTGAAAAGGATGCCCTGGCCATGAAGTATCTCATCCCCATCCACAAACTGAATCTGGGACATATTCTCAAAAGTACGTAAGTCTATAAGTTGTAGTTGGGTTTCCTTCCTTTTTTGAGTTTCCAATAATTTGTTTCCCTTTTCGGCAGATTTCCCCAACTTTTTTGTAACAAAAACGGTTGAAATGACTCTTGTTATATGAAAGGGGTACGAAAAAGTGCCTGCCAAGCCACCCATCGGGATGGGATTGGAATCAAGAGAATAGGTAACAAAATAG